>JARGOD010000006.1:0-14373 GCA_029210205.1 Verrucomicrobiales bacterium | reverse complement strand
GCTTTCGGCTCAGCTTTCGGAGCAGGCTTTGCTTCAGGCTTCACCTTAGGAGAGGGCTCTTTCGGTGCTTCCTTCTTTTTCGGTGTTGCAGCCTTCACTTCTTCCTCCTTTTTCGGAGCTGACGCTTCCTCCATCTGCTTCATGAATGTTGGTGAACCCGGGACAACGATCGATGATTTAGACGCTTTCGGAGCACTGCTTACAATAGCCGCCATTTCGGAAGCAACTTTCTTTTCATCAAGAAGATCACCCTGAGCCGCTTCGATTTCTTCAAGATTAGCCCAACGTTGTTGAATCGTCTCAGCATCAAATTCTCCCATGTAGGCACGATCTTCGATACTTTCATGACCAGCGTATCCGGAAAGGATCAGCGCAAGGAAACCAAAAAAGACAAATACCCCCATCGCCCCGAGAAAGACCTTAAGCGGAGAGGATGCTGATGATGCCTGATTACTCATAGAAGGTTAAAAAAATCCAAGTTAGTTCACCACGTTAAGGGACTCATCAAGACGAGGGTCCCGACAAGGAAAGAGGCTCGCGGATCCGAGCTGGCGAAGCAGGAAAAATCCGAAAATACCGGCCACCGAAACGAAAGCGAGAACATCAAACATCCACGCACCCGGAATCGTCATCTGAATTTCACCTCCGGCTGCTGCAGAAAGCGAGATCCCCCGCTCCGGAATGATGATCCAGTAAATATCACAGAAATGCATAATCAGGTTCCAAACAGCAATTCCCGACAGTACTAAGGGCATTGTCTTGACTTTCTGAATGAGCAAGATTGCAAATGGAATGAAAAAATGACCAATGACGAGCAGAACGATCGTGAACGTATTCCAAAAATCAGTATTCCTTGTGAGGTAGAATTTCGTTTCCTCCGTGATGTTTGCATACCAGATCAGGAAGAACTGGGAGAATGCGATGTAAGCCCAGAAGATCACGAAGGCGAGCATCAGTTTTCCCATCAAGTGATAGTGCTCCAGAGTCACCACGTTCTTTAGATACCCTGCTTTTCGCAAAATGGTCACCATGATGACAAGCAAGCCCATCGAGTTCAGAGCACAGCCGGCGAAGAGGTAAACTCCCCACATCGTGGAGAACCACGCGTAATCGAGCGCCATCAGCCAATCGAACACGAGGAAGGTCCAGGCTGTTGCAAAGAATGGAAGAAAGCCACAACTCCAGCGGCGCATCCAACGAAACCATTTAGGGTTCGCATCAGAATCCTGACGAACAGACCAGCGCTTGAGCGTGTATGCAATTCCGACGAGGGCGATGAAATAGCACCAGAAGCGCAGATACCACATGTTCTCATTCAGGTAAGCACGCTTCACGTATAACAACGCCTCCTCCTTAAGAAAAAACTTATCCGTCAGCTTCTTCTTTGCCGTCTCCTCTGTCACCTCCGCCGAAGACAAATCTTCAACCTTCGACTCGAGGGAGGAAATCTTTCTTTCAAAATGTGCCCGGTGGCCGGGGCTCGGTGAATCGATCGCTGCAAAAGCCGTCTTCGCTTCTTCCAACTCTGCGGTGACTTTCCCTACAGAAGCATCGTGCTTGGCAACATACTCAGACTTGCCTTTCTCCGCCTTTTCAGTGGCAACCTCGAGAGCAGCGGCACGCTTCGGGAACCACTCCCATAACGCATCCCGAAATCCCATTTGCGGAACAAGGAGCGGAAGTCCCAGCACGAGGCAAACCAGAACCATGACCCCAAGATTCTCCATCAGCCGCCGAATCACAGTTCCCCATCCCGAGTTACTCGCATGATGCAGCAGCGTCCAAAACATTCCGCCGATAGAGAGAGTCAGGAAGAAGACTACGGCAAAAAGCCAGCTATAACCCATTTCACCAGCCTTTTCAGGCATGAGGTAACGAAGGGCGAAAAAGAGCACCAGCCCCCCCACCCCAACTGCAAGGCAGATGAGTTTAAGGAGAGTTGGCGACTTGAGAAACTCGCCGTCTTTGTAGTTGTCGCCGTCTTTTAAACCAGCCATGAGAAGTAGCACAAAAAAATCGTAATCAGTTTCCAGCGGCGGCCTGGAGAGCCTTTACATAAGCAACGACCGCCCATCGGTCGTTCACTGAGAGAACTCCATTGTAAGGCCCCATCAGCCCTTTGCCGTGTGTGATTGTCCAAAAAATCTGACCCTCGGGCATCGCAGAAACTCTCGCGTCAATTACATTTGCGGTAGGTGGAATAGCCCAGTATTTCGAAACGACACCGACACCGTTTCCACTATCACCGTGGCAGGGCGTGCAGGTAATCTGGTAGCGTTGCTTTCCGCGAGCGAGAAAGGCATCATCAAGTTTCAAAGTCTTCGGATACCCAGCACCGTAAAAGTCACCATACAAACCTGTGTCTGCGTAACTATCCCCGCGACTGAAGTCGAGCGCAGTGTTCAGGTCCCCCTGATTTCCCTGATGAGGAAACGTAAAACCAAGTGGGACAGTTCCCTCGACTGGCTTCCGGGATCCCTGACCATCCTCAAAGAAGTCACTCGGCTTTTGGTAATTCACACGATACTGGTGATCCATGTCCGGAAACAACTCGAAAGGAGGGTCCGAGAACTTTTCACCACGCGGACCCAGTGCATAAACTGTTGCCACTACCGCGATCGCTAAAATGAGGAAAAACCAACGCATTCTTATTTATTCAGTTCAGTGTGCGACCTCTTCGATCTTTCCCGCACCGATTTCTTCGAGGAAATCGAGCGTCTTCTCTTTCTTAAACTTCGGATCGCGGGCTTCGATCACCATCAGGAAACCGTCATCGGTAGCCTTTTCGAAAAGTTTTGAATTAAACAGCGGGTGATTCCATCGCGGCAGCGCAATAATCGCCAGAAGGCCGAAGAGAATCGTGAAGCCCGAAAACAGAATCGTAAGCTCGAAGGTCACCGGGAAAAAAGCCGGCATCGTAAAGAGATTGGTCGGCTTACCCTGAACAACAGTTGGGTAAAGCGAAACCTGAGTGAAGAATTGAAGGAACAAAGCAAAAAGAAACCCCGTCGTTCCACCGACGAGCACACCTGCTGAGAGCCAGCTTTTCCCGAGCCCCATTGCATGATCCATTCCGTGCACCGGATAGGGAGTATGGACATCCCAGCGACGAAACCCCGCTTCATGGACTTTCTCGGCCGCATGATACAAGTCACTCGCCGTCGAAAACTCGGCAACGTAACCAAAGAGGCTCTTGGAGTTGTCAGATGATGCGCTCAAAAGATTCAGTAGGTCTCGGTTAAGTAAAATCAGGATTCAGCCTGCCTCCGCTTCTCACGAAGCTTTTTCCAATCAGGGAAATGAGGATCATTTTGCGGCAATACGCCCTTCACTTCGGACATTGCGATCACCGGCAGGAATCGAATGAAGAGCAGAAAGAGCATGAAAAACATTCCGAAAGTTCCGGCAAACATGAGTTTCTCAGTAATCGAAGGCGAGTAGTAACCCCACTGACCTGGCAGGAAGTCCCGCGCCAAAGTAGTCGGGATGATGACGAAACGCTCAAACCACATGCCAAAGTTCACAAAGTTCGCAACGATGAAGACAACCCACAAATTGTGACGCGCCCACTGAAACCAGAAGATCTGCGGAGCAATAACGTTACAGAAGAACATGCAGTAGTAAGCCCATGTATACGGACCGGACAGAATCCGGAGGTGAAAGGCGTCAGTTTCAAATTTATTCGCTCCGTAGAAACTGATAAACAGCTCCATGATGTAGGCGTAACCAACGATCGTCCCGGTGAGGAGGATGATCTTCGACATGTTGTCGATGTGCTTATGCGTAAACAGATCCTCAAGACCATAGAGTTTGCGAACCGGAAGCATCAAGGTCAGGACCATCGCAAAACCGCCGAAAATAGCACCGGCAACAAAATAGGGAGGGAAAATAGTCGTATGCCAGCCCGGAACCACTGAAGTAGCGAAGTCGAATGAGACGACTGAGTGAACCGAAAGAACGAGCGGAGTCGAAAGCGCCGCCAGCAGGAGGTAAGCCATTTCGTAGTGGCGCCACTGCCGGTTCCCACTCCGCCAACCAAGAGAGAAGAACCCATAAAGAAACTTAGGAATTTTCTTCGTGGCGCGATCTCGAAGTGTCGCAAGATCAGGGATTAAGCCAATGTACCAAAAGATAACGGAAATCAGGAAGTAGGTGGACACCGCGAAGACATCCCAAAGGAGTGGGCTCTTAAAGTTCTGCCAAATCGCATTTGCATTCGGAACCGGAGCAAGAAACCAGACCATCCAAAAACGGCCCACGTGGAACCCGGGGTAAATTCCTGCGCACATCACCGCAATGAGCGTCATTGCCTCAGCAGCACGGTTCACCGAGGTTCGCCATTTCTGTCGAGTCAGGAATAAAATTGCCGAGATCAAGGTCCCGGCGTGGCCAATACCAATCCAGAAAACGAAGTTCACAATCGCCCAACCCCAGGCGACCGGCTGGTTGTTACCCCAGACTCCAACACCGGTGGAGACCAGATAAACAAGTGTCCCCATAAGGAGGCCGAACAACATCGCAGCAGGGACAAAAAGCGCCCACCAGATAAAAGGCTGCCGGTTCTCAACGATCCCGCAGATGCGGTCCGTGATCCAACTCATCGGGCGATCATTGAGCACAAGCGGCTCGCGTGCCACGCCCTCGGCCTCGGACGGGTGCACCTTTGTGTCAGCTGTAGAAGTTCCTGCCATTACCAGTAAAATATCAGATTAATGCATCTTCGAAGTGACCGTTCCAACCTTCTCCGCACCCGGCATATTCGGGTTGGGATTCTTGATCCGCGCAAGAAAGCTCGTCCTTGGAATCGTGCCGATATACTTCAAAAGGTCGTAGTTGCGAGGGTTTTTCTTCGCCGCGTTCACTTTGTCACCCTTAGCCTTTAAATTACCGAACGTAATTGCTCCGGCACCACAGGCATCCTGACAGGCAACCGTGAATGAGTTCGCTTTGACTTGAACATCTTTCGAGTCACGAGCGGCCGCTTTCGCCGCAATCTTCGCCGCGCTGATTCGCTGGACACAGTATGTGCACTTCTCAATAACACCGCGCATCCGAACAGTCACGTTCGGGTTCTTCTGAAGGCGCTGTGTCGTGGTCGCATTCCCGGAGGCAGGAGCAAGCGGCCCCTGATACAACTTATCAAGCGGGCGCTTGTTGTAATCAAAATAATTAAAGCGTCGCGCCTTGTAGGGGCAGTTGTTCGCACAGTAACGCGTACCGATGCAACGGTTGTAGGTCATCGCATTCAATCCATCACTGGTATGAACTGTCGCATTAACCGGGCAAACCGTTTCACAAGGAGCATTTTCACACTGAACGCAGGCAACCGGCTGCGAAATCATTTCGATGTGATCATCGTCGACGGTTCGCTTTCCAGGCTCGTCCTTCGTGTTCTCAGCGCCCGTAAGGTAGTCGATCGGACCTCCACGCTCGGCCACAATCTCAGTGTCCTTGGGACTCGTGAAGTATCGATCCATGCGGATCCAGTGCATCTCACGCCCCGCCATGACCTGATGCTTGCCCACAATCGGAATATTATTTTCCGACTGGCAGGCAATAACACAGGCGTTGCATCCGATGCAGGTATTTAGATCCACCGTCATCGCCCACTGGTGATGAGGATCGACACGGAAATTATGTCCATCAAGGACGGGAATCAGACTCTCGTCGGGATTTTCCCCCGCCATGTAATCAGGCCCTTTGTAGAGCGAGATATTCTCAGGAATATGGTGATCCATTCCCTGATGCCCCGCAAAGTGCTCATCCTCTTCATACATTTCCACGGTTCCCTCGCGGGCAATCGCGCGGCCCTCCATGCTGTAGTGCTCAGCGGTGAGCGCAAGATCGTAGTTAGAATCCAACTTTCTCAGCAGCGCGCCAGTCACCACATATGACTGGGCGGAGGTCATGAGTGGATAAACATTGAATCCGGCGCCCTCGGAAACAGCACCTTCACCGAGATCACCGTAGTATCCAAGAGCCAGACTAATTGAAAATTCAGCGTGACCGGGAGTGCGAAGCGCCGGGGCGGTGACTTTGCGGTCACCCACTGATATTTCAATAAGATCACCATCCTCGAGCCCGAACTCTTCAGCGGTGCCCGAACTCATGAGAGCTGCATTATCCCAAGTCAGCTTTGTGATTGGATCCGGAGCCTCCTGCATCCAACCGTTGTTGGCAAAACGCCCATCGTAGGTAGCATTTCCTACCGTAAGTGAAACTTCAATCCCTTCGGCGTGCGGAAGATCGGAGACGCGAAGTTTGTCAGCCGGAATCGAAACTGCTCCATCGAAAGATTTTACCGGCAAACTAGCCCCGTCGAGAAATCCATCGCGCAAAACAACCGCCCAGTCTTTTCCACCTGCTCCAGCAAAACTCTTTTTAACCTCGCCCAGAACAGATTCCTGAGTCACCTCGGAAGAGGCAAGCGAAAGAAGAAACTGGTTCTCCGAAACACCACCCCAGAGAGGCTCAATCATTGGCTGCTGGACCGAGTAAATCCCCGAGACACTGTTGTAGTCACCCCATGCCTCGAGATAATGAGCGCCCGGAATGTGCCAACTCGATAGCTTCGCGGTTTCATTGACGCGGTAACCGAGGTGAACAACGCTCTCCACCTCGGAAAGAAGATCCGCGAATCCCAGATCCGAAGGAGCATCGAAAGCAACGTCCCCTCCACTCAAAACAAAAAGCTGCTTCACGGCCCCTTTCTTGATGTCCCGGGCGAGAGCCTTGATATCAGCAAATTTTGGCAACTTATGATCGACGATCGAGACCATAGGACCATAGGCAGCTAGCGCCTGATTGATCGCCGCGACAAGGAGGTGAACCTCTTTGGACTGTCGGCCTCCAGCAAGGACGATCGAACCTCCTTTGGCAGCAGCCAGATCGGCGGCGCACTCATTGATCCACTTCGAATTGCAAACCTCAGGGATAACTGCCGATGAGAAAGAATCAGCAAGGGAGGATAGTGCCGCATCACCCGCGAGAGAGCCAATCTCTTTTGCAACCAGAACAGCAACGGGAAGAATCTGAGAAGCCGGAATCCGATAACGATGATCAGCCTGCCCCCCGGTGACCGTAAAGGCCGCCTCGGCAGCGTAGAGGCGACTCATTTCGCCATCCGGATCGCGAGTCGATGAAAATTCAGCGAGAGAGTCCTGACCGACAGGATCGTTCCCGAGGAAATCACAATCCAAAGAAAGAATACGCTTTGCCTTAGTGAGATCAACGACAGGGAGAGCCCCGGCCCCGTAGAGCTCAGCAGATGCAGCAAGTTTACCCGTCGGCATCAAAGCCTCGTAAGAATAAACTTTCGAACCCGCATACTTTTTCTTCACCTCAGAAAGAAGGCGATTGCGCGTTGGTGAAGTCGAAGGAGACACAAGGAAAGCAACACCCTCCCCGGACCCTGCCTCACGAAAGGGCGCGAGGAATGAATCTTCAAAATCCTGCGAGACAGTAGCTGAACCATCCTTCAGAAAACCCTTCGAACGATCCTGATCATAGAGTTCAAGAATTGACGCCTGGGTGAAGGCCGTTGATCCGCCAGTGACATCAGGATGAAGCCTGTTTCCATCCACCTTCGTTGGCCGACCTTCGTGAGTCGTAACAACAAGAGGCTCACAACCAAAACCGCCAAGGGCAGGCTTCGCGGTAGAGTAAAAAAGCGCCTTTCCGGGAACGACCCACTCGACATGCTCATTGTAAGGAACGAGATGCTTAACCGGGCGCTTGCACGCCACTCCAAATCCTGCCAACGCCGTCGAAGCGCCCATCAATTTTACGAAATGACGGCGCGAGGTCTCATCTGCCTCCATTTCAGCAGCACCTTGAGGAAATTCACGCTCAAGCCAGCCGTTAAATTCCGCCGAATCTTCCAACTCGCCAAGACTCCGCCAATGAACCCGGGATGTTTCCGGCTCGGAAGGATGTTTCCACTTACGCTTCATTAATCAGATAAATTCCAAAAGTTCACCAATCCCCCCCTTAACGGTGACATGCCGCACAATCCTGCGGAGGATGCACATCCCACGCCATCTGGAGGTGAGCACCAATAAGCTCCTGCCCCCATTCTTTCCCTTCATCACCTTTTTTCAAATCCTCAGCATTTTCGCCGGTTTTTCCAGCGACGTAGGTGTAAAACTCATCCGGATCGAGGTCATCCGGGGTCCAGTCGAGATTGGTGATTTGATCAAGCGGCCGCAATGCATCCTCGGGATTCCGGTGACAGTCCAGACACCAACTCATGCTGAGCGATTCCGCGTGATAAACGACCGGCATCTCATTGACCTTGCCGTGACACTCAACGCAGCTCACTCCACGATTAACATGCACCGAATGGTTGAAGTAGGCGTAGTCAGGAACTTTATGAATCTGAACCCATTCGATCGCCTCACCGGTGTAGCCTTCGTAGTTTTCGTCCATTGCCTTACGTAAAGGCTCCAACTTAGGAGAATCAGACTTCACTTTTCCCGGACCGTGGCAGTTCCAGCAGACCTGAGCTGTGGGGACATTAGAGTGAGGAGAGTTCTCCACAAAGGAGTGACAGTAGCGACAGTCCATCCCTAACTGCCCCGCATGGAGACTGTGGTCGAAAGGGATTGGCTGCTGTGGCATGTAACCGACCCTCGTGTATTTCGGAGTCCATGAATACCAAGCGACAGCGACGACGCATGTTCCCAGTGCGCCGGCGCACAGAAGAACCTTAATTGCGAGGAGATTAGTCCAGCGTGGAAAAATGTTATCCATCGTGTAGAAAAACGGCCTTTACGCCGCAGAAGACGCCCCATTTAATCGCTTGTGAAAAATTTCACAAGCGATTTTTGGGAGAAAATCCCAACCGATTCGACGAAATACCGGAAGGTGAAAATTGAAGCGTGTTTTTGCTGACCGCAGTCCTGACAAAGCGAGATAAAAATCAGCAAAAACGATTCCTAATTCGGTCTGAATTCAGAAACCTGACCGTTATACGGATTTACCTGAAGGCAGAGGTAATTTGGCGGGTCATCGTTCTGAAGCGCACCCTCGCCCTGCACGAGAGTCACATACCAGGTATCGCCGCCAGCTGAACGAAATGGAAGGTCAGTTGAACCGTCCGGGCGGAATCTAAAAGCCATGTAAGGAGTGTTCACTTCCGTTCCACCAAATCCAACCGGAGCGGGGTAGTTACCCATGTGCGGCGCGACGAATCCAAACTTTCGATCATTGCCTTGGGCCGAGGAACTTTCGAGGAGAGTGCTTAAGTTTTGATGAATTGCCACCGGAGCACGAATCCTGAAGAAACCACTCACAGGTTCCATCTCTCCATCACGATTGTATTGGAACAGCTGATAGGCGCGATAGAGCGGTTCGCTGCTCGCGCCGGAAGGGTCATCGGTGTAGAAAAAACGGATCTCGACGTCCGCACTCTTCGAAACGGCCGTTTGCTGAGCCAGTGTCAGCTGGTTCCGTAGCAAGGTACCTTCCCCGCTCAACGAGGTGGAGGAGATGAGACTGAATAGGTTTGGCGCGGCGAAAGCCATCAAGAGCCCGACAAGCCCCAGCACGACCATCATCTCGATCAGAGAGAAACCGCAGCGCTTCATTGAATTGCTTGAAATCATCATGAATAAAAATTTCTAATGGGAAAATCAAGTGCTCCACTTCGAGCTACGCAGCATCACAACCGTACTGAACACCTTGTAGTTAATATTCTGATCTCCGAAATCCTGGCTGATTTCTGCTAAATCAGAATCAAAATCTCTCGTGTTCTGAAAATAACCCGTCAGGTCCAGCTCCGCCGGCAGCGAAGCTCCGTCTTCAAATCTTGCCGCAGCCTCCTCGTCGATCGCAATCACCGTCAATCTGATCAAGGGTGGGACCTGCTGACTGAACGCCTCAAACCCTTCGCTACCGTCATTAGAATCAAAGACGTAGCTCGGAGCGATTAGCGAATAGGTCTCACCACGCGCATCCCCTGCGTTCGCGAGAGTATCCCGAGGAGAAATAATCAAAGTGAGGATGTTCTCCGCGAGGGGATTGAGATGGTCAGTAAAACTTCCACTTCCAACGCCAAGCCCCTGCTTAAACCACTGATCGAAAACTTGTGGCGAACTGGCAGAACGCTCATCCCAGCCATCCTGGAAAACCTGATTACTCTCCGCCGGAGGTCTGAACTCCATTAATCTGAAGCGATTCCGCTCGCGAGTAGAATCTCTTGCGAATGACGGAATAAAATCAGAGTCATCACCGAAAGAGACGAAATAGCCCCTTCCGTTGAATAAATTATTCAGGTTGCGGTAGTTCGTCGAAAACCCAAGAGGTGCCTGAAAGAAGACCGCATGCCCTACCGGGCGTTGCGTTGGGCCGCCGGGTAGTTCGCTTCCATCCACCGTAATGAAGTGAAGCTCGGAAGTACGAAAATAGCCATCCACCAAACCATCGGAGTCTTCGTCTTTCAGATCCCAATAGGTATTGAGAGTTGTCTGACTGATATTTTTCGCCATCAGATCAAATGCCACCCGGGCCTCTCTGAATTGGCTGATCCGACTCTCTGAGAATTGCCAGCTTTTCTGGACCTGATCCAAGAGGACAGTCATCATCAGCATCAAAACTGAGAGGATACCCATGGCAACGAGAAGTTCGATCAGCGAAAAGCCGCCCTTAAACGCTCGCCTAATTTGAGTTGGTATCTTCATGGTCTGTAATCCCTTCCTGTCTTAACGATCGCGGTTTGAAAAGTGGAGATCTCTCCAAAATTGGTCGGGAGATCGAAATCAAAGGTCTCTGCCCGTCCTCCAACCGCAGCAATTTCAATGATCACCGTTCGAATATAGGGATTCCCTTCATTCGTTTGGCTCAAATCCAGCCCCCGATCAAATGACATCCCCCTGTAATCAGCTCCTCCGAGCCGATCGGGAGCAGTTTTGTTGAGGTTATCCGCAGGGTTTGCACTCAACACGTTGACCCGGGCCGTGTAGACATGCTCGAAGCTACCCTTACCGCCGGAGGCACCTTTTGCACCGTTCACACTATCTCCAATCTCTTCCCCCTGTGAGTCGTAGTAAACTTCAAGGCTTCTAAAGTCATCCAGCAGGGAGACGCCCTGCGCATCTTCGAAAGGTGTCAGCTGAATCTCGTTCAATACCTGCTGCTGAATGCGGGCCTCAATCGCTTGATCAGTCGCCTCCACCATTGAGTTCATCCCCTGAGGAATCATCCCGAGAAGGGTGACGATAGCGACGGCGGCAATAGCCATTGCTATGGTGACTTCAACAAGGCTGAAGCCACTCTCTGCTCTGGATCTAATATCGGTTTTCATAAACATTTCAGTTCGGAGATCGCATCAAGGCGCAAAACGCCGCGGATTAATCACTCGATAGGTATAAAACTCGTCCAACCCCTTATTTGGAGTATTCGGGAAATCAGGTATCACATCAAGATTTGGATCCACATAACGCTCAACGATCGATGAACCACGATATTCTGCCTGCACACTATCGAAGAGCGGCTTCCAAACACCGTAACTATCATCGTCTCTCCGTGATTGTTTCAGCACCTGGGCCCGATAGTGCACCTTGAAGGTATTCGACTTCGTCGTGATCCGATTGTGAATATTCGTGTAAGGGCGCTCTCGCGAGTTATCTCCGACAAGCGAGTGGTCAGACCAGTATTTCCCGGATCTCATTTCACCAAGATCAGGCGAGTAGCTACCGACGCTACCTCGAGTCGTTCCATATCGGTCACTGACTTCCTGGGGCATCAGGTGAATCTCTGTGATCTCAGTAGCCGACTTAAATATCGTCGAGCCGGCTCCAAATTTCGTTGTAAACTGCGCCAGCGTGTCGTCTTCACGAATGATGGAGCGAAGACGCTTTCCCTGAAGCTCGCCACCAGTCGGATTGTCCCGCCAGTGGTATCCGCGGCCGCGCCCCTTATTGTGCTTATAGTCCCGATTCATCGCATTAGGAATACAGACCATCATCTCAGACCTGAAAACGCCCCGGACGGCAGTGTCACGGTTCACGTGAAGGTAAGGAACCAGCTCAGTATTGATATTGACCTTACCGGCTGTCGAAAGCGGCTCACTGATTGCGTAAGGCTCCACAATCGGCATCCAGAAAAGATCCATGATGACATGGTCAGGCGGACCGACGGCGCCTGCGACGGCATTTGGTCCCTCGGAGTTCCCTCCGGGATGAGCCTGTTGTCCGGGAGTCTGACTTCCCGCTAGAGCAGGACGGAAGAGCAGGGTTCTCCATGGCTCTCCGCTAGTGACCCCTGTCGGCAAAGAACCAAACATCCCCGGTCCCGATACGATGCGATTGGGTGAAAAGTAGGCTGGTCCTCCGCTCTCGTGCCTCCACTCCTCCGCAAAGTAGGGAAACTCTCCGTAATTCCTCAGCTCTTCCCATTTCCCTCTGACTTCCTCTTGAAACATGGTTTTGAGGGAATTCGTATTTCCCTCGTCCGGCTTGTTGATATACGAGCCATCGATCATCAGTCCTGAACCGTTGTCAAAATCCCCGAAAAGCTGAACATCCTCGGATTTCTCGACCCCGAATGGCAGAGGCGGACGGGGTCCATACGGCTTATTCCCCGGAAGATCAGGGATGATTAAATACTCGTCATCAATAGAGGCACCAGTGTAATCGCTTCCTCCGACCACGTTAGTCACCGAGTGCGCCATCGCAACCTCATTCCACAGACGATGGGGAACGAAGACATCCTCATTCTTAGTGATTTCAAAATCAGCCGCCACCATACGAGCGTCGCCATGTCGAATATCGATCGACTGAACAATGTCACTCGCCGAAAACGGACTGGGTCGACGACGGGTATTGATGTGACCAATCCGCCCGACGTTCCCGGGCGTTACATCATTCGGCCCTTTGTCAATCTGGGTAGAAAGCTTATCCTCTTCGCTTTTAATATTTTTCAAAGCAGTCGCATTACTCAAATTAGGGGCATCCATGCCCATCGCGGCACGCTCCATTGGCGAAAAGCTGTCTCGTGCCAATGTATCAAATTCGTTAAAATAGCCGCCGATACCTTGTTCACCGCCGTAACTACCGGGACTGAAGGGATCGAAGACCATCGGTGCCCGAATCGGATCACCCTCCTTATATTGGATTGCGAAGTCCGGTACATCGATTGTGATTGACTGGATTAACTCTCCATTTTTAGCACCAACCGCAGTCCCGCTAATCGGTGCGGAACCCTCTGATCTCTCACCTCCGTGATAGAATTCAAAAGTGATGTCGCCCCCCCTGAATGCGACAGTCCCGGGATTGGGCACATACTGGCGTTGTGCGTCAATCAATTGACCGTCAGGAAGCTCATCCTCGGACCGCGTCGGCGTTGGCGCCTCTACGGGAATCTTAAATGGAACGGTTACCAAATCATAACGGTAAGAATTTGCTACCTCATCGATGTCCCCCTGAATACCCAAATCACCGAGGGCATTCTCCACGTAGGTGTATCCACTATCTAGCCAGGTATATCTTCCGCGCCCCCCCTGAAAATTGAAATCTGGAGTTTCCGGCCGAAGTGGAACATAGTGGGATCGATTAATCCCCAGGTTCTCCATCAATGAGTTTGGCCCGTTATTTTGAGTGCCGTAAACTTCGTCGTTCAAAGCAAGGTTCACCTCCCTGTTCACATTGGCTCCCGCGTTCAGAATAAACTCATACGGCATCAGCCCCCCATAACGCCGTCCACCCCGCGCAGAGTCGGTCGAGTTAGTTGAAAAGATATACTCTTTCTCAGGAAAGCGATCAAACCCGATGAACGGCACTCCGAATCCTACCGGCCATTCATCGCCTAGTGCGCCAAACTGGTTAAGATTGTTATTAAATCGAAATTCATTTGTGTTATCAATCTCGATTTTAATCTCCATGTCAGGATTAATTGAACTCCATCCAATCGACGGCGTAAACAAGTTGAAAAGTAACATCCCCTGAACCAACTGCTCACCCTCATTCAATCGAGTTTGCCCCGACGTGAATGCAGCCTCCGATAGACTTGCAGGATTGTATTTGAACAATGCTGGGTCATCATCATTCTGACGGGAATTCTTGAGACCATCGAACATCAACCCAAAATATTCATGATCCAAATAGGCGAGGTTCCAATTCCAGTGAGCCGGCTCGAAGGCGAGATCGTAAAGAGGACTCCTCGGTTCAGCACGAAGCAATTCTAACCAATCAGGCTCAAGCGCCTCATAGGTCGTAATGTCCATGTTGTCGGGCTTATCCTCGATTTTCGGAAACATCATACCATTGCCAATGCTGCTAAAGTAAGGCATGGGAGGAAAGTTCAAGTAAGTCTCCTCAGTCGACTGGGTGTAATCGTTCCGATCTCTATAACTGGTCGCCCCCATATGTCTCGGGA
>JARGOD010000005.1 GCA_029210205.1 Verrucomicrobiales bacterium | reverse complement strand
ACGTTCGTTGCACCGACTGCCACAATCCTCATTCGATGAAATTGAAGCTGCCCGGGAATGCGCTCTGCCTCCAGTGCCACCAGGCCGACTACAACACCCCCGCTCACCACTTTCATGAGATCGGAAGCACGGGTTCGAGCTGTGTCGAATGTCACATGCCGCACACGACCTACATGGGCGTCGATGACCGACGCGACCACAGTATCCGCATTCCAAGGCCTGATCTTGCGAAACAACTCGGCTCACCCGACGCCTGCACGCAGTGCCACGAAGACCAGGATCAGGACTGGGCGACGGAGCATTTCAAAGAATGGTGGGGCGCGGGCCCTCGCAATGTCCACTATGGCGAAATCCTCGCCTCAGCCCGCCAGGGGCAGCCAGGGTCAATGGATCGCCTTCTCGCTCTCGCAAATGACGACGACCGCCCCGGCACCGTTCGCGCTGCTGCCGTCGAAACGATCGGTCAGCAAGCACCCAGTCGCGAAACGATCCAGGCGATCATCGGAAGTCTCGACGACGAGAAACCGGAAGTTCGTATTCAAGGTCTCAGCGCGCTCATCAATTATCCTGACGAACAACGTGCTCCGGCGATCGCTCTGCTTGATGATGAAAATCGCGCGGTTCGAGCACAGGCGGCCCGAACCGTCGCGCCGTTGAGTCCCCGCTTCGATGAGGCGCAACAAGCTTCGTTTGATCGGGCGACACAGGACTTTTTCAGAAAGCAGGAAGCGATTTTCGATCGGGCAGCAGGACACCTCAACATGGCGCTTTTCTTTACCGATCTCGGTCAACTTGATAAGGCGGAGGCCTCTTACCGCAGTGCCTCGCGAGTCGAACCTGAGTTTGTTCCGGCACGAATCAATCTCGCGGAGTTACTCTACAGTCAAAACCGCCCGAAAGAGGCCGAAGAGGAATTTAGAAAAGCGATCGACGAAGCGCTCCTTCCGGAAAATAAAGGCGTCGCCCGTGATGCCCTTGCCAGATTCCTGATCAGGCTGAAGCGCTACGATGAAGGAATCGAAGAGCTGCGCCTCGCGACCGAGCTGATTCCGAATCATGCCCAGACGCACTATTTTTACGGCGTCGCCCTCAACTCACTCGGAAAATTCGAAGAATCACTTCCCTATCTGCAACACGCGCAGCAACTCGACCCCTACAACGTCGAGTATCTCGTCGGCCTCGCTACGATTTGCCGCGACGCCGGGAAACTGGATCTCGCGAAAAAGTATGCGCTCGAAGCATTGACCGTGCAGCCCGAAAATCAGCAACTACAGCAGTTGGTGCAGAGTTTGGGTGGGTGATTGGCGTGGGTTCACGCTTGCGGCAAGGAGGAGCGACATTGCCTTCGGCTATCTACATTACCCTCTGATTCTTGTCGCTCACGATTCGCCGAGCCAATGCAGCAGGGCTTGCCAGACGGCAAGAGTGCCGTCCCTCCTTGGGCTCCCGAATCCACGCTTGCGACAAGGAGGAGCGACACTCCTGTCGCTCACGATTCGCCGAGCATTCTCTGGACGGTGTCCGACTCTTTCAAAACAAAGCTCCCTTCCGGCAAACGAGCCTTTTCAGGATTCGTCCGAATATACCGGGCGACCCGATAAAAATGGTCCGTGCCCCGAATCAGGCGATCGAAATAATCCTTTTGCCAGAGCGCACCGGAGCGTCCCAACAGCTGATTGATGTGGCGAGCCGAAACGCCTTTCCAACTTCTAACGTGAGACTCCAGCGACTCCCCTTCTCGTAATGAGACAAGAACGTGCACATGATTCGGCATGATTACGAAAGTATGGATCAAATACTTCTCCCCGTCGAAGTGACTCAGACTACACCCCAAACAATCGGCTACCGCCTGCGATCGTAAGACGCACTCCCCGGCCCCTTCATCCAGCCATTTATCGATCCGACCGGAGAAACGCCGGTGATATTCAATCTCGTCGGTTGAGTTCAATGGTTCGGGATGTCTCTTCAACCAAAGCTCGCGCTCTTCCCGCCACTCACTCAAGCGCTCTTGAGGAATCGAATCGGCCAGCCGAAAAGTGACGAAATACGTCGCTCCCGGCTGCTGCCAATGGGGCAGTTTCTCTCCGTGCTTCAAAATCTCAGCGAAAGGATTGAAGAACTTAGGAGACGCCATTGCTACTTCCTCACATACCGCCGCAGTTCAAAGTCATCATCGCTGTAGATGACCTCTTTCATCGAAAATTCGTCTTCGAACGGAGGCAGCTCCGTATCGCCCTCGTAGGGATGAAAGACATAGCTGAGCAATACTTCGTCACACTGAGGGAGCATCTCTTTGTAAATCTGTGCCCCGCCAATGATGCTGATTTGCTCCTCACCTTCGAGCTGTTCGAGCGCTTCTTCACAGCTTCCAACGAGCTCAAATCCTTCCGGCAGCTCCGATGCGTTGCGTGAGATCACGATATTCCGCCGCTTTGGAAGGGGGCCCCGGAGTGACTCCATCGTCTTGCGTCCCATCACGACAGGATGCCCGACGGTCATTTTTTTGAACCACTTCAGATCTTCAGATAAACGCCAGGGAAGGTCTCCGTCTTTCCCGATGATCCGGTTTGAAGCCATCGCGACGACAGCTTTTAAATGAGGGCGACTCATACGGCGATAGGAGCTTTGATTCCCGGATGCGGATCGTAGCCAACCAACTCGAAGTCATCATAGCAAAAACCGTCGATCTCTTTGATCTCAGGATTCATCTTCATGACTGGTAACGGGCGCGGCTCGCGGGTGAGCTGCAACTTCGTCTGCTCAAGGTGATTTTGATAGAGGTGAAGGTCCCCGAAGGTGTGGACAAAATCCCCCGGTTTGAGACCGCAGACCTGAGCCATCATCATCGTGAGGAGCGCGTAGGAAGCGATGTTAAACGGGACGCCAAGAAAGAGGTCAGCGCTGCGCTGATAGAGCTGACAGCTCAACTCACCGCGCGTCGTATCGACGTAAAATTGAAACATCGTGTGGCAGGGCGGGAGCGCCATCTCATCGACGTCGGCAGGGTTCCACGCACTCACGATATGACGCCGGCTCGTCGGATTCGTTTTGATCGCCGCAACGACTTTCGCGAGCTGATCAATCGTCTCGCCGCCACCGCCATCTTTGTTCACGGCCCAGGAGCGCCACTGCTTTCCGTAGACAGGGCCAAGATCACCATTTTCATCCGCCCACTCGTCCCAGATCGAGACGCCGTTGTCCTTGAGATACTTGATGTTCGTGTCGCCGTTGAGAAACCAGAGCAGTTCGTGAATGATCGAGCGCAGGTGCAGTTTCTTCGTCGTGAGGCAGGGAAAGGTTTCACGAAGATCAAAGCGCGCCTGCGCACCGAAGACGCCGATGGTGCCGACACCGGTGCGGTCGTCACGGGCGGTCCCATTGTTTAAGACGTGTTGGAGGAGGTCGTGGTAGGCCTTCATGTTCGGTAGAGAGAGGATGGACCGCTCGCGGCAGCGGAGGCAAGTTTTTCGATGAGATCCGGAATATCATTCGAACAGACAAGATTAGCAGCATCGACCGCGGTGATGAATCCAGCTTCAACCTGTGTTTTCGTGCAGAAGGAAATCAGCTCGTCGTAAAACCCATCGACATTGAGAAGGCCGCTCGGTTTATCGTGCTCCTGCAGTCGTGACCAGGTGAGCATTTCAAACATTTCATCAAGGGTGCCAATGCCGCCGGGAAGAGAAATGAAACCGTCGGAAAGATCGGCCATGCGCTTTTTCCGAGCGAGCATGGTATCAACCACCTCCATGCGATGCGCGAGAGGATGAGCGAGCTCACGCTCTTCGAGGTAGTGAGTGATGACGCCGACCATTTCTCCACCAGCTTCGATGCAGCCATCAGCAACGGCTCCCATGAGCCCAAGACTCCCGCCGCCAGTGACCAGCCGAATTTCATTCTCAGCGAGGTAGTGCCCCAGCTCTCTCGCAACCCGGTCGAAGGCAGGATTAGTGCCTGAGTTGGCGCCACAGAAGACGCAGAGAGACTGGAAAGGAGCCGACATCGGAAGCAGAAGGGAAGATCTATCCTCATTCAAGCGGACCCGTCTGCAACCAAATCCTGAAGCGGAGGTGATTTTTCACGGGAAATTCGTCACACTTTTTTAGAAATTCCGTCGCTGCGACCCCTCCTTTTTGCTACGGTGAATCATGACAGCGCGGCAATATATTTTCGCAGGTCGAGTCCAGGGCGTCGGATTCCGCTATTCGACGAAACGACTCGCCAAAGGCTTTGACATCCTCGGTTGGGTCAAGAATCTGCCTGACGGTCGGGTTGAGTTGCAAATCATGGGTGAGGAAGAGGAATTGGACGAGTTCATCGAGGAATTGAACGACAGCCCGCTCGGACACCACATTCAGGAACAGGAGGAGCGCACCGTGCCGCTCTTAGATGACGTGATCGGGTTTTCGATTCAGGAATAAGCATGAGCGAACCAGCTGTAGAAGTAAAAAATCTGACCAAGATCTTCAGCCCGGATCTTTCGAAAAATCATATCGTCGCGGTAGACAATCTGTCTTTCGAAGTCGCCGCTGGAGAGGTTTACGGACTGATCGGACCGAATGGGTCTGGCAAATCGACGACGATGAAAGTAGTCCTCGGGCTTATGGCTGCGAGCAAGGGATCGGCCAAAGTTTTCGGCTATGACAGCGGGGACATCCGCGCTCGCAACGAGACCGGATTCCTGCCCGAAAACCCCTATTTCTACAAGCACCTCTCTGGTGAAGAAACGCTCAAATTCTATGGCAAACTCTGCGGTCTCAAAGGCAGCGAACTCAAAGACCGCATCGCTGAGCTCTTGAAACTAGTCGATCTTGAAGGGGCGGCAAAACGCCGCCTCGGGGGCTACTCAAAAGGGATGCTCCAACGCATCGGCCTCGCGCAAACTCTGATTCAGAATCCGAGACTCGTCATTCTCGATGAGCCCACCGCCGGGGTCGATCCCGTCGGTTCGAGGCAGATCCGGGATCTTATCCTGAAGCTGAAAGAGGACGGCTTCACTGTTTTCCTCTGCTCACATCTCCTTGAACAGGTGCAGGAAGTCTGCGACCGGGTCGGGATCATTTTCAAAGGCCGCATGAGACGCGAGGGCACCCTCGATGAGTTGATCCAGATCGAATCCCAAACAGCGATGACTCTCGAAAATGCCTCACCCGAACTGATGGGTAAAATCCACGATCTCATTTCATCGGACGCAGCCGCAAAAATGATCGAAGAGGGCCATCCCCGCACCACTCTGGAGCGGCTCTTCATTCAGATCGCCGATCAAAACAAAAAGGAGGAATCTGCATGAACGAACCAACCACCACGCTGCAATCCCCCGCTCGCGAGGTCCCGGTATTCTCGATCAGCCGCGTCTGGACTCTTGCGATCAGTACCCTGACGCAGTTGGTGCGGATGAAAACCTTTTACTTCCTCTTCGCCTTCGCGGTCCTCCTCCTCGCTGTGGGAAACTTCAACTTTGCGTCCTCACCCGCCCAGGCCCTCTCAACAGTGAAAAAAGTATCCTTCGGGGCAATGGACCTTTTTGCCTGGCTTTTCGCGATCGTCGCGACGGCACTCCTCATTCCACGCGATATCGAGGACCGTACCCTTTACACGATTCTGTCGAAGCCAGTCCGCCGCATCGAGTATCTCCTCGGAAAACTCTGCGGCGTCCTCATCGTCATTGGAATCTCCCTCTCAGTCATGTTCGTCGTCTGCGCCGGTATGATTCAGTGGAAGGAGTTAGGGTATATCGCAGATGAAATCGGGGATACGACGCCGGAGCAGTTAACCGAAGACACGAGGCAGGCGATTCTTCTAATCCAGAAGAACGGTTTCCACCCCGAGTTAGCGATCGCGGCGCTCGCCTCCTTCATGAAAGCAGCCGTCGTCGCCTCGGTCACAATCCTTCTCTCGACCTTTGCTTCGAGTTCACTTTTCACCATCATCGTCAGTGTGCTCGTTTTTCTCGTCGGCCATGCGCATACCATGGCCACGAATTTCTGGCTCGCGGAAACGGACAACAGTATCGTTACCCAGACACTCCTGAAGCTCTTCAAGATCATCATTCCGAATTTTCAGATCTTTTCCTTTAGCGAGGGCATCGTTCAGGGCGCCGCTGTTGCGCCCTCGGCGATCTGGCAAATGGGTGGATTGACCGGTGCCTATCTCGTCGTTTTCATGCTCCTTTCCCTTCTCACTTTCGTCGACAAAGAGTTTTAATTCCGTGAAGGCGCTCTTCCAGAAATCTCCCCGATGGGTTCTCGTCGTCCTCGGCCTGGCGGCCTTCGGATTGCTGCGGTCACCCTTTGAGGACCGGATGCGAGTCCAGTTGGTCGAGTCCAATCTCCTCCTTCCACCACCGGCTCAAGACGCCGTTCAGCAAATGAGCCAATCGGCGCTCATGGGCACGCTCGGTGGTCTCCGCACGCTCGTGAGTTCCTATCTCGTCCTCGAAGCTTTCGGACATTTTTCAAACAAGGAATGGGAAGACCTGCGCCGCTCCTATGCCGTGATTACAAGCCTCGAACCACGAGACGAAAATCACTGGCGTGACGTCGTTTGGCACCTCGGGATCAACGCGACTGCGAACATGCAAATTGATGAATCAATTCCTGAGTTTGAGCGCAAAAGGCGATTCAACGAATACGCCCTCCTCGCAGTGGAACTGGCGGAGCAAGGCATCGAACAGAATCCGGAATCCACGATTATTCGCAAACAGTTAGCCGAGGTATATCGCGAAAAATTGAGAGATTTCTGCGCCGCAGCGCGCGTTTATGAAGAGCTGGTCGACTTACCTGGATCGCCTCAGTATTCTGATCGTTTCGTTGGCTACTTTCTCGCTAAATGTCCCGGTCGCGAACGCGAAGCCTACGATCATCTGCGCAAGCTCTACTACGAGGGGGAGTACAACCACAAAGCTTCACTCATCAGCGATATAAAAGACTTAGAGAAAAAGTTTGATATCCTACCTGCCCTGCGCATTCCCGACCCATATCCGGATCTCCCCGGAGGAGCTCAACGGTAAACCTGAAAGATTTAAAAAGACCACCCTGTCAGGGTTTTCAAAGGGTTTTGTCTTTCCGTCCCGTTGCGAAAACGGTTATCTATGGTTAGTTCCACGGCTACCCGATGCCCAAAGGGCTCGGGCCCCTAAACCCTTGTAATGAAATACGCCATTTTCGGAGACATCCATGCCAACCTAGAGGCATTCCAAACGGTGCTGGCGGATGCTCAGGAAATCGGATGCTCCGATTATGTTTGCGTCGGCGATATCGTGGGATACGCGGCCAATCCGAAAGAATGCCTCCAAATTATTCGGGAGATGGGGTGTCCGGTCGTGAAAGGCAATCATGATGAAGAGGCAATCCTCGACACCTCGCTCGAAGGGCTCAATCCCCTGGCGAAACAGGCGATGGAATGGACGCGCGCGCAACTCGACCCGGAAGAACAGGATTTTCTTCGGAACCTGAAACTTGTCCGGCAAGTCCGCGACTTTACGATCGTTCACGCTACCCTCGATACCCCGGGTGGATGGACTTACGTAACGAACAAGTTCGATGCCATGGCTAGCTTCAGCTATCAGTTTACGCAACTCTGCTTTTACGGCCACACGCACACACCACGCATCTACACCAAGGGCGACAGTGTCGAGCCGTCCGAGGAACTATCGGTGAAGTTGGAAATGGGGCGAAAGTATTTCATTAACGTCGGCAGCACAGGGCAGCCGCGCGATGGGGACTGGCGCGCATCCTACGCCGTTTACGATGTGGAAAACCAGGAAGTTTCCATTCGCCGGCTGGAATACGATGTGCAGTCTGCTCAGGACAAAATCATCGCCGCAGGTCTTCCAGAAATGCTGGCTCACCGCCTTTCACTTGGGAAATAAGGTGCAACTATCCGGCAACGAACGCATCCTCGTACTGAAACCAAGCTCGCTTGGAGATATTGTTCACACTCTTCCTGCTGTCGCCGCAGTCAAGCGTGCCTATCCTGAGGTCCAAATCGACTGGCTTGCAAACACTGAATGGACGCCGATTCTGGAAGGTTGTCCGGTATTGAACCGCGTCATTCCGTTCCCGAGACGCGAGCTGAAAGGACTCTCTGGACTGTGGCGGGCCAAAAAATGGGCGCAAGGGACCTTCAGAGAAGAAAACTACGATCTTGCCCTCGATTTCCAGGGCCTCCTGCGAACCGGCCTTCTCGCGCGCCTTTCCGGCGCCGGAAAGATCGTAGGCTTTCGGCAGGCCCGTGAAGGAGCACATCGCTTCTACGGCCAAAAAATCTGTGTTCAGAACTGGCAAAAAATGCACGCGGTTGACCGGAACCGGGAAATCCCCGGCGCCTTCGGGATCGAAACCACCCCGGTCGAGTTTCCATTCCCGGAGGGAGAACCGGTCGAGCCGGCACCGGACTCTGATCGTCCCGCTCTTGTCTTTCATCCTTTCTCACGGGGAGTCGGGAAATCGCTCTCCGCTGATGAAGTCGTCGAACTTTCCGAAGCTGTCAGTCCCGCGCCGGTCTGGCTTGTCGGCGTTGCTAACGAAGAGCTTTCCTCGAAAGAGTGGCCCGAAAACGTCACCAACTACCTGAACTGCACTAACCTCCGACAACTCATCACCCTGATCCGCGCCGCCGCATGGACCCTCAGCGTCGATAGCGGCCCGATGCACCTCGCCGCCGGAATCAGCGACCGTGTCCTTTCGATCCACACCTGGTCCGATCCACTGATGGTCGGCCCGTGGCGACCGAAGGCCTGGATATGGAGAGACGGGCAAATCCGTGAAATAAATAGTATTCAGGCAGGAGAGTTTCCCGAGTTTCGCGCCGCGAAAAAGAAGATGGAATCCGAGAAAAGAATTCTGAGCAAAGAAGACATCTCCGCAATGGCCGACTTTCTTCAACCCCGCCTCGAGGCATGAAGGAGGTCGAAATTTACACCGACGGATCCTCACGCGGAAACCCCGGCCCCGGTGGCTACGGGACCGTCGTAAAATTCGGTCCTCACATTCGTGAACTCGCCCAGGGCTTTATCACGACGACAAACAACCGTATGGAGATCCTCGCTGCCGTTGCCGGATTGGAGATTCTCAAGGAACCCTGCCACGTCACCGTTTTTTCCGACTCCCGCTACCTCGTCGACGCTCAGACCAAAGGCTGGGTCGCGGGCTGGAAGAAGCGGGGCTGGATCAAGAAAGACAAAAAGGAGGTCAAGAACATCGATCTCTGGAAACGGCTCGAGATTGCCGCGGAAGGGCATCAGATTGATTGGCAATGGGTCAAAGGTCACGCCGGGCACGAGATGAACGAACGCTGTGACTTGCTTGCCACGGAAGCTGCCGATGGAGAACGTGGCGGCCTGATCCCTGACGAAGGATTTGCAGGCTAACCCCCCATACCGAGAGTGCCATACTCTACTGTATGCTTCGTAATCACCTGATCCTCAATTAGCCTCAATCATGCCCTGATCGTGAGGGCATCTCATCGCTTTGTGACTTGTTCAAGGATGCGTAGCGAAAAAACATCTAATAAAACCCCATTAAGTAGCGTATGGAATTAATAAGGGCTTTCTCAGCCCAAACCCTATTCTATACCAAATGAACACGCTTGAACCAGTTCCCCCTGCCCCCACAGATCCGGTCTTTCAACAAGAAGGAAAGCTCTTTGTCACGACTGGAACTTCACTTCCGACAAACGTCTGTGTTTGTTGCGGAGCTCCTACATTCAAAATAGTTAATAAGGCGCTCAGAAATCCTTTTAACCCGATGACATGGTTCGGCGGGCAACCACGAGAAGAACTTGGATTCTGCAAAAAACACACCGAAAATTACCAGATAGCACTGGCGCTTACTTTTTCACTCTTGGCGGTTGGACTTATTTTACTCGGAATTGGCCTCTACATGCTTTCGATCGGAGAAATTGTCGTCGGACTACTCCTTGTTTTGGTTTGCGGCATTTTCCGGGCGCGCGTTCCAGTCTGGTCTCCCAACAGCAATGCAGAACCCATGGAAATCCGCGGCGTAGGTAACTGCTTTCTGGAGCAATTCCCGAATCACTAATCCGGGGCGAAATACTGCAGCTACTTCCTATCACTTTCCTGAAGCTTCTTCAGATATCGCCAAAGCGCCGCCACTTTCTTCTCTGCCTCGGGATCATTTTCGAAAGCAGGAACCATCGGCACTCCGGGTTTCGTCTTTTCAGGGTCAAGAGTCATCGCTTTAAAATAAGAGAACTGGAGCCGTTCCGCTGACAAACTCAGATTGATTCCGGGAAGTGAGGTTGGATTATTTTCCCCCACTCCGTGGCAGCTTCGGCAATCAGCCTCGAGAAAAGCACCGGCTTCAAAAGCATTTTTTGAAGGGTAACGAAGCAATCCTTCAGGAAACACCTCCGACTCATCTTCCCGGCGGAACCCCTTTGCAATAGGCTTGACCCGTTCGGCCGAATAACGCGGCATCCTTGTCGTGAGGTAGGTTCTCGCTTTTCTCATCTCACCTTCCCCGGGAAGCATTTGGTCGAACCATTCATGATTGAGTCGTGCCCCCACGTTGGTGAGATCCGGAGGAAGATGTCCCCGCCTTCCCAGCTCAATAGCTTTCACGGTCTCAAACCCGAAGTATACCTCGCGAGCCGTTTCTGCTCCCCCCACTCCGTCCCGTTCATGGCAGGCATAGCAATTTAGGCTCTTCATGCGCCAGTCGATCTCCTCTTCCCCGCTCAATGGTTGATGGTCGACAAGGCGTGCCAGTGCTGCCGTGATGGCTCGCTTCTGCACCTCATCGAGCCCATAGAACGGCACTCCCTCCCCCATTGGGCGCTCGGAAAGACACGCTCCCCACTCGCTCGCATCCAACTCGGCGAGCGGCATCGAACCGTGAAGATCACGTTTTGATTTACCTCCCGGAGGGGTGTGACAGACACTGCAACTCTTGCTCACGAAAAGGCTCTCTCCTTTCTTCGTAAGTTCGGGATCGAGACGGAACGGCACTGAACCAGTCAGGGCATCGGTCAAGTTTTCAGGCAACTCAAGGTCCGGGCCAGCCTTGAGGTATGCGGCGAGATCTGCTGCTTCTTTCTCGCTGAGGTGGAATTCCGGCATGCGACCGGATGGTCGATGTTGATTGGGGGTCAGTAGAAAATGCGTCAAGGCATCCAAATCGTAAAGATCAGCCAGATTCATCGGAACACTTGGGAGACCAGCCATTTCGATCTCTGCATTTTCAGGAATCCCGGGCGGCCGATACCCAACTTCCGGCGCATGGCAAGCAGCGCATCCGACGCGGTGATAAAATGAGCGCCCGAGATCGATATCTCCAACTGGATAACTGGGTATTTCCCCCGGGAAAGATGCCAGATAGTGCTTTAAGGCCTTCACCTCCTCAAGATCGCGATCGGGCCCCGCAAAAAGGCTCGGCATGACGGTGTCTTTCTTCACAAACCGGGGATTCCGAATCATGATCTCCAGATCAATGTCATCGAGTCGTGTCGCCACTCCGAAGAGATTTGTGGCTTCCACTCCCTGAAGCTGAGTCTTCAGCCTTGAAGGTGGCTCGTGGCAGGCAACGCAGTTCAGCTCGTTCAGCAAAATCATTCCGCCCTGCGCAAGATATTCGTCATCGTCGAGGCTGGAGTGAAAACGCTCAAACCCGACCACGTAGGGGTAATTCACCGGCTTAGCGTGCGCGGGATGCCCTGAGGCGCCCCGCGGGAGCAGTGCGAGGGCCATGAAAATGGCGAGACCTAACAGGGTTAGGTCACTGACCATACCCTGTTGGGTCGTCCGAGAGAACCTTCCCGCGCACAAGGGGCCTAGAGACGACGATAGAAATGTCATCGCTACGATTCGTCCGAAAGCCAGACGGGTTGCCCAACTCGTCTCGCGGAATCCGCCTGCACCAGTTGGCAGGACTCCTTCACTATGCAAGTGCCGTCGAGGTGGAACTCGCCCCTCCGGGTTGCGAATTCGAAGGTCTCTTTTAGCGTATTGCCATCTGCGAAAAACCTTCATTTCTACGGAAGCCTTGACCCGCGCGGCAAGATTTACTCGCCGATGTTGTCGGAAACAATCACTCCATCAACGAGCGTGATAGTTCGATCTCCGATCCTTGCGAGCGAACTGTCGTGGGTGACAACCATCAAGGTTCTCTCCTCTTCGTCCGCAAGTTCCATGAGAAGGTCCATGACCGCTACCCCCGTTTTCGAATCAAGGTTGCCGGTAGGCTCATCAGCAAAAAGGATCTTAGGATCGTTCATCAAGGAACGTGCAATCGCGACACGCTGCTGTTCGCCACCGGAAAGCTCAGCCGGGAGGTGAGCTGTTCGAGCTCCCAACCCCACCCTCTCAAGAAGAGAAGCGGCTCTCTCCTTCGCTTTTCGCCCGCGAATTAGCGAAGGCACCATGACATTCTCAAGAGCGCTCAGTTCCGGCATGAGAAAGAAACTCTGAAATACATACCCCATGGTTTCATTCCTGACCCGTGCCTGCTCTCTCCGACTGAGACGATAGAGAGAACGACCATCGATGAGGACATCCCCTTCATTGGGCTTCTCAAGACCTGCAAGGGTATAGAGCAACGAGGTCTTACCGGCACCCGAGGGTCCAACGAGAAAAAGTTTCTCGCCGCGCTTCGCGTCCAGTGAAACGCCCTTTAGCACTTCGATTCGGTTCTCACCGATTTCAAATGTGCGGACGACATTCCTGGCTTCGACAGCCGATTCCACAACAACAGAGTTCATTTCAGAGGCAACCACGCGGAAACATGGCCCCTGAACAGGCTGACGACGAATGAATTTTGAAGAGAAAACGGATTCTTACCGCTTTCCTCTCAGGCCGGCACGACGAGCTTTTTTAGCCATGTCGAGAGCCTTATCACTGCCATAACGTTTGATCGAGAATTTCGCGGTCTTCCGCTTTCCATCTCCATCAACCCAGGCTGCCTGCCAGTACTCGTAGGTTTTATCCTTCGGAGATTTGGAAACAACGTGAGTCACACCGACAACACCCGATTGCTTGATGCGGCGCTTTTTCTTTGCCGCCGCCTCCTGCTTATACTTAGGCATTTTCGAGAGGAGACCATCACGGTGCTCCTTCGCTGCTTTCAGCGCCTTGGTCTTTCCACCGGAAGCTTTATCCGGGAAATACTTTTGATGACTCTTACCACGGTGTGTGATGCGGACATAATAGCCGTGATTTTTTTTCTCCGGCTGATCAATGCGGGTGATGCCGTAGTTAGGTCGAGAAGCCACCATAGGGAAAACAAGGGTTACAAAGTTAGACAAGCAGGTTAGACAATGAGAATTTAAGTAGCGTTTTTTTAAAAACCTCACAAGGCAAAATGCGGGTTTTCCAGCGGAAACGGTCGGATTTGTTGCAAATAAACCCTATTTCCACCCAAATTCTGGTGCTCGGCTAGGGTTTTTCCGAAACCTGACGAATCGCTTCATACAGAACAATCCCCGTAGAGACTGCCAAATTCAGGCTTCTCCCTTTTGTTTGAGGGATAGTGAGACAGGAATCCGAGTGCTGCTCCAGAAGCGTTTCCGGTAAGCCTCTCGTTTCCGGTCCAAACACTAGGTAGTCACTTTTTTTAAACTTTGCGTCCCAGTAAACATTCTTCGTTTTCGTAGTCAGATAGTAAACCGAAGCATCTTCAGGAGCTGCATCGAGGCACGACTCCAGCGAAGACCAAACCGAGGGTTTTAATTCTGCCCAATAGTCGAGGCCGGCACGCCTGAGAGAGCGGTCATCAATCGAAAATCCAAGTGGCTCGATCAAATGCAGACATGTATCGGTCGAGTGGCAGAGCCGCCCGATAGTCCCTGTGTTCGGAGGAATCTCCGGCTCAAAAAGAACAACGTTCAACATCGAACGTGCCCTTCTTTAAATTCGCCAACCTGGAAATCAGGCTTCGACTGCGTCGACATTGACGCGGCGACCATCACGGTCAAACCGGACGTTGCCATCAACGAGAGAAAAGATCGTGTAGTCACGGCCGAGCCCAACATTCTTACCAGGATGCCACTTGGTGCCACACTGACGAATAATGATGTTGCCGGCGATTACCTGCTCTCCGCCAAATTTTTTCACGCCACGACGCTTGCTGTTACTATCGCGACCGTTCTTGACGCTTCCCTGTCCCTTCTTATGTGCCATGACAAACTGGAGTAGAAATTTTAGAAAATAGATTAAACGGAAACGATCTCGAGACGAGTGAGATGACGGCGATGCCCCTTAGTCTTGCGATGACCTTTGCGTCGCTTGAACTTAAACGCGATGACTTTTTTCGCACGGAACTGGTCGACGACCTTGGCGGTCACCTTTGCCCCGTCGATGAAGGGAGCACCCACGGTAAGGCCTTCTCCACTGCCTGAAGCGAGGACTTCTTCGAAGGTCACGGTATCTCCGACTTCAGCGCTAAGCTTCTCGACATCGATCTTGTCGCCTGCTTCGACGCGGTATTGTTTTCCGCCGGTTTTGATTATTGCGTATGCCATCTTTCTCTGCCCTTGTTGAGGGCGGGGAATGTTCCATCGGTACTACCGATCAGCAAGCGGTTTTTTTAAAATGAATGGGAGCGGCGGAATCGTCCATTTCACTCCCCAAAATCCCGGCCTCTGAAGAACAGAAATCCGTTCTCATCGATCTCTGCTTCCCTTGGCCCCGGAAGCCATTTCCCTTCGGTCATTTCCTCTCCAAT
Organism: Verrucomicrobiales bacterium; assembly: GCA_029210205.1. Lineage (GTDB taxonomy): Bacteria > Verrucomicrobiota > Verrucomicrobiia > Verrucomicrobiales > DEV007 > Arctic95D-9. Next base: position 70,502 of record JARGOD010000005.1, on the reverse strand, counting down.
GGGTTCAAACCGAACCCACACTTGACCGTCTCTAATACGCGGCGCGATTCCAGGCAAAAACAAACCAGCAGACTTAGCGTGACGACCAAACTGGTGCGAATGGTGAGCCAGATTCGCTTCATCGGGTGCGGTTCGACTCATCGTTACAACACGACCATGTGCTTCCCATGCCCGGGCAAGAGGCACCTCGATGGCCTCCTCCCAATCCTCAATTTCCCAGTGGTTGGCCCTTCCAATGAGGACTCCGTATTTTAGCGAACGAATGCTGAGAGGCTGACTGACTTGTTCGTAGAATTCCCGTGATCCGACGATCACCGCCACATCCTGCTCAAGTATTGCCCGCTCGAGCTCATCAAAGCTATCGCGAAGCGAAAAAGCGCGGGTGACCACTTTTCCTTTGGAAAGAGCCGGTGCCCAGCAACCGATCACGAGCCCGGCCGGCGTGCTGAGTGACTGCTCTGAAAAAATGTTTTCAGTCGGGGTGATGAAACTCGCCGCCGTAACCTGAATCGCATTGGTCATCAGCTCCCGTGCCGTGAGCATCACCGGATCCTCGCCGGGTCGCCGCACCATCCCCACTGCTTCGCGATCCAAAGAGCGATCGTTTAAGTCCAGTCGCCAGGTAGTGAGCCAGGCAGGCTCAATCATGGCCCGAATTCTTTCGAACAGGGTGACGCCCGCGCCCGGTGAAGTCATGACCGACTTCATGTCGATAAAAACGCCCTCATCCCCCTGCCAAAAATCCATGAGGTGAGGCATGAATGCACGTGAGGTAATCACTGTTCGTATTCCGAGTGGGGCAATCGATTTGGCGACCGCTTCGGTCTCACGTTGATCGATCGTAAATGGAAGATTCACAGGAGTTTTCCCCGCGAGAAAAAGCCCGTAATTGATCATCGCAGACATCGGTCCGGGTGGCAGAAGGATACCGACGCGCTGCCCCTCCTCGGGAGGATTACTGATCCAACGGCGCGCCATCGCTGTGGCAAGACCGAGCGTGTAGGCCCTCGACCAATCTCGGGGACCGTTTTTCGCATACTCGACAAGAAAAGACTTTCGCCGATTTCTTTTCAGCCCTTTGATCAGTGCTTTCTCAAGCGACTGGTCAAAATCACGGCGTTTGTTTAGGGCTTCAACGCTCTGTTCCCAAACCGCTTCGCGAACGCGCTCAACAGTGGCTTCCCCGGCAGGAATAGGTCGACCAAACGCCACCTGCAGGGGGCAGGAAAGACCAAGCGGTTTCTTTTTAAAGTAGCGATCGCGCTCGAAAGAAAAGATCGAATTCCACAGCCCATCCATGTAGACCGGGACGACGGGGCAGCCGGACTTTCTCACAATGAGCTCAAATCCTTTTTTGAATTCGTAGATAACGCCAAGTCGAGTCAGTCCTCCTTCGGGGAATAGACAAACAACATCGCCCTCCTGAAGCGCGGCTACGGTGCGGCTGATCGCTTCTTTTGCATGAGTCTTTCGTATCGGAATTGCTCCGAACAGCTTCAGAAACCAGGCAATCGGCTTTACTTGCGTGTAGGCCTCGAGGATCACGAACCGCACCGGCCTGGGCGATGTTAGATAGATTACAAAAGCATCAATGTAGCTGACGTGGTTCGAAAGAAGGAGAACCCCACCCTTCTTTGGAACAAAACCCACGCCGGTCCGCCTCACGCGATAGAGCAACTGCACCACCGGCAGCATCGTGATTTGGAAAAAGAGACGGGCCAGAAATTTCATTCGGCAGATACAGCGGAAACGTTAAGGATTTTGTTCAGCAATATACTGACCGCAATGACTAACGGCACAAAAATCAGGACCTGCGTGGAGACGGAAAGGCCCGCCAGCTTCATGAGTGAGCTGGCAGCGATCGCCATGATCCCCGAGAGCGAGCCAAGAAGATTCTGTGCTGAAAGGACCCGACCTCGATGATTTTCCTCTATCTGATCCTGAAGATGCGCATTCAGCGGGACGATGAAAAATCCGCTCGCATAACCCATCGCTCCAACACAGGCGAACCAGGCTGTCGATTCTGGCGGAAGTAGCCCCATCCCGAGCAATCCGAGTGCCATACCAAACCCTCCCAAAATCGAGAGAGTCCGTTTATTTCCGCCTCGAGTGAGATAGGAGACAGTTAAACTGCCGACGATCAGTCCGATCCCGACAACGATAAACATTCTTCCTGACGAGCTGCTCACGCCGCCCTTGGCAACATCGGGATTCAGTTCTTTTGCAAATCCGAAAAAGGCGAGCCCCATAAAGTTGGCGACGAGCCAGTAAAAAGCGATAAGCAGGCCCGTACGCCTGAGCACCGGATGGCTGAAGAGATAACGCAGATCAAGAAAGTGACTCCAGAAGATCTTTCTCTGAAATTCCGTCCCGGGATGATCCGGTGTCCGCTTAATGAAGAGCCCGATGATGAGCGGAAGCAGGGACGCAAGCCCAATTGCGATGACCGGGATCGTCGCGGCGCGCCAGGCGTTCTGCGGATCCACTCCCTCTTCTGCATTGATGGACTTCAGCCCTGCATCGAACCATTCTCCTCCCAAAGCCATGCCTCCAAGGATGCCTGCCATTGTCAGCATCTGCATCAGTCCGTTTGCTAAGCCCAGCTTTTGGGAACCGATCACTTCTTTCAGGATACCCTGCTTCGCTGGGGAGAACAATGTGGACTGCACCGCGAGAAGGAAATAGCCGAAAATCGCGAGCTGAACAGACCGGATATAGAGACTGCCAACGATCAATGAGAAGATCACGAACTGGGAGATCAGGCAGAGAAAGATGACGCGACTCTTCGAGAAACGATCCGAAAACCATCCCGCGACAGGAGCGAGAAGCACGAAGGGCAGAGGGATCATCGCCGCGAGGACGAACTCTATGTTGTCCCCGATTGCAGTTCCCGCTGCAACCGTCACGGCGAGACCGATAAGCGCAAGTTTCACAAAATTGTCGTTAAACGCGTTTTGCGCCTGAACGATCAAAACCGCCCAGAGTGAAACCCAGGAGCGGCCTGATATTGTTTCGTTTGGTTCAGGATCAGCCATGGAATGTTTTAATGGGGTTCAATAAAAATCGCGAACGGAATCTCGACGTTTCAGTCCTCTCCAACGAGATAGAGGCCACAGGCCTGTTTCAATGCAGCAATTCTGTTTCCCCATTTCCCCTTGTAGGGTCGCGGCGGAGTCATAGTACGCCAGCCTTTTTCAAGGCCGACGCTCTCAAGCTTCTCTCCGGGATGAATCATGACGCCGTGTTCGACGATCGAGAGCAAAGGAATATCTGCCGAACTGTCAGAGTAAGCCCATGAGTCAGGTAAAAGAATCGATTCATCGATCACTTGCGGCGGAATCAGCCCGCGCTCCTGCATCGCGACGACCTTGGCTTCGTGCTTATTATTCGGTCCTGAGATCTTCGGTAAAAATGCCATTTTCTCCCCAACTTCCATATCGGTTCCGATAAACTGATCAAAGCCAAGCTTTTCGGAGATTCCTTTGAGATAGAATTCCGGGCTGGCGCTGTTCAGTATGAGAATGCGCCCCGCCTCCCGATTTCGCTCCAATTCTGCTACGACCGGGGTATAAAGCGCACGTTCAAAGTCCTCTTCAAGAAAAGCTTTCACGTGAGCCTCGAGAGTTTCTCTTTTCATCCCGACGAGGTAGCTCGAAAAAACCCGCTTCATGGTTCGCAGACTGATGAGACGGATCGCCGCAAAAGGCACACTCAAAAGAAACCAGATCAGATAAATGCGACGCCAGCCCTCACGGCGGAGCACAAAGTTACAAAACAGCGCCTGCGTGTCGTGAGGAAGGAGTGTGTGGTCGAGATCAAAAAGCGCGAAGCCCCGGGACATAGCGTGCACGATACTCTCATCCACGCGATTCGCTACTCATGGCGATTATAGAATATGCGTTGCAGGATGAAACTTTACTGGCACACTCTTGCTTCGCTGATGTTAGTTCAGTGATCTTAAAGAATCCTCCATCATGAAAGCCTACGAGATTTTCCAGGAAGTCGATCCAGCCACCGCTGCTTCTGTTTTTCAGTACCTCCGCGACGAACAGCGAGAAGTGTACACCATGTCGCTCTCCACACTCGCCTCCAACCGCAAGCTAAGACCTGTTTTTATCCAGAGGAAACCGGCTCCTGCCCAGATCGAGTGGCTCGTTAAAAATGTGAAGCTCAAGGCTTCCGACGAAATCGCTGAACACGTCATTCAGCTATGGCTCATGAAGGCGCATCAGGATCTTCTCATTCAATTCCTCGACGGAATGGGAATCGAACATGACGGCGAAGGTGCTGCCGAAGATATTCCTGAGGGAATTGATGCCAAGAAGCTCAAGACGACGGTGACGAAGTTGCTGCAGGATCACAGTGCCGGCGTCGTTCGCGTTTACCTTCACGTCTTTCAAATGCAGCGTCCTGAAGGATGGCCGGAAATCACTTCGCTGATCGAATCAACTCCTGAACTCCAATTTGGCGAACCCAAAGCGGAGCCAGAAAAAGAGGAACCGGCAAAGACTGAAGAAGAAGCCCCTGCTGCCGTTGAAGAATCCTCAGCTAAAGAGGATTCAACCGACGAAGCGGAATAAGTTATGAAAAGCGCTTACGAACTCGCGATGGAGCGGCTCGCTGAATCCGGGCCCGAAGTGAAGTTGACAGATGAACAGCGAGCTGAGCTCGCTGCCGTCGATGACAAATTCAAAGCGAAAATCGCGGAGCGTGAACTGTTTTTAACAGACCTCATCGCTAAGGCGGCCGCCTCAGGCAACTACGCCGAGCTCCAGGAGCTTGAGACGCAAAAAACTCGCGAAATCGGCTCGCTGAAAGAACAGTGCGAAGCCGAGAAAGAAAAGCTGCGCAGTCAGCAGTGATCCTCGCGTATCGCCGCTACCCTTCGGAAGGAAGATCACTGAAATTCCTTTTTCAGCGCCTCAGCTTCTTTCTTCAACAAACCACCGACCCGATGTTTCGCGAGATAGACTTGGGACTGGCTCACGCCGAGTTCTTTTTTCACCTTTGAAACATCCCATTCTTTGATGACGTAGGCGTGAAAAATCTGAAACTGCTTTGGTGAGACGAGCTTTTTAACCCGCTCAATCGCGACTTCGGAGATATTGTATCTCCACTCATTTTCCCAAAGCCGTTCGAGAACCTCTTCACCGTCTTCACCTTGCATCCGCTCGATCGTCGCGGTATTGCGCAGATCTCCATCCCCACCCGGAGTTCCCCCTGCTTGATTCATTGCCGCCGGGTTGCGCTGCTTTTTCCGGAACTGGTCGGAGATCCTCCAACGAGTGATGTTCATGAGCCACGTTTTGAATGATCCTTTCGCGGGATCATACTGCTGTCCTTTCTTCCACTGCTTCGCGACCGACAAGACCGTCTCCTGCACGACGTCGAAGGCTTCGTCCTGACTCAAACCCGACTTCACCGAAACACTGTAAATGAGCCGCCAATATGTCTGATAAAAATCATCCCAGGAGCGTTGATCTTCCCAATCGCCAAGACGCTCGATCAAACTCATGCGAGTCTTCTCGAATTGTCGTTTCACATCCGTTTTCTCCATCGTTTTCATATCTTAGGTCGACCGGATTCGACGGTCCATGCATTTCGCTTTGCCATTCTACGGGGGACTTCTAGGTTTCTTTCATGATTCGTATCGGAATTATCGGATGTGGGAGAATTCTTGCCGCCCACCTCGAAGGCTACAAGTTGCTGCGCGAAGCGGGAGTCCTCGATTTTGAAATCACAGCGCTTTGTTCGCGAAAAGCGAAGGATGCTCAAAGCTATGTGAAGCGGGGCGAAGGTCCGGAGCAGCGCAAGGCAGTCTCGGACATTCCCGGCGACCCGCTCGCGGTAGGCGATCAATATTTGTTTGATTTTCAGCCTGATACCGAAGTTGAGGTTTTCACCGATTATCGTGACCTCATCGCTTCAGACCGTGTTGATGCGATCAATGATTTCACGATCCACAGCCTCCATCACCAGATCGCAGAGCTGGCCTTCAAGGCGCGGAAGCCCGTCCTCTCTCAAAAGCCACTCGCCGTCACGATGGCTGGTGCGCGCCAAATGTGTGAACAGGCAAAAGCATCCGGCGTGACCTTCGGAGTTTTCGAAAATCTCCGCTTCGATGTCGGCGTCCGCCATCAGCACTGGGCATTCAGTGACGAAGGACCTGTCGGTGAACTGCAGATGGCCGTGATGGGAAACATTGGGACATGGTGGGCTCCGGATCTCATCGTCGCGGAGACGCCGTGGCGACACGACCTCGTTCAGGGCGGTGGTATGGCGCTCGATCTCGGCCCGCACTTTTTCGACATGATTCGTTACATCGGAGGCAGCGAAGTCGAGACCGTCACCGCTCAGACACAAGTCGTTGAGCCGACCCGCTACCTCCTTCGCGAAGGCAAGCGAGTCGAGCCAATCAGCTGCGATGCCGACGACACCTTCTACGCTCACTTCGAACTCGCGACTGGTGCGGCCGGGACGATGTTTGGAAGTTGGGGCGGACATGGCACCGCAACCTCGATCGGAGACGGCCCCGTTTTCTACGGAACGAAAGGCCGCGTCACCGGAGATCGCATCCAGCTCGACGGCAGTGAAGAACAATCACTCGCTGAGCTTTATGAAGCCAACGCATCCGTTGCGATGAAGGAGGCCCACTTTCCGCTCAACCTCACCAATGACTTTGCGCTCTCCCAACTCGACTGGCTCCGGGCCGTTCAGAACGGAGATCAACCGGAATGTTCCGGCGAAGAAGGTCTCCGCGATCTCGCCTGCGCCTACGCCGTTGTCGAATCCGCGAAGGCGGGCCGGAAAGTCAGTGTCGACGAAATTCTGAGCGGGACTCTGAGAGACTATCAGAAACCCATCGATAAAAAATTTGGCATCAACTAGTCGTCAAAGTAATCATTCCCACTGCATCTCTGCCGCTTCTGTCTTCCCCATGAAAGCGGCGTCAAGCTGACGCACTCCACCTTCCCACTTTTAACCTTTCACTCGCCGAAGGCGAATCCCAATGAAACGCATTGCCACTCTCGGACTTCATCACGATCACGTTTGGAGTAATCTCCAGCAGCTTCAGGAAACGGGTCAGGCCAAACTTGTCGCCGCAGCTGATACCGACGAAGAACTTCTTGGAAAATACCGATCCGAATTCCCCGGAAAAGCCTATTCCTCCTACGAAGACCTCCTCGATAACGAGGAACTAGACGCGGTCTACGTTTTCGCGAGCAACCGCCTCAGCGAAGACCTCACCGTGATGGCCGCAGAGCGAGGACTTCACTGCCTCGTCGAAAAACCGATGGCCTCAAGCCTCGCCGGAGCTCAGCGCATGATCGCCGCTACCGATGCGGCAGACGTCCGCCTTATGATCAATTGGCCCTTCACCTGGTGGCCGCAGCTCCGCCATGGCATCGCAATGGCTCAGGCTGGAGAGCTCGGTCAACTTTGGCAGGTTAAATACCGTGCCGCTCATCAAGGACCAGTCGAGCTGGGATGCTCACCCCAGTTTTGCGAATGGCTTTACGACAAAGAACTTAACGGAGCCGGCGCTCTCATGGACTACTGCTGCTACGGAGCCGTTCTCGCTGATGTGCTTCTCGGGAAACCTTCCACCGTGAACAGCACAAAAATCAGCACCGGATTAAAGCCTGATCTTACCCTCGAGGATAACGCCATCCTCGTCCTCAGCTACCCCGAGGCTCTTGCCACGACCGAGGCAAGCTGGACTCAGATTGGAGCACTCACCTCGTACAGCACAACCCTTTATGGGAGCAAAGGAACACTCCTCATCGAGCCTGACCACAATGGGCGAATCCTTCTGGCGACATCGGAACATCCCGAAGGAGCTTCACTCGATATCCCTGCGCAACCAGACCACCTCGAAAATTCTGCGACCCACTTTCTCGCCGCGATCAATGACCCTGCCTTCAAAATGCACCCACTCTGTGAAGCCAGTCACGGACTGGGCGCGCAGTGGATTCTGGAGGAGGGCATTCAGAACAGCTGACCGCCCTATGCCGCGGCAGCTTCGTCGTCAGAAGCTTTCTTCTTCTGCTTCACGACTTTAGGCTCTTTCCTTCCTTCGACGACTTCGCGGTCGACCGTGACCTGAGTAAATCCATCGAGGCTCGGGGCGTCATACATGACTTCGAGCATGAGCTTTTCGAAAATCGAGCGCAGGGCGCGGGCGCCAGTGCCCCGATCAATCGCTTCTTCGGCCATCGCTTCGAGACCGTCCTCGGTGATGTCGAGATCGACACCATCCATCGCGAGGAGCTTACTGTATTGCTTCACCATCGCGTTCTTGGGCTCGGTGAGCACGTGAATGAGCTCAGCAATCTTGAGAGGGCGAAGGGTCGAAACAACCGGAAGGCGTCCGACAAATTCCGGGATCAATCCGAACCCGTGAAGGTCTTCAGGTGAAACGTTGCGGAGCTGCTTCTCGATGTCGCTCTCGCTTGCCACCGTGGTGGTTTCCTCGCCAAAGCCGAGCACCTTTTTCCCGAGACGACGCCCCACGATCTCTTCGAGACCGACGAAAGCGCCACCGCACACGAAGAGGATCTTCTCGGTATTCACCTGGATATATTCCTGCTGCGGGTGCTTGCGGCCACCCTGTGGGGGAACATTGCAGACGGTTCCTTCGAGCATCTTCAGCAAAGCCTGCTGAACTCCTTCTCCAGAGACATCGCGGGTGATACTGACATTCTCCGTCTTCCGGCCAATTTTATCGATCTCATCGATGTAGATGATGCCCATCTCGGCACGCTTCACGTCATAGTCGGCCGATTGGAGGAGGCGGAGAATGATGTTTTCGACGTCTTCTCCGACATAACCCGCTTCGGTCAATGTCGTCGCATCCGCAATACAGAATGGGACATTCAGGACCTTGGCGAGCGTTTTTGCGAGAAGGGTCTTTCCCGAACCGGTCGGGCCGATCAGGAGGATGTTACTCTTCTCGATTTCGACATCCTCGAACTCAGAAAACTTCCCGTGCGCACGGATTTTCGCCGGCGCAGAAAACTGTTGGAGTCTTTTGTAGTGGTTATGAACCGCAACCGAGAGGACTTTTTTCGCATGCTCCTGTCCGATCACATACTGATCGAGTTGCCCGAGGAGATCTTTCGGCTTCGGCACGCTGAGTTCAGTCGAAACCTCTTCTTCATCCTCATGAAGCTCTTTCTCAAGAATTCCCTGACAGACGTTGATGCAACCATCGCAGATATAGACCCCGGGACCGGCAATCAGCTTTTTGACTTCTGCATGGCTCTTGCCGCAGAAGGAACACATCGTGAGGTTGGACGCTCTTGCCATGGAATACTAGAGGTTGTGCGGTCGCCGTATCATTGAGAACCGCTACAGGGATTCGAAAACTTACTCTATTCATTCGGCATGTAAAAGCCAGTCAGAATTTAAATTTTCAGAATTATAAAAGTTTTTCAAATAAATTAATAATTTCACCAGTCTCACTCAAGGTGTGATCTGCTTTGATACCGATCGCCTTTTCGCCCTTGATCCGAATGGTTCCAGCAAGACCTGCAGCCTTTCCCATTTCGATATCACGGTCGGCATCACCGATCATCCATGATTGACGAAGGTCGATGAAAAAGCTTTCAGCAGCAGACAACACCATCCCTGGATCCGGTTTTGGTGGGAAAGGACATTCATCCGTGCCTGTGTAGGCATAAATCCCATCAAAGTTAGCGCCACTCTTCGCTAGTTCCCGCTGCATTTTTTCGTGAATCTCGTTCAGTTGGCTTGCCGTCATGAGCTTTTTCCCAACTCCTTTTTGACTCGTCACAAGAATCGCAAGCCAACCGTTCATTTTCAGCCATGCCAGAGCCTCAGGAATGCCCGGATTGAGATGGAATTCCTCTGCATTCAGCACATATCCTTCCCCCGGAGAGCTATTCACCACTCCATCACGATCAAAAAAGACACACGTTCTCTGGCTCACGAGGGCACTCACTTGATGCCATTCTGCAGAGGTATCGACGTCGACCCTTGAGGGCAAGAGATGAGTCTTCAGCTTGGCCAGATCCGCTGCGGCAAGGCTCGCTTCAAGAGTTGTCGAAACGCTCCAGGGAATGTCGCGAAAGAGACATGGCTGCAGTGACTTCATTGCGACCAAATAGTAGCCGCCATCTTCGCTCGGTCCGAAGACGACATCGACTCCGGAGTCCAAACTGCGGCTCACTTCTTCAAAAATCCCCTGATCCAAACCAACGCAATCGGTTCCAATGATGCTCAAAGTAAGGTCTGGCTCCTCTTCGAATACCATTCCGGCGGCAGCTTCAAGCCTCCCGCCTAAATCACTCTCGATCTGGGGTATCCAGAGGGCCTTACCTGTGAACCCTTTCAGGTATGGGGCGAGCCAGGAACGAACTTCGGTCTCTTTGTCAGCAGGATCGAAAGCTATCGCGAGTAATTCGCAGCGACTGTTTCTACATTGCTCAAAAACTCGCGCCACCATCTGTCGATAGGCAATCAAAGTTTCCTCGTCGCCGATACCGCGAGCAAGCCGTGTTTTGACGCGCCCCACTTCCGGTAGCTTGAGGAAGACGAGAACAGCCCGTTTCATCTCACGCTTCGAAAGGGATCGAGTAACCCTTCACGAGAGTGGCCTCTTCGGTAAAAGTGACATGATTGAATGGGATTGGTCCACCGGGCAAAAAATCACAAAAATCATCAATCGGACCAGCTGTGAATTCGCAGGCGGGACTGGAAACTCCCGAGTGGAAAACACCTTCGTGGAATAGCTTGAGCTCGCGATGAAGGTGGCCGGTGAATATGCCCCTAAGCTTGCTCCCTGCAGCCGCGAGAAGCTTATTTTGGAAATCAACGCCGTTCCGCGTCAGCAACCGTTCGTCGATCCATTTCGATCCCACAGGCACCAAAGGATAATGAAGAAAAACAGCGACTGGTTTATCTCCCGAAATGTCGGCGAGGACAGCCTCGATTTGATTCTCACTCAAAAACCCGTGAGGCCCTTCTTCCGGGGGCACCCAACCGTCTAAAACATAGAACTGAACTTTTTCTGCGACCACTCCTCCTATGCGGTAGCAAAGTTGATTCGCTGAATCGCCGATCAGAGGAACATGCTCACCAAAAATCAGCTTCTCTCTCATCATGGGAACATTATCATGATTCCCCGTTGCGTAATAAATCGGTGGTTTGAGATCGGACAAAACCTCTTGAGCGAGAGTGTAGGCGCTGATATCGGGGTCATTTGCCACATCTCCCGTGTGAACAATAAAGTCGGGTTCGAACGGTAGCTCATTAATTGCCTTCACCAGCGCCTCAGCGCGGGCACAAGTATTTGCACCGCGGATGTCCAGAGACCGGTCCGGGCCGAAGTGTGTATCGCTGATATGGATGACTTCCAACACGGTTTCGAATCAGTTGGCAGAGGCCTCTTTCCGCTGATGCGAAAGCATCCAAGAGAAGAGTTCCGGGTTGTTATACGTAGGAGTCCAGGAATCATGCCCCGTTTCTGGATAAATCGTGAGCTTTACCTCTTCGTTACCTTTCCGCTTCAATGCATCGATGAGCCGGGTAGACTCCTCAAGCGGAACCACGCTGTCTTCGTCGCCGTGAAAAGCCCATATCGGCAGGCTTTTAATCCACCTCATTTTATAAGGCACCCCTCCTCCGCAAACGGGCGCAATCGCTGCAAAACGCTCCGGCTCCTCACAGGCAAAATGCCAGGTTCCATAGCCGCCCATACTCAACCCGGTAAGATAAATTCGAGAGGAATCTATTCGATAGGTGGCTTCAAGATGATCAATTAATCTCAGAACCGGCTGCTCGGTCCACCACTCGTTCTCCGGACACTGGGGAGAGGCCAGAATGAAAGGAAATTCAGTACCCTCAGCAACGAGTTTTGGCGGCCCGTGAACCGCTACCTTGGAAAGATCGCTTCCCCGTTCCCCGGCCCCATGCAGAAAAATGACGAGCGGCCAATCGCCTGATTCTGTCGCATTGTAGCCATCCGGAATCGAGAGCAGGTAGTCAAGAGCAACCGTCTCTGAGACCTCTTTCTCAAAGCGCTCGGAAATCTGATCGGCATTAAGCACCGATGAGAGCAGGCAGAAAAGGCTAAGCAGGTAGATCGGAGGGAATTTCTGCATGGAAAATCCTAGCACTCCCGTCTTTCCCCGCCACCGAAATCAGCGAATAACATTGCGACGTGAAATATGGAAATCACGTTGATCTCCGTCCATTTTTCCCCGAAGCACTACTCATGAGCGAACATAAGACTACTCTTGAATGGAAACGCGGCGATCATGGTTTCGGCTATAAAGAATACCCGAGAGCTCATCAATGGACGTTTCCCCGCAGCAGCCAGTCACTTCGCGCCTCCGCCGCACCCGATTATGAGGGAGATGCGGACTGCACCGATCCCGAGGAAGCCTTTTCCGCAGCACTCACGAGTTGTCACATGCTGACCTTTCTTGCGATTGCTTCGATGAGTGGGTTTGTCGTTGATTCCTATCTAGACAACGCCGTGGGCCATCTCGCGAAAGCCGATGACGGCAAACCATGGCTCGCGAAATTGGAGATGAATCCGGAGATCGTTTTCTCAGGCGAAAAGCAGCCGACAACCGAGCAAATCGAAACGCTCCACCAAAAAGCCCATCATGAGTGCTTTCTCGCCCGTTCTGTGAAAACAGAGATCAGTTGGAGCTAGCAGGAACGGATAAACGGGTCAGTTTTCGAGGCTCGCTTTCACCTCATTCCCGATCAGAAAGCGTTCTTTGCTCTGCTTCCACCGCTCGAATATTTTCTCTGCTTTTTCTACCTGTTCGTTCTCGAGGACTTCGCAGATTTCCTCAAAGGCGCGCCCTGTAATCTCAACGTCTGAATCGACATAGCGCTTCCGGTGCTCATAACGCTCATCGAGAGCTGAAAAAGTAATCGGGCGAATCTGCTCGATCTGCGCTTCGGTCAGCTTCAGGCGATTGGCAAGGTGGTTCAGGACGAACTCCTTTGATTCTTCGTCACGCCATCCTTCGCTCAACGGAATCACTTTCACGAGAATGAAGAATAGGACAAGGGCCCCGCAAAGCGCGCCCACGAAGAAGACCGAAACGAGGCCACAACCAGCCTTGAGTTTTGTACGCTTGGCCATGTCCTAAAAAATATCGACGGGAATAAGAAGAGACCACTGCGACACCACGCCTCCCAGTCCTTCAGGAAGGAATCCGGAATTTTGGAATCCAAGCAATAAAGAAGCTGTGAGCAAAAGGGGCAGGCAGACAATCGTGAACTGCCACGAGAGACGGCCCATCACTTCTATTCCGGAAAGACCGGATTCGGCGATGGCTGATTGCAAACGCGTTTCAAACCCGAAGGGATTCGGCTCACCGAATGCCTCATGGCCCCGGGCCTCATCAAACAGAGTTTCCAATGGCGTATTCGTCTTCATCATCTTTCCAATCCAAGGTCATCAAAATGGGCCCTCATCTTCTTCCGTGCCCGATGTGCTCTCACTTTCACATTCGATTCGCTCCAGCCCGTCAAAGCGGCCGTCTCTTTGACGGAGTGCTCTTCAAGGTCGAGCAAAGTAATCACCGTCCGATCTTTCGCATCAAGCTGCTCAAGAAGCAGGGAAACAATTTCCCATGCCTCCTGCCGGGACCGGGCGGCTTCGGAACGTGAATCACTGCTGTCGCGGCTCTCCTGTGGGTCAACGAGTAGCTCGAGTTCACGACGACGACGATTTTTCCTCAAAAAATCGTAGCACCCCCGTACCGTCACTCTCATGAGCCAGTGCTCAAACGGGGCGTCCGAACGATACGACGACAAACCTTTCCAAATTTTCAAAAACAGGTCCTGCGTGAGATCTTCCAACTCACTCCTGGACCGGGTAAACCTCGATGCCGTCTTCCATACCCGGGCACGGTAGTGAGTCGCGAGGCGAAGGAACGCGTCTTCATCCCCGGACTTTGCGCGAGCGACCCATTCAGTTTCTGGTAGATCGGTCTCCACTTTGTATCGGGTCTCTGTCGGTTCGAAATAAAACATTGGCCGGTCGGGCTATCTTAGAATGCGCCACTTTAGAAGACGACGCAATCCTGCGAGCGGTTACATCAGGGCATTGATTACGCCCTTGCCCTATCGCGCTTTCCTTGGCTTACTACGCGCCATGATGAAACTTCCTCTATGTGCAGCCCTCCTTGTGCTACTTCTGGCACCCCCGCTGAAGGCCCATGAAGCGGCCACCGAAATGGCCGATGCCGCAAAACTCTGGCTTTCCATGCTTAGCGAAGAGCAAAAGGATCTCGCAACCTTTGAACTGACTAACGAAGAGCGCGAAAACTGGCACTTCATTCCAAAACCTTTCGAGGGTGAAGAGATGCGGGGAGGGATAACGCTGAAATCAATGAGCAGCGACCAGCGCCACCTTGCCTACGGGCTTCTCAGCACGGGACTCAGTCATCGGGGATATCTAACTGCCCTTCAGATCATGAGCCTCGAGCAGGTGCTCTGGGAACTGGAAAATGACGCGAAGCGCGACACCCTCATGTATTACGTCTCTATCTTCGGCGAGCCCGGATCAAAGGCCTGGGGCTGGCGTTTCGAAGGGCATCACCTCTCGATGAACTTCACGATTGCTGACGGAGCTGTTGTTTCCAGCACGCCAAGCTTCTTTGCCTCAAATCCCGGCGAGATCCTGGAAGGCCCACGTAAAGGCCTCCGCGTTCTTGCCGCCGAAGAGGACGTCGCAAGGACACTAATTAAAGCGCTCTCCAACGAGCAGCGAGCAAAAACAATCGTGGAAGAAAAAGCTCCTCGCGACATTCTGACTTCAGCAGACTCAACCGTCAGCTCGCTTGGTGACGCCGGTCTCGCCTGGGGTGACCTCACGAAAGAGCAGCGCCCGATGCTTCGAAATCTCATTCACACCTACGTGCACCGGATCCGTCCTGAAGTGGCCAAAGACGACCTCGCCGCAATCAAAGAGGCAGGGATGGATAAGATCGTCTTTGCCTGGGCCGGTGGAATCGAGAAAGGCGAGCCTCACTACTACCGGGTGCAGGGTCCGACCTTTCTCCTCGAATACGCGAACACGCAAAACAACGCGAGTCACGTTCACGCTGTCTGGCGCGATTTTTCTGGCGACTTTGGACGTGATGTTCTCAAAGAGCACTATCAGGCGCATCACGCTGCCGAGTGAAATTCAAAATGTCCGATCGTTTCAAAGCGGAAACCGAGGAAGACCTCCAGCGGCTTCGAAAGATGCTGCGGAAAGTTACCTCAGGGGATGAGCAAGCGGTCCGCCGCCGACTTGCCAAAAAAGACGAAGCCCGCATCCTCGATCTCGCCTGCGGAGACTGCCGAGAAGCCGAAGTCCTCACCGATTTTCTCGCGGACCTGAAAGAGCCCGGCGATGAGAGATTAGTCAAGCTCACCGGTGTCGATGTCCGGGCCCGCGAGATCGCCGATGCGAATCTTCGCTTTGGGGGAAAGAAAAAACTCCAGGGTAAACCCGGCACCCGCGAATGCGATTTTTTCACCGGAGACGCCAGCAAGCTCGACGGACACGAAGAGTTGGGGGAAGACTTCGACCTCGTCTTCATGCGTCATCAGAACTATTGGAACGGCGCGAAAACCTGGGAGGAAATCTATGACCAGGCGCTTAACAAACTCGATGAAGATGGTCGCCTCATTATCACGAGCTACTTCGACAAGGAGCACCAGCTCGCACTCGAAGCGATCCAGCGACTAGGCGGTGAATTGATTAAGAGTGAGTTCAATCCGGAGACACGCGAACTCATCACCGAGGGAAAATCGGTCGACCGCCACGTCGCGATTTTTAAACGGAAAAAGTAGAACAAGGTTCGTTACGCGCTTTCTTCCTCACCCAAATCCACTTGGATTTCCCCTTTCTCACCGCATCGTCACGTCGTATCGTGAACTCGACACATGAGTGAACTTTTTATCATTCTCGGCGTTCTCGCCTTTTCCTTCGGCCTGCGAAGCTTTCAGCACAAGATTTTGCGCAAGCTGGGAGCGATCGGCATTCTCGCCGCCACTTTTCTTGCTTTTTACCTGCCGACAGAAAACATTATTGCCGGTCTCGGAGGACTGCTCATGTGGTTTCTCCTCCCTTGGGTCGAGCTGCTCACCCGCATCCGTCAGCTCCGGCTCCCGGTCGACAAAACGCTCGAAAAGGCGACACCACCTAATACCTCTCGCTTCCCCGATTTTTTAAATTTAACTGAGGAGGTTGAGGAAGAGGGCTTTGAGTATGTTTCTGACAACGGCTGGGAATGGGACGGAATGAATCAATTTTATCGCCTCTTCTATCACGCCGAGAACCGGCGGCAGGCCGCCATTTGTTTCACCGAGCAGGACGGGATCGCCTGGGGGTGCCTGACCCTCACCTCGC
Organism: Verrucomicrobiales bacterium; assembly: GCA_029210205.1. Lineage (GTDB taxonomy): Bacteria > Verrucomicrobiota > Verrucomicrobiia > Verrucomicrobiales > DEV007 > Arctic95D-9. Next base: position 54,112 of record JARGOD010000005.1, on the reverse strand, counting down.
GTGGCGAAGACGGAACAACTTATCGGACGACAAATCTTCCGTTCAGCAATCCGATGAAGGCTGCTCCAGATGTTCAAATCCGGCAGTCTCCCGCCTCCGAAACGTTCAGCGAACTTCTTGAAGTTCACTCAAACTGGATGGATAGCCTGTCTCTTGAAACGACTCATTTCGTGGAAGAAGACCCCGAAACTTTGACTGAACTGATCCAAGGAGAGACCGGCCGGCAAATCACTTACAATCTTGAGACCGGACTCATCCGATTAGCTGAAAAAGCGGGGACTTTTCGATATTCCTGGCGCGGACTTTTTTATCTCTACTTTCAGTTGGTGAAAGATATGGTGAAGATGTGCTGAGTGTGACACGAAGCCTCTCCGTTAAGTCATGTCGTTTGTTTTAAACTACCCTGTGCCCCGCATTGATCAGGTCGGCCTCGAAGAGCGTGCCGCAAGCTTCAAGAAACGCTCCATCAAAAATGAGGCCAAGGCAGTTGGTCTCAAGATGGCAGTTTCGATGATGGACCTGACGACGCTTGAAGGAGCCGACACGAAGGGCAAAGTCTCACGCCTCTGCCGCAAAGCACGTCAGCCAATGGCAAAGCGATATGACTGTCCACCCTGCGGTGCGGTCTGTGTCTACCCTAATCAAGTGGCTCACGCCGTGGAGGAACTCGATGGAAGCAGCATTCCTGTCGCCTCTGTTGCCACCGGATTTCCCAGCGGGCAATATCCTTTAAAGTTAAGGCTCGCCGATGTGAAAGATGCAGTTCAGTCAGGGGCTCAAGAAATCGACATGGTCATTAGTCGAGGTAATTTTCTAGAAGGCAGGCTCGCTGAAGTGAGTGATGAAATTTCCGCAGTCAAAGAAGCCTGTGGAAAAGCTCACCTCAAAGTTATCTTCGAGACGGGTGAACTCCAAACTTATGACAACGTCAGGCTCGTGAGTCAGCTCGCGATTGAAGCGGGCGGTGATTTCATTAAGACCTCAACCGGCAAGGTTTCCCCGGCTGCGACTCTGCCCGTCACCCTCGTCATGCTTGAAACGGTTCGTGATCATTTCCTCAAAACCGGGAAAAGAATCGGAGTGAAACCAGCCGGCGGAATCCGAACGGCAAAAGAGGCTCTTCAGTTTCTCGTCATGGTAAAAGAAACTCTAGGTGACGACTGGCTCACTCCCGATTTATTCCGCTTTGGAGCCAGTTCACTCCTCGGAGACGTGGAACTTCAACTCGCCAAACTCATCGACGGTAATTATCAAAGCGCTGACTATTTTTCCAAAAGCTAGCAGCACCTTAGGATGGACAAAAAGAAACATCATCTCAAATTTGGAAGCTCCCTCAGTTACGCTCCCGCTCCGGAAACAACCCCGGTTCCCCTGAAGAAGCAGTACGAACTGTTCATCAATGGAGAATTTGTCGCACCCCAATCCGGCAGCTATTTCAACTCGGTTAATCCTGCAACCGGGAAACGTCTCGCCCGCATTGCAAAGGCGGAAGAATCAGACATCAATCTCGCCGTGAAAAGCGCAAGGCGCGCCTACGAAAAAGTCTGGGGTCCGATGCCTCCTGCTGAGCGTGGGAAATACCTCTTCCGCATTGCCCGGATCATTCAGGAAAAAGCGCGCGAGTTGGCGATCCTCGAGTCAATGGACGGCGGCAAGCCTATTAAAGAAAGTCGGGACGTAGATCTCCCCCTCGTCGCAGCACACTTTTTCTACTATGCCGGCTGGGCCGACAAGCTGAAATACGCGTTTCCCGGCAAGGACCCTCGACCACTCGGCGTTGCCGGCCAGGTCATCCCGTGGAATTTTCCACTCCTCATGGCCGCCTGGAAGATTGCCCCGGCATTGGCTTGCGGCAATACGGTCGTCCTCAAGCCGGCGGAAACAACATCCATCACCGCAATGCACCTCGCGGAGATCTTTCAGGATGCCGGCCTTCCCCCGGGCGTTGTCAATATCGTAAGTGGTGCCGGGGAAACAGGCGCGGCCCTCGTCGAACATGATGACGTCGACAAGATAGCTTTCACCGGTTCCACCGCGGTCGGAAAACGCATCGCGCAATCTGTCGCTGGAACCCCGAAGAAGCTGACTCTCGAACTGGGGGGAAAAGCAGCCAATATCGTATTTGACGACTGCACTATCGATCAAGCCGTCGAAGGAGTCATCAACGGGATCTATTTCAATCAGGGACACGTTTGTTGTGCAGGCAGTCGCCTCCTCATTCAGGAATCGATTCACGATGATTTTGTTGCCCGGCTCTCACGCCGCATCGAAACTCTTCGCGTCGGCGATCCGCTCGATAAAAATACTGATATCGGCGCGATCAACTCAAAGGCGCAATTGAAACGAATCACAGAACTGGTCAAAACAGGGGAAGAGGAGGGAGCCGAGTTGCATACTTCGTCTTGCCGGATTCCGGAGGAAGGCTTCTGGCATCGTCCTTCGTTCTTCACCGGAGTGACCTCGAGCCACCGGGTCGCTCGTGAGGAAATATTCGGCCCGGTTCTCAGCATCATGACGTTTCGTACTCCGGCGGAGGCAGTCAGCCTCGCCAACGACACATGCTATGGTCTAAGCGCCGGAATCTGGACGGACAAAGGAAGCAAAATCTTCAGCATCGCGGACCAGCTCAAGGCCGGCGTTATTTGGGCGAATACCTTCAACAAATTCGATCCCACCAGCCCCTTTGGAGGATACAAAGAGAGCGGCTTTGGCCGTGAGGGCGGAGTTCAGGGCTTATCTGCTTACCTAAGTTAGCTGACGGGACCAAATCGCTTCAAAGGTTCTCCGGAAACAATCGAATATTCGCGACCGTGCGAAGCTTCTTCATGAGTCTCTTGATCGTCTCAACGGTTCGTTGATTTTCGAGGTGATGCCTGATTTCAGTTTCGATTTCTTCGAATGAAACAGGTCGCTCGTCTTGTCGGTCTTCTATTTTCACCAGGTTCCATCCAATCGAGGTACGAAAAGGTTCACTAAGCGCCCCTACTTCCAGCGCAAAGACGACTTCCCCAAAATCATCCGGAACCCTGTCCCGGGCAAACCAGTTCATGTCCCCTCCCCGCTTCTTCGTCCGGAGATCCTCAGAAAATTCTTCTGCCAATTCTTCAAATGTTCCCTCCCCCTCTCCAATCTGTCGATGAATCCTGCGAATCAGCTTTTCGCGCGAATCATCATCATTGATCACGGTACTGAGAAAAATAATCCGGGCCCGGATTTTCTCCGGCTCCAAAAAGCCTTTTCCACTCTCCCGGTTCGCTTCGAACCATTCACGAACTTCTTCATCAGTGACATCGATTCCGGGAGCGATTCGTTTCTCAAGCCATTTCTTTCTCGACCAAATTCGGCCGAGTTCAGCCCGTCGTTCCTCTAACTCAAGAGACTGAAGTTCAGCCCTCTCCTCAAGTTCTTCGAGAGAACCAAACTGGGCTTCCCATGTTTCGATGAAACCGGAAATCTCTTCATCAGAAGCAGAAAACCCTTCCCCGTCAGCGTACTGCTTCACTAACAAATCATCAATCAGTGACTGCAGGACGGCTCTGCGAATCATTTCATGATTCCTTTCAGGGATGGCATCACTTTCCTTCCCCCGCTGATAAAGATGCCGGAAAACAGCGAGCCGAAGCTGATCAGAGGAAATTGGCTCCTGATTCACCAAGGCAACCCAATTTTGATCTTTTGCAGCCTCTTCGAGGGTGCTTTGCCGCTCTGAGAATGCTTGACTGAGCGGCCCCTGACAAACCTTTAAATCCAGAAAGATATAGAGCAGGAAAACAAGGTAGAGAACGATGCGCCAGGGGAAACGCTTCATCAATTCGCCAGGATCAAGCTACGAGCGACGCGGAGGTCTTAAGCCCCAGGTTCGCATAGATCTCACGCGTCGCATGAGACTGGTTGAGAGTGTAAAAGTGGATCCCGGCTACATCGTGCTCAAGAAGATCTGAGCACTGTTCGGTCGCGTAATGGATCCCCACCTTCTCGACCGCTTTTGAATCATCACCGGCACGGCCGAGAGAACGTAAGAGCTTAGCGGGGAAGCGTGCCCCGGCGGCAAGATCGGCCATTCGCTCCATGCCTTTCGTTGAAGCGACAGGCATGATTCCGGCAATGATCGGAACATTGATTCCGGCAAGCGAACAACGATCACGAAAATCGTGAAAGTCGTCATTGCTGAAAAAAAGCTGAGTCACAATGTAATCGGCGCCTTCATCGACTTTCGCCTTGAGGTAATCCATTTCCTTGAGGCGATTCGGGGTGCCTGGATGCCCTTCAGGAAATCCTGCAACGCCGATCCCAAAACCACGGGAATCCGCATGCCCTTTGAAATTCCGAATGTAGCGGACGAGATCAGCGGCCTGTTGAAAAGCATCGTCGGCTTTCCGATAATTGGTCAGGTCGCGAGGTGGATCCCCACCTAAAGCTAATATATTGCTAACGCCCTCTTCAGCGTAACGCGAAAGAATGGATTCAATATCGCCTTCCTGATGACACACACAAGTGAGATGGGGAATTGGATCGAGCGACGTCGTCGTCTTCAGCCGAACGACAAGATCGTTCGTGAGCTCACGAGTCGAGCCACCGGCACCATAGGTCACACTGACAAAAGCTGGCTCATAAGCCTCGAGCTCTGAGATAGTCTCATAAAGCGCCTCGGATGCCTTCTCCGTTTTCGGCGGAAAAAATTCGAAGGAGAAAGTCGTCTTTCCCCGGGCCAAGATATCCTGAATGTGCATGTGGCGGCTATTGTCGCACGAAATCGGAAAGACGGGAGTGATTTTTCCCATCGATTTCTCTGGCGGGTCCGTCGCCTCCGATCGCTTCAACAGGGCATCCATCAAGCGCTTCAAGACAAAGGTTCCTCTCCGCCTCAGTAGTGGGCTGATGATGAACGAAGGATTGGGCGCCTTCGTCATCACGGGTGAAAAAGTCCGGAGCATTCAAACGACACATGTCACAATCGATGCACTGGTCATCGACGTAAAAGGCTCCGGGAGTGTTAAGGGGGTATCGATCTTCGTATTCTGCCATGATGGCGGATGAATACGGCACCTCGTCACTTTTTCTTTCCGTCTGGCCAATGTTTTTTCTCGAGCGCCAATCGCTCCTCCTCAGTCAGTCTGCCCGGCTCGCGCGATCCGCTGCCTTCTCTCTTCACTAGATTGTCTCCCAGTTCGGCGCGGGCTGCTTCGGCATGCTTCATTAAATCAGCAACTTTTTCCGGCATGGAGCCAGCAAGGTTATTGCTTTCCCCGATGTCTTTACTGAGATCATACAACTCGAGGCCTGACTTAAGATTTTCATATTTGATCGGAAGCCCGTCACTGGTGCCTTCACGACCACCCAGAGTCCGATAGGTGTGCGGAAGTATGAGCTTCCAGTCGCCGCTCATGACCGCCTGCAATTCATTTTTTTTGTAGTATATCCAATATGCATCATGAGGATTTTCCGCGCCCTCTTCCCCGGAAATGATGGGCCAAACATCGAGCCCATCAATCTTTCGCTCAGGGAGCTCAGCCTCAATCAAATTGGCGAGTGTTGGAAGAAGGTCGATATTCATCGCCGGCGTGTCGGTCACCGTCCCGGCGGGGATTGTTCCGGGCCAACGCATGATGCATGGTTCACGGTATCCACCCTCCCATGAAGTCCCCTTACCCTCGCGCAGCGGCCCCGAAGAACCCGCGTGAGTGCCGTAGGAAAGCCAGGGACCGTTGTCGCTCGTGAAAATGACGAGTGTGTCTTCGTCAAGACCATTAGTGCTGATCGCATTGAGGATTTCTCCTACCGACCAGTCAATCTCTGCGATGACGTCTCCGTAAATTCCATGTTCCGTCGTTCCGGCAAAGCGATCACTCACATACAGAGGAACGTGCGGTTGCGGATGAGGCACGTAGAGAAAGAATGGATTCTCCCGGTTCCGGTTGATGAAATCGACAGCTTTCGTCGTCAGCCAAGTCGTCATCATCTTCTGATCTTTCTCGTCGGCATGACGCAGCCAATCATTTCCATCGATTAACGGAAGCGGTGGAAAATGCTTTGCGGTCGGGTGCATTGGCCACATGTCGTTGGAGTAAGGGATGCCAAAATACTCGTCAAATCCGTGGTTCAGCGGCAAAAACTTTTCATGGTCCCCAAGGTGCCACTTACCAAACATACCGGTGGCGTATCCTTTCGACTTAAAAACTTCCGGAAGCGTTGTCTCTTCAGGGTTTAGCCCGTGAGCACTGCCCGGTCCGAGTGCTCCATGCATGCCAAGACGATTCGGATAGCAACCAGTCAAGAGACCCGTCCGCGAGGCTGAGCAGACTGCCTGAGCGGCATACCACCGTGTGAAGGTGCGGCCTTCAGCAGCCATTTTATCAAGATGCGGAGTCTCATATCCCTCTGCGCCAAAGACTCCGACATCGCCGTAGCCCTGATCATCCGTAAAAACGATGACAACGTTTGGAGGTCGTGAATCTTCTCCGTTGGTCAGCGAAATAAACAAAATCGTGAAAAGACCGCAAAGAATGACAGCTGATTTACTCATAAGAAACATTGGAAATTAGGGAGTGAAGTTCCTATCATACTGCCCAGTCCATTGCGACAACGTAAATGCGGACCAACTCTTTTGCCCATGACCTCTCGACCACTCTTCTTCCTTCTCGTTCCGGTCCTTGTTGCAGGCAGCTTTTTTACGATGAATGCCGAGGCGCAATTTGGATTCCGCCCAAACCGAATCAACGATACCTTACGCCGTCAGGAAAGACGTCAGCTTTACCGTCCGAACGTACACATCACGAGAAATTCAAGTGGTTCCCGCATTTTCAAATCCGGCTCCTCAATTCCCTATGAGTATCGCACGAGGCAGGGATTCGTTTCGAAGATCGAGATTCGCTCAGGCTTGAAAATCATCAAGACGATCCACCTCCCGGCCTCCTCCGCGGGTCGTGGTCGCTTTACGCTGACTGCGACTGACTTTGCTAAAGCGGGCAAAACGGGATCGAAATTAAAATTTAAACTATGGGGATGGCAGGGGCGCAACGGGATGCAAAGCGTTCACGGCGAATCGATCAGCTACACGCTTATTCCCTGAACCCACCTATTTCTGATCATGGATATCAAGACAGACTCTTACGAAAAGCTCGGTAAATTCTACCTCGGTCGCGAGTACGATCTCACTGAAAAAGAACTGGAAGACGACCTCGTCCTTTATGATTCCAAAGACCTCGTCACCCATGGCGTCGTCCTCGGAATGACTGGTTCCGGCAAGACCGGCCTCTGCATGGCACTTCTCGAAGAGGCGGCGATGGACAACATTCCTGCGATCGTGATTGACCCGAAAGGAGACATCGCCAACCTCCTCCTCACCTTTCCAAACCTCGCGCCGGAAGACTTTCGCCCCTGGATCAATGAGGACGACGCTACAAAGAAAGGAATCACCCCGGATGAACATGCCGCGAAAACTGCTGAAATGTGGAAAAGCGGTCTCGCCAGTTGGGGACAGGGGCCAGAGCGCATCCAATCCTTCCGCGACAAAGTCGATCTGACTGTCTATACCCCCGGCTCTAATTCCGGACTTCCCGTTTCAATCCTCAGTTCACTCGATGTTCCGGAATTTGAAGTTCTCGATGACGGAGAAGCCTTTGCTGAGCGAATCGAGTCGACAGTCTCCAGCCTGCTCTCTCTCGTCGGAGTCGATGCAGACCCAATTCAGGACCCGGAGCATATTTTGCTCTCAAACATTTTCAGCCACGCATGGCGCGCAGAACAGGGAGTGACCCTGGAAAGTCTCATCCGCCACATTCAGGTTCCGCCCTTTGAAAAAATAGGCGTCATGGACCTCGATACGGTCTGTCCAGAGAAAGACCGCCGCGAACTCGCGATGAAGATGAATAATCTTCTCGCCTCACCTGGATTCTCGACCTGGCTGCAGGGAGAACCGCTCAACATCAAGAGCATGATGCATACACCGGAAGGTAAGCCACGCATCTCGATCTTCTCTATTGCGCACCTCAGCGATTCGGAGCGAATGTTCTTCGTCTCACTTCTTCTTAACCAGATGCTTGGATGGATGAGATCTCAGACCGGCACAACCAGTTTGCGGGCTCTCCTCTACATGGATGAGATCTATGGCTACCTTCCTCCCTCGGCGATGCCGCCCTCGAAGAAGCCGATGATGACGATGCTGAAACAGGCCCGCGCTTTCGGCCTTGGCGTTTTGTTAGCGACACAAAACCCCGTTGACCTCGATTACAAGGCCCTCTCTAACATTGGGACATGGTGGCTCGGGAGACTTCAGACCGAGCGCGACAAAGCGAGGGTTCTCGATGGACTCGAAGGTGCCGCCTCAAGCAACGACAGCGGATTTGATCGAAGTAAAATGGAACAACTTCTCGCGGGTCTTGGCAGTCGTGTCTTTCTGATGAACAACGTTCATGAAGATGCTCCCCTTGTTTTCCACGTGCGCTGGGTCATGAGCTATCTAACCGGCCCGCTGGCACGCCGCCAGATCAAAAAATTGATGGATGGCAAACGTGCCGAAATCGAAGCGGCAGTGTCGTCCTCTCCAACCCCCGAAGCAGAAAGCCCGAAGCCAGCCAAGTCTGAGAAAATGCGCCCAAGGCTTCCCCGCGGCGCCCGTGACTTTTTCATTCCAGCCGGACCCGACGTTCCACCTGAGGAAATCAACTATGTTCCTGCCGTCATCCGCGTCGGCGAAGTTCGATATCAAGACAGCAAAAAGGGCATCACCGGCACCGAGTCCGTTGCCATGATCAACAAAATCGATCCTGCCTCCGACGAAGTGAACTGGTCACAGGATCTCGAGCTACCCAACCAATTGAAGATCAGCCAGCTCGGGACTGAACCGATCAATGGGGCCGCGTTCTCACCACTTCCTCAGTCGATGCTCGATTCGAAACTCTGGACGAGCCTTGGCAAAGAGCTCGTTGACTACCTCTATGGCAATCACACCATCACCGTTTTCAAGAGCCCGTTGACGGGTCAGTATTCAAACCTTGGGGAAACCGAAGGCGAATTCCGGGCACGCCTCGTTCATGCGGCTCATGAGATCCGCGACGAAAAAGTCGATGAATTGCAGGACAGTTACGAAAAGAAAATCAAAACCATCGAAGACCGGATTGGGCGGGCCATGGACACTGTCGCGGAACAGGAGGCGCAGGCCAGCAGTGCAAAACTGGACACCGCCATGAAGATCGGCAGCACCATTCTAGGTGCCGTGTTAGGTCGAAGCGTCAGCACAAAGAGCCGGAGCGCGATGTCAGGTGCCTCACGCGCCTGGAAAGAAGGACGCGACGTTGCGAGAGCAAAGGAGAAAGTGGAAGACTACCGGGAGGACCTCGAAGATCTTGAGCGCGAATGCGAAGAGGAAGTCGAGCAGCTCAAAGAGGAGATGGATCCAATGAATGAGAAGTTGGAAACCCTCAGCCTTTCCCCCCTGAAGAAAAACTGTTCTTCGAAGGCAGTCGGCATTGTCTGGATGCCCTACCGCGTCAATCCACAGCCGCAGCTCGGAGCCGCCTGGTGAAAGGCCTCGAGGTCTCACGCCAGCGTAATTGATGATGCCCGGGAATACTGAAAAATTGCGTCAGCTCGACAAGGAACACCTCTGGCATCCATTCACGCAGATGCAGGCCTGGAGAGAGTCCGGGGACGATCCCGTGATCATTGCCTCCGGGGAAGGGGTAACCCTGACCGACACCGAAGGAAATCGCTACCTCGATGGAAACAGCTCAATCTGGACGAACATCCACGGGCACAATCACCCGACGATCAACGCGGCGATTCAGAATCAGCTTAGCAAGATCGCTCATTGCTCTGCACTTGGATTCTCAAACGAACCCTCGATCCTCCTCGCTGAAAAGCTGGTTAATCTATTTCCCGAAAACACCCTGACAAAAGTGTTTTTTTCTGACGATGGGTCCACTGCGATCGAATGCGCCTGCAAGATGTCGATTCAGCATCGTCAGCTCACAAACCATAAAAATCGAGACGGCTTTATTGCTTTTGAAGGGGCCTACCATGGTGACACCATGGGCGCCGCCTCGCTTGGAGGAATCGGCGTCTTTCAAGACCGCTTTTCTTCTCTGGGACACGAGGTTCATCGCATTGCCAGCCTCGACGATCTCGATGCTCTGCCTCCGGAAGTAATCGCCTCAGTCAATGCGCTCATTATCGAGCCGCTTATTCAGGGAGCAGCCGGCATGCAAACCTGGCCTGCCGGCATGTTGAAATCGCTTCGGAAGTGGTGTGACCAGCACGGTGTGTTCCTGATTCTCGACGAAGTCATGACCGGCTTCGGTCGAACCGGCAAAATGTTTGCCTGCGAACACGAAGAGGTCATCCCAGATTTCCTCTGCCTCGCCAAAGGCCTCACCGGCGGCTACCTCCCGCTCGCCGCCACCCTCACAACCGATCATATTTACGATGCTTTTCTCGGCGAATACGAAGAACTGAAAACCTTCTTCTACGGTCACAGCTACTGCGCCAATCCGCTCGGCTGCGCCGCTGCGCTGGGCAGCCTGCAAGTCTTCGAAGAGGATAATGTCATTGCGTCCCTATCCTCGAAAATCAGCGTCTTTTCAAGTCGGCTCAGAGAGACAGTGGATCGCTGCCCCCACTTCGGGGAACTACGACAAGTGGGTCTCATCGCCGGCATCGATCTCGTCGATGCTGGTTCGGAAGCAGCCCTCGACTGGAAAGCAGAAACAGGTGCCAGAATTTGTCGTGCCGCGCGCAAGCATGGATTGCTCACCCGCCCCGTCCGCGATACCCTGACACTGATGCCTCCACTGGCAACTTCTGAACACGAAATCAGCCAAGCCATCGACGCGCTAGAAAAAGCGACGCACGACGTGCTTGGCTGAAAAACTTTGTTCGCGGCTGTAGAATCAGCAACCGCAACCGCCACCACCGCAGCAACCGCCTTCTTCCATGTCTTCCGGCTCGGGAAGACGACCCAGTTCGAGGGTCTTTCCAACAGTCTTGGAAATTTGAGCAACGATCCCATTGAGAGTCTGCTCTGCTTCCATGAATTCGCCTGTGATCGGATCGGCCTTGAGTGCTTTCAGCTTCTCATCGTATCCGGAGACGTCTTCGTCAGAGAGAAGCCCTGCCTGCTGCTTTTGATGAAGCGTTTCGCCCAGCTCCGCGAACTCCTTATAGGTCGCCTGAGCGTCGTCGTTCTTGAAGAATGTTTCGATTTTTTCGACATTCTCCTGGTACTCTCCGGACTGGAGAATGAGCGTGCAGAGCTCACGAGTTTTATCGAGAATTGCTGAGTTAGGGGAGAGAACTTCCATGAGATACACATACGACACTTTTTCAAAACCCTCAAGAAGGGGTTCGCAGTGATCGAAACGGAATGCCGTGACGGGGCGACTTCTGTAACACCGACGCAGGCAGCTCCGGAAGCGATGCGAGAGGACTCCTGCGATCTCGTTTCGCGAGTTCCTGTTCAGCTGCTACCTTCAACTCCCGCCAGCGCTCATCGTCCACATCGGGGGCGTGGGTGATATGTCGCAGAAGGCTCAACCATTCGACGAAAGCCCTTTCCACATCTCCGGCTCCAAATTCGAGCTGGGAGGACTGCGAGAGAAGGCGAAACAGTTTTCCCTCAAACATGAGAGACATCACCTCGGCCGCACCTTCACCATATTGGACTGGCAAGCCTAGTCGCAGATACCCTTCGAAATCAACTGCACCATGTGCCTGACGAGAGGCCGCAGCAAGCCGCTCGCTTCCTACAGAATCGACGAGCCGCTCAGCATTGGGCACGGCATCCAGCTCAAACCGATGGCCGGCGCGAAGGTTAGCAAGATGAAGAACAATTTCATCAACCGGGTAGTGCGGATCCTCCAGCGCTGCTGCAATGGCCAGTCCCTCACCTCCCTGAAACAAACTGAAAAGAACACCCCGCCTCGTTGGAACTCCGGCCTCGTCAATGAGTCGTAACTTCCTCCACGAATGAGCAGCGGTCCCCGGAGTCGTTTCAATCACTTCTCCGGAATTTTCATCATTGAAATGAGTGGTCGACTCAATTTCAAAGAGTCGCGTCTCCGGTTGGCAAAGGGGAACTTCACTGGAATCAAGATACACCTCAATCTCGGCGTCGCGAAAATGTCCGACGAGATAGAGGCTTTTCCCCCTCTGAATGAAATGCTCCAGTTTTGCAGGCGCAATCAAAGGAGCGATCATCTCGGGCAGCAGGGCCTCAATTTCTTCCTTCCCATAGTCTGATTGGCTTCCTGTCTCACCAATCGCTTTGCGAGTCGATTTCGTGAGTAAAAAATTTCCCGAATCCGATTCAGTCGCCACGGCCATCTCCATGCCATACTTTCTGGATCCGCCTCCTTTTTGATCGAGACGGGAAAGCCGCGCCCGCGCCGGGAGGAGATTCGCGATGAGTTCGCTGTGTCCCTCCGCGGGACGGTATCTTCCTCGATTCCAACTCAGAGCCTCAGATAGCGCGCACGTGGATTCCCGTTTCGAACGAACCGGCTCCCATTCTCCCAAAGCATTGCGGATCTCCTTTCGCGTCGGTGTAAGGCCGAAGAGCGCTCCGCCCTCCGCTTCCCTCTCCGCTCCGCCATCGCGAAACCCGAGATGAATTTTCTGGCGGGAAAAAAGCCGGTCGCGCAACTCCCGGGCGGCCTCAACGGGCGATTCCCCCAATTCCGAAGCGAAATGCATCCGACGAATCAGTGTCGGCCAATCCAGCTCATTCTGACGATGGAGGTCGAGAGGATGAGCATCGAAAATTCGTGGGCTGCGATCCCCAACAATGACATACCCTTTTTTATCAAGGCCCCGTCTCCCGGCACGCCCAAACATTTGAAGCAACTCATCCGGGCTTACCTCTCGTTGATAGGGACCATCATGATAGCTCGTTTCCGCGACAAAGACTGAGCGTACTGAAAAATTAATGCCTGCAGCAAGCCCCATCGTTGCCACGATGACATGCAACTGTCCCGCTTTCGCAAGCGGCTCGACGACAGCGGCGCGTTCTGCGAAACTCAGCCCGGAGTGGTGATAGGCGACTCGCTTTTGAATAAGCCTCCGAACATCGGAGGAACAAATTGCATCAAACTCCCGAGCACCTTTCAAGGGGTCATCCTCAGGCAAGACCCCGGCAATTTTCCATGCGATTTTTTCAGCCGCTTTGCGATGAGGAGCAAAAATCAGGAGTGGTCCGCAGTCAGACAGCAGGGTGTTGATCGCAAGACGCTGCCAGAAATTCCGATACTTCCCTGGCGCGGTGCGATGAAATGCCTCCACCGGAATTTCATCGAGCGGAACAGGGCGGGTTTTCGTTTCAACATGAGAAACAGGCCGACCTAATCGCGTAAACCACTCCTCGACCCGCTTCGCATTGCTGACACTGCCACTCATGAGAAGGAGGCGAGTGTCCGCCGGAGCAAGCGCCACCGCTAACTCATAATGAAGACCACGACGACGATCTCCGATCATTTGATATTCATCGATAACGAGAAGCCATGGCCCCTTGCCGGAAAGAAAGCGCTCTCGCTGGGTCTCAAGCGTTGCAACGATCACCGGAGCGTCCAAATTTTCGGCAAGATCACCCGTGGCAATTCCTACATTCCATCCCGCGCGCCGCCACTCACGCCACTTATCATTCGCGAGGGCCCGGGTCGGAACGGTGAAAACGGCCTGCCGACCCTGTGGATGCTGCTTTCCTTCGTTGGCAAGCAGCTCAAAAATAAAGGTTTTCCCGGCGCCAGTCGGGGCGGAAACAATGACGTCATTTCCGTCCCGGACGGCACGAATCGCTTTCTGCTGCCATAGATCCGGGAGCCGCAAGTTTACCTGCAACCCTTCCAATGCTTCTTCCAGTCCGCCGAACATGACGGAATTATTACGCCGCTGAAGGTTTACGAGTTTGGATCAACCATACAATCCCGCTCGACCTCGGCAGGCTCAGTTGGCCTGCGGCGACTCCTGATTGCGTGCCGGAATTGGAACCGTCTTATCCCTCTGCATAGGAGTTGCCTCGGAAATATTCACCGGCTGACCCGTTTTGGAGATCGCGATAAGGTCCTGCATAATCTGCACGGTTTCGCGCTCATACGGGTCAAACTTGTGAGGATACTCAAGCGCCTTGTTAATCTCGTCCTCCTCATTCTTCTTGCCGCGGGACATGCCACTCAAATCCTCTGCCGACAGATCGTCACGAAGAGTGAGGTCTTCGTCGCGGAAGTTATCCTGCGTCAGTTTGTAGATCGTGAATACGTCTTTTTCCTCTTCACGAATTTTCGCAAAACGCTCGATGCGTTCCTCTTTCCGATCCTCCGCTTCCTTTTTGTCAGCCTCCACTTCGCGCTTCCGCTCCTCGAGATTCAGCGAGATCTTATTTTCCTCAATCCGCTTCTTCTCCTCTTCAATGTCCTTGAGGATGTATTCGAAAGCCTGTCCGGTACTGACCCGACCGGCAGACGCCTGACTGAGAAGGTCGAGAGGCAGGGCTCCCTCAAAGAAGGGCTTATATCCCGCCGGGGGGATCGGCTCTACCTCAAGCGCAAACGGGAGCGTCGCCTCTCCGATTTCTGCAATATCAAGAATCGAAGGAAGCTGCACATCCGGAACCACTCCATCACGCTGAGTTGAATACCCATTGATGCGGTAAAATGTCTGAATCGTCAGCTTCAATGCACCCTGCTGATTGGTCTCGCGATTGAAAGGAAGAACGAGACGATTCGAAAGCACAGGGCGCAGTTGCTGGACCGTGCCCTTACCAAAAGTCGACCCGTCACCAACGATAACAGCGCGCCCGTAGTCCTGAAGCGCTGCCGCAAAAATCTCGGAGGCACTCGCGCTCGCATGATTGACGAGGACAATGAGGGGTCCGCCATAAACCGCCTCAATATTGTTCGAGGCCTTTTGTCCAACCCGACTGCGAGAATCGACAGCCTGAACAACCGGACCACGACGAATGAAAAGCCCCGTCATATTGATCGCCTCTTCGAGAGATCCGCCACCGTTATCACGAAGATCTACGACCAACCCGTCAATTCCCTCGATCGTGAGTCGGGTCAGCAAATTCATGACATCCGTCGTCGTGCTCGTCGATCCTCCCGCCATGTCGGCATAGAATGATGGGAGCGTGATCCACCCGAGCTTCTGCTGTTTTCCAGTCGGATCCTGAGTCTCAATCAAATCCGCCGTCGCAAGACTGTCCTTCAGGTCAATCTTGTCACGTTTGATATCAACGAGCTTGATCTCGCTGGTCTTTCCGGAAGGGACCACTTTGAGACGAACCTTGCTGCCGACCTCACCGCGGATGAGATCGACGATGTCCGAAAGTTTCATCTCGACGACATCGACGAACTCGCCTTCGCCCTGCGCCACTCCGATGACGCGGTCTTTCACTTCGAGGCTTCCGCCTTTAAAAGCAGGTCCGCCCACAACAAGCCCCTCAATCGTGGCACCGCCTTGATCTTCGTCCTTCTGAAGCATCGCACCGATTCCGGTGAGAGACTTGTTCATGCCAATCTGGAAGTTGTCGTATTGCTGCTGGGAAAAATACTCGGAATGTGGATCGTATGCGCGCGCAATAGACTTAATAAAAAGGGTCGCGACATCCTCGGTCTGGTTTTCGTCGACCCGCTTTTGAATTCGATCATAGCGATCCGAAACTTTCTCGTAGATCGATTTGCTGTCCTCTTCCTGCGCCTCTGACGATTTCTCTTCGACCGGCTCGCCTTTCTCCAGTTTCTCAGCACGCTCTTCAGCCTCTTCCCGTGCGAGAGCATCAGCGATGAGCTTTTCACGAATGAGATCACCCTCAATCAGGTTGCTCCAGAGTTGGTCATGGGCTTCTCCCGCTGCTGCCCAATCAAGATCTTTGCGGGAGATCTGGACTGTCCGGTCAGAGTCATAGGTGAAATTTTCGGGCTTCGCGAGATCCTGCGCCATCGTGACCCGGCTCGCGATACGCTCTTGATAGACTTTGTAAATTTCAAAGGCAGCAGGAATCGACTCGTTTCTAACCTGATCATCAATCGTCTTTTCGTGGCGAGCGCGGAAACCATCGACGTCTTCCTTCGTGAAATAGATTCGGCTGAAGTCCAGCATCTCGAGGTAGCCCTCAAGGACACGCGCCGACATTTTATCGTTGAATGGCTCTTGGAGAAAGTGCTCTTCCTCAAGCATTTGCACCACCTTGTAGGCAAGATCGCCATACTGAGTTTCAGCACGAAGAGTTAGGTTACCCGACAACGTAAAGATGAGCAGGAGTAAAAAGAAAGGCAGGCGTTTGAGCGACATAAGAAAGAGTCTGAATCTGTGTTATCAGTGTTCGGAATCCCGGCAAAGGGATTCGGGGAGGAACCCTACACTGTTAAGATAACGTGGAAAAGCCTTTTGTGAGACGCAGTGAGGTCCTCTGAGGATGTCTGGAACGTTGCAATAATCTCGCTTTTAGCTTATCGGGCTGACATGGAAAGACAGACCTTCTGGCGGTCAGGCGCGTTCAAAATCCTGGTCTTTTTGTCAGGAATCGTGATTCTATCCGCTCTTCTGGCGCCACCTCTGTATTTCGCCGGCAAATATGTTGTCGCCGAGAAATGGCTCGAAGGCGGATTTCTTGAGGGATTAAATGGATCATTGGACCGGGCGAAATTTTCCCGTTACTTCAACCGCGCCGTCCTCCTCGGTGCGCTCCTACTTCTCTGGCCAACTCTCAAATGGATGAATGCCGGTCGGGACGAAAAGGTCGGCATCAAAGCATTTCTCCAACTGGAACCGAATCCTGCCTGGTGGCGTCACTGTCTCCTTGGCTTCGTTGTCGCCGGAGGAACACTCCTCCTTTTGGGTGCCTTCTATTTGAATCAGGGATGGTATGAGTCTCGCGACGCCGGGAAGACTCTTTCCAAGATTCTCCTCCAGGCACTGGGAACCGGCTTTGCCGTAGGATTCCTCGAAGAATTTGTCTTTCGCGGCGCTCTTCAGGCGGTGCTTGCGAAGGTCCTGAAACCTGTTCCGCTTTTTTTCACGATCGCGATTTTCTTCGCCGTGATCCACTTTTTCAACGCACCGCCGACTCTCGAAATCGGTCCCGTAACCTGGGGAACGGGCTTCTGGATGGTCGGACGGATTTTTCAATACTTCTTCTCCCAATTTGCAGATCCCTATTTCCTGCTCTCCGAATTCGCAGTGCTCTTCGCGATCGGGCTTGTTCTCGGATACACCCGTATGAAAACCGGTTCTCTCTGGCTCGGAATCGGACTACACGCCGGATGGGTCTTCGGCGTCAAAACCCTGAGTCCGATGACCTCGCGAGCCTTTGAGCGCGCCGAAATGATGCCCTGGCTGGGTGACACGTTGCGGGTTGGGCTGGTTTCCACAATCATCGTTCTTCTCACCGGTGCCGGCGTCTGGCTTTTCCTCCGCAAGTCTCCCCGCGATCCCTTTGCCGAAACCGAAAAATGAGTTGGCTCGAGCAGTGGCGTCAGGCTGCCACGGGCTGGATCTATCCGCCTCAGTGTGCCGGATGTGATGTCCCGCTCAGCTCGCAGCGTCAGATCGAAGTGCCCTTCCTCTGCCACGATTGTGAAGAAAAACTGGTTCCAATCCCTCAAGGCTACTGCCCTGTCTGCGGCCAAAGCTACGATGCTCCGGTAGGGATGAGCCTCCGCTGCGGCAACTGCGGAGACCGGGAACTGGCCTTCGATTTTGCGGTGAGCGCCTATCGCAGTAGCGGCGAAGCGCGGGCGATGATGCATGCCTACAAATACGGCAAACAGCTCCACCTTTCGCGCCTCATGGGCAAGCTCATGCAGAGTATCTGGGGCGACACCCGACTTCACGAAATCGACTCGTGGCTCGTCGTGCCCGTTCCACTGCACCCAAAGCGGCAGAGGGGCCGGGGATTCAATCAATCTCAGGAAATCGCCCGCGAATTTATCCGGCATGCCCCACCTGAGATCGATCTTAAGCTGGCCCCGGTTTTGAAGCGATCCCGCCATACCGTCCGGCAGGCGCAGCTGGATCGACGGGAACGCCTCAAAAATCTCAAGGGAGCATTCCAACTCCGAAAGAAGCTGAGCAAAGAACTCGTCAACGAGCACGGGATTCTCATCATCGACGACGTCATGACCACCGGAACAACCGTCTCTGAATGTGCTGAAATCCTCAGGAGCGCCGGAGACGCCGTTTCAAGCGAATGGTCACGCATCGTCGGGCTCTCAGTCCTTCGAGGCTGAGCTGAGGATCATGGAAAATTGGTTGTTAATAAGCCAATATTCGCTACGCTTGAGCACACGCAGACCGCTGGATTCCTCCGGTTTTAGATACACAAACACACCCCGAACCCCGGCTTCCAACCATGGGCATCTTTAAAAAGCGCTCGATCAAAACACTTGGGAAAAAGAAATCCGACATGCCGGAAGGCTTGTGGAATAAATGTCCCTCTTGTGGTGCGATCATTGATGAAATCACCCTTAAGCAGCGCCACCGCGTTTGCACCAAGTGCGATCATCATTTCACCCTCACCTCTCAGGAGCGGGTCCAAATGTTGTTGGATCCTGATTCCTTCGATGAACTCGACGCCACTCTCGAGCCCATCGATGCCCTTGGATTCAAAGGCTACGGCGATAAAATTAAGGCCAACCAGAAGAAGACGGGATTGAAAGAAGGCGTTCTTACCGGGCGCGGAACGCTCCTCGGTAATCCTGTCACTCTCAGCGTGATCGATTTTCGCTTTCTCGGCGGCAGTCTCAGCTCTGCGGTTGGGGAAAAGCTCACCCGCGCCATCGAAACTGCGACCGAAGAAAAGCGCGGCGCGATCATCATCAGTGCCTCTGGCGGTGCCCGAATGCATGAAGGCATTCTCAGCCTCATGCAAATGGCCAAAACAAGCGGTGCTCTCGCCCGTCACCACGCCGCCGGCCTTCCTTATATTTCTGTTCTCACCCACCCGACCACCGGTGGGGTCACCGCGAGTTTCGCGACCCTTGGCGACATCAATATGGCAGAGCCAAACTGCATGATCGGTTTTGCCGGTCCCCGCGTCATCAAAGAGACGACCCATCAGGATCTTCCCTCCGGTTTCCAAACCGCCGAGTTCCTCCTCGAGCATGGCCTCATCGATTTGATTACCCCGCGTTCACAAATGCGTGAGCGCCTTGGTCAGCTACTCACTTACATGATGCCCAGCGAGGGAGCTGCGTAGGGGCGTGGCAGGGATCGAATCCTTGCGAAATCACCCCACCTCATCGGCAATTTCGCGCACCAGTTCAGCCCCGCGGTAGACCAGCCCGGTATACACCTGCACGAGGCTCGCCCCTGCATCGATCTTCGCCTGTGCATCGGCGACGGACATGACGCCACCGGATCCGATGATGGGGATGGATTCGTCCATTTCGGATCGGAGCAGGGCAAGAATTTCGGTCGCTTTTTCAGTGAGCGGGCCTCCGCTCAAGCCGCCCGCTTCGTCGGCATGCTCGTGCCCGGCGACGGCCTCGCGTTCGATAGTCGTGTTCGTCGTGATGACTCCATCGATCTTCGTTTCTGAAAAGACTCCTGCGAGCGCTTTCACCGCATCCTCAGCGAGGTCGGGAGCGATCTTGATGACGAGGGGAACATATTTCCCTCCGTATGTTGCCTTCAACTCTTCACGCTTCTCCTGGAGCTTGAGGATCAATTCGCGGCAGGTGCTTTCACTTTGCAAATCGCGGAGACCTTTAGTGTTCGGCGAGGATAGGTTAGCAGTGATGTAGTCGGCCGCTTCGTAGACTCCTTCAAGACACTTGAGGTAGTCATCGATGAAATCTTCGTTCGGCGTGTCCTTATTCTTTCCGATATTAATTCCCAGAACTCCATCGAAACCCTTTTTTGACTGCTCGATGTTCTCCATCATTCCGGGAACTCCGGGGTTGTTAAATCCCATTCGATTGATGATCGCGTCATGTTCCTTGAGTCGAAAGAGACGGGGCTTCTCATTTCCGGCCTGCCAGAGAGGCGTCACAGTGCCGACTTCAACATGACCAAATCCTAGATTACCAAAGGCGCTGATCGCCTCACCCTTCTTATCCATCCCCGCGGCGAGTCCAACACGATTGGGGAAGGTTAAACCCATGACCTCGATCTCCCGTGACTCAACAGGGTCAGGTCGGTCATTCAACCCTGTTAACTGACCGAGAACTCCGAAGGCGTCGGCTGTTTTCATCATGGCAATCGTCGCTTGGTGGGCGGCTTCAGCGTCGAGTGAGAAGAGAATCTTGCGGGCAATCGGGTAAAGATCGGGCATAGGGAATTGATAAACCGCGCCCCGCTTCGCAGCAAGTCGGGGAAGGAAAAACTCAGTATTGCCCCGGAGCGTAACTTACCGGACAGTATGATTCGCAATCCTATGAACCGCATTGTCACCGGCGCCGCTTGTTTGAACCAGACCCCTCTTGATTGGGAGGGTAATCTTCGGCGTGCCTCCGAAGCCATTGATGAAGCGCGGGAAAAAGGGGTTGGCTTCCTTTGTCTCCCCGAGCTCGCCATCACTGGCTATGGATGCGAAGACATGTTTCTCTCACCCGAAGTGGGTGATCAGGCGATGCGATCACTGATCGAACTGGCACCAAAATGCAAGGGTATCGTCGTGGCGGCAGGACTTCCGATCTGGTTTGAAAGTTGTGTTTTCAACGCTGTTGCACTGATCGCAGACGGCGAAATCACTGGTTTTGTTGCCAAACAAAATCTAGCGGGCGATGGGCTTCACTACGAAACGAGATGGTTCAAACCGTGGGCCGAGGGTGAGGTCGAGTTGCTCGAGGTGGATGGAAAGAAGATCCCGATCGGCGATCTTGTTTTCGAGATCGGGAGCGTACGTCTCGGCTTCGAGATTTGCGAGGATGCCTGGGTCGCGAATCGTCCCGGCACCCGCCTTGCCCGACGCGGGGTCGACCTGATTTTCAACCCCAGCGCGAGCCACTTTGCTTTTGGAAAACAAATGGTTCGCGAGCGTTTCGTTCTCGAAGGCTCGCGTGCCTTCGCCTGCGGCTACGTCTACGCCAATTTGCTGGGCAACGAAGCAGGGAGAGTCATTTACGATGGCGGAACCGTTATCGCCTGCGGGGGCGAATATGTCGCGGAAGGACGGCGGTTTTCTTTTCACGATCACATCCTGACAGCAGCGACGATCGATCTGAATCTCACGAGGCTTCATCAGGCCCGTCAGGTGAGTCACCGCCCCATTCTGGGCGAGAATGATGACCTCACTGTGAAGGTCGATTTTTCTCCAACATGGAAGGGACCCTACACAACCGAATTCAGCCATGCTGATCTCGCCGCTGATTCGAAGGAAGAAGAGTTCACCCGTACCATGGCGCTGGGACTGTTTGACTACCTGCGAAAAAGTTATTCCGGTGGATTCGTTGTTTCCCTCAGCGGCGGTGCCGACTCGGCAGCGACGGCAGTCCTCGTGAAACTCATGGCCGACCTCGCAATTGACGACCTCGGCGAAGAGGGTTTCCGAAAGAAGCTCGGGCACATCAGTTTTGATGATCGCCCGCTCGTGACTCAATTGCTTTCCTGTGTCTATCAAAGCACTCGCAACAGTTCAGAAACGACTCGGAGTGCTGCCGAAACGGTTGCCGACGCGATTGAGGCGGACTTTCAAGAGTGGGATGTCGATGCGCTCGTCGAAGGCTATCGGGCCATCGTCGAGAAAGGACTCGGTCGCGAACTGACTTGGGAAACTGACGATGTGTCCTTACAAAACATTCAGGCTCGCGTCCGCGCTCCTGGAGTCTGGATGCTCACCAACATTCGAAATGCGCTTCTCCTTTCGACAAGCAATCGGTCCGAGGCAGCCGTCGGCTACGCAACAATGGACGGCGACACGAGCGGAGGGCTCAGTCCCATTTCCGGAATCGACAAAGCCTTTTTGAATCAGTGGCTCAACTGGATGGAATCGGAAGGCTGCCAACCCGACATTCAACCGATCCCCGAGTTGAGCGCGATCAATGTTCAGGCCCCGACTGCAGAACTCAGACCTTCTGAAGACAAACAAACGGACGAATCTGATCTAATGCCCTACCCGGTTCTCGATGCGATCGAAAAACTGGCGATTCGCGACAAAAAGCTCCCGGTCGAAGTCTGGGAATTCATGTGTGAATCCCACACTGATTACAGTCCGGAAATTCTCAAAGAGTGGGTCGCCAAGTTCTTTCGACTCTGGAGTCGGAACCAATGGAAACGCGAACGCTATGCGCCCGGTTTTCACCTCGATGACAAGAATCTCGACCCGAAAACGTGGTGTCGGTTTCCAATTCTCAGCAGCGGTTTTCAGTCCGAGCTGAAAGATTTGGAGAAAGCCTGAGTTCCAGGGTGATCGCGCGCAGGTAAAATCGCTTCTAAAAGTATCGAAGAATTATTTTGTATATCTTAACAATCATAATATTCTGATTATTATGGTAATGAACCAAAATGCGGCTGGGTATAGCCTTGCTGATTTTAAGTTCGCCCTGCGTGCACGGTGGACTTCAGTGGTTCTCGTAGGCTCGATTCTTCTCATTGGCGGTTCATATCTAACTGTCAAAAAACCAGTCAGTTACCAAGTGAGATCCAGCCTCGCCTTTACCGAAGCGCAGGTCGAGATGCCGGTCTTTCGCAGCAGTACCGATGTTCGCCCGATGACTCCGAGTGTCCGAACTCAGGCCAGGGCAGAACTCATGAGTGGGGTTCTCTTCCTTAAAGTGATCGATAAATACGAGGTTTCAAAACGATGGAACCTCGAAAATCGCGCGGACACACTGAAAAAGATGAAGCGCCTTGTCACCGTCGTCTATCGATCCGGAGACGGAACCGTCGAGATCATTGCCCGCGACGCCACTCCAGGCGGTGCCGCAATGCTCGCGAATGCGATTGCAGATGAATTCGTTGACCAGAAAGAACTCGAGGCCCAGCTCGAGGCAGAGGATCGAATTCGAAGTTTGAATCTCGAACTGGAAAGTCGGCGTGAATCCGTCGCCGAAATTTCACAACAGCTCAGAGAATCTTCCGATAGCAACGCAGAGCTAAATGAAAAGCTTCGTGAAGATCTTGTTCGTCAGTCACACCTCATTCGTTCTCTTGAAGCACGTCATCAACTTGCTGTTGTCGAAAATCGTGAAGCTCGCCCCATCGTTTCAATTCTGAACACGGCAATCGCGGACGAGGCCAGTTTGGTAACGGGTCGCTGGTATCTGCCTGCCGTTCTTGGACTACTTGGCATTGCTCTCGGCGTCATCATGGTCGGCTTGTTTGCGGTTAGAAGTGCTCCCCTGCAGGTTGCCACCAACCTCAAAAATCGCCTCGATCTTCTCCTCGTTGGCTTTGCGCCGGTCCCCTCCGCACCACTTGCAAAATTGAGCCGTGCTGCTGACTCCATCGTTGAACCTTACCGTTTTCTTCGGAACTCAATTCAAAAACTTCCCGCCGGTGATTGTTCGATGATCAGCTTTCTATCGGCCGATCCTGACTCTGAGCTTCCCAGCGTGATCAGCAATCTCAGCGTCATCATAGCGGAAGCAGGTCATACCGTTCTCCTCATCGATGGTGATCTCAGAAATCCTCAAGTTTACCGACAATTCGATGCCGCTAATCATCCCGGTCTTTCAGATTATCTCACTGGAGAGATGAGGCTGGAAGAAACTGTCGTGAAAACCCGGAAAAACAATCTTTGGTTCATGCCAAGCGGCCCACCGCGTGAAGACCCTTCCGGTCTGTTCTCCGGCAAGCGAATGCAGGACCTGATCTACGACATGAAGTCGCGGTTTGATTACCTGCTGATCACTTCCCCTTCGCCCCTCTCCTACTCTGAGGCTGGAGTGGTTTCAGGCATGGTCGACCACACCATCGCGGTGACCTCTTACAAGCGACATTCAGGAAAAACGCTCAAGCAATTGAAACAAGCGCTTGAATCATCGGGCGGGATTCTCTCCGGTGTCGCCCTCAGCCAACTTCTCTTCACTCCTGAAAAAGCGGCAGCCCCTGAGTCTGCCCCTTCCAATGAGGTCAAAATGCCGAGAAAACCGGTAGCGATTGAAAAACCGCGGCAGATCCAGGATGAAAAACCCCGGCGTATTGAATCCCGGACCTAACCCTCGAAATTGAAGTTTCGTCTCATCCACCCGGCGCCCTTCCCGCGACACGAAGGTCATAGTTACGAGGGACTCATCGAACTGGAAGAATTGAGATTTTCCCCTGCGATACTGAATTCCTCGACCCGATGCCGGATGACGTGAGGGACGATGGCGCTGAGGACAACATCATTGCCTTCATACTCCGTCGTCAAAATCTTCGCTTCACGATGCAACAAAGCGACGAGGTCCTGCCTCGCCTGCGGAATTTTCAAAGTGAGGCGCGCGACCCGGTCCACCATCATTTCGCAAAGCCGACCCGTTAGAGTATCGAGTCCCGCTCCGGTCACGGCTGAGATGAAAACTGTTCTCTCGTCAAAATGACTCTTCAGTTCGTGAAGGCGGTCAAGATCATCGGTAATCAGATCGACTTTGTTCAGCACCGTGATCATCGGCTTGTCAGCCGCTCCCAGTTCGCGAAGCACCGATAGAGTTGTTTCGTGAAATTCAAAAATCTCGGGCGCACTCGCATCGAGAACGTGAATCAGAAAATCTGAAATCACGGCTTCTTCCAGAGTCGCTTTGAATGCCTCAACGAGCCGGTGGGGCAAATTTCGGACAAAACCCACGGTATCAGTCATCAAGAGCGGCTGGCCGTCCGGCAACTCGATGCGTCGCGTCGTGGGATCAAGTGTCGCAAACAATTTATCCTCGGCGAGGACATCCGCGCCGGCGAGGATATTGAGGAGCGAGCTCTTTCCTGCATTGGTGTATCCAACGATCGAGGCCTGTCCGATCCCCTCATCAGCCCGCTGCTTTCGCTGTGTCTCGCGGTTGCGGCGCACTTCATTCAATTCCGTTTTGATTCTTTCGATCCGCTTTCGGGCAAGCCGGCGATCAACCTCAATCTGCTGCTCACCCTCCCCGCGGGCGGCACCACCGCCTCCTCCGCCACCTGATCCGCGCTGACGGTCGAGGTGAGTCCACATCCTCGCAAGACGTGGCAGCGAATACTGCATCCGAGCCAGTTCAACCTGGAGACTGGCCTCTTTGGTTTGCGCTCGCATTTTGAAGATGTCGAGAATGACTTCCTCACGATCGATCACCGTCAAATCTCCCGCTTCTTCCCAGGTCCGCTGCTGAGAGGGCAGCAACTCATTGTCGAAAATAATGCAGTCCGCGTCATAGTCACCGGCTTCATCGATGAGTTCTAACGCTTTTCCCGAACCCGTCAGGTAACGCTTGTTTCTATCCCTGACAAAAACACATCGAGTCGCGACAATGCCGATTCCAAGAGTCGAGACAAGCTCCTCTAATTCCTTGAGAAGGTTTTGGGCCTCCGCTTCGTCGGAACGGTCAAAGTAAGCACCTATTAAAAAGGCGCGCTCCACCATTTGCGGTTTATCCCGGGTATCAAACATTAGGAGAGAAGCTCTTTCAACGTCGCGAAATCTTTTTCAATCGCTTTCAGCACGGCGGGAACAATTTCCGGATCTTTATGGCCGAGATACTCCACATGGAGGCTGACAGTGCCCGAGAAATCACTTTTTTTCAGCTGGCTGAAGAAGGCCTTATCAACGGCCCCTTCTCCGACTTCCCCCCAGGACAGGGTGTTATTGTCCCAGGCAGGCTCTTTCACATAAATCGTGTCCACGTAGGGCTTGATCCGAGCGAAATTCAGCGGCCAGGCTTTTGCGCCTTCGACGGTAGCGTGACCGATGTCGAAGGCGACTCCCACTTCGTTTGGGTCGAACTCGTCAAAGAGTTCTGCCATATCCCAGATCGGACCGCCGAAGTAATTTTTCCCGGAGTGATTTTGATACACCGGCTTAATTCCCAATTCATTTGTCAGGGCAATGAGATCTTTGAGGCGCGGCCGAAACTCATTGATCTGGGGAGCAATCGGCTTGGCGAGATCATATTTGTAGTATCCCATTCGAAAACGTTTCACACCAAGACCGGCCGCAGTCCGGAGTACCTTCTCAGTGAATTGCTCATCGCTGACTTCATTGATCGCCGAAGTCATTAGCGTGAGGTCAAGCCCTTCTGCTTTAAGCGCCTCGACCATTTTGGGGAGATCCTCTTCGACTCTCTCAGGCACAACATGTCCGCCGGGCCTGACTGGTCCCTCGATCCCATCGAAACCCATTGCCGAAATCGCTTTTGCCATCTCAGCATAACTGAGGTGCTGGAGCGGCTTCGTAAAGGTGCAGAACTGGAACCTGCTTTTCTCCTGCGCAAAAAGGTTCGAGCTTAGGAGTGGTGAAAGCGCCATCGCAGCAGGCGCGAGCTTCAGAAGGTCCCGTCGACCGGGTAGTGAGGATTGACTCATAGACGTATGCTATCGGCGCTTGCCGGTCTCGGCAAGAATTGAGATACTCGTGGTCACGTAGTCACTCAACTCATGAAATCGCCCGTTCTCATTATTTTAACTCTTTCCGCATTCTTTGCTATTCAATCTCCCAATGCGACCGCCCAGACGATTGGCAGCGGCGCAGGATGGTCCATCAAGGGCACGGACCCAATCCAGATCTTTTACGGAGATAAGCATGTCACGAGCTACGAGGCCGGAGTTGAAGAGGGAAAACCTTTCTTTTATCCGATCATTGGCCCCACCGATGAGAATATGACCCGCCACTGGCCCATGAAAGAAGGCTTCGAAGATGAAGACGCTGACCACATTCATCATCGTGGTATGTGGTATGGCCTGGGCAACGTGAACGGACTCGACTTTTGGCACTTTCCTCTTGATGAAAAAAAGCAGGACAAAAATTTCGGCTCGATCCGGCACATGGGGATGAAGGGAGTCACCATGTCGAAAGACGACATCACTTTCAATACTAAGTCGGAGTGGCTCGCGTTCGATGACGAAACACAGCGGATATTGTCAGACCGCCGTGAATTTCGTCTCTTCTACGATGGCAACGGATCGCTTGTCATCGATCTAAAATTGACTCTCGTTGCCGACGCAGGAGATGTGACGATCAATGATGACAAGGAAGGAGCCTGGTCAATTCGCACGATTCCAACGCTTCGTCTCGAGGGTGAACATGCCAAAGGGCATATCATCAACAACGAAGGCATTGAAGGTAAGGCGGCCTGGGGCAAGCGCGCGAAGTGGGTCGACTACTATGGAGTTGATCGGGCCGGCAACGAAGTGGGCATTGCGATCTTCGATCATCCTTCGAATTTCCGCCATCCGACTTGGTGGCACGCCCGCCACTATGGCCTCTTCACCGCCAACCCTTTTGGGCAGGGAAATTTCGAAAAAGAAGCCCCGAAAGAAGCCGGAAAACACGTTCTGAAAAATGGAGAAGAACTGACCTTCCGCTACCGCACGCTTTTCCACAAAGGCTCCCCCGAAGATGCCGGAATCGCGACTGCTTACGAAGCCTTTATCAAGAAGTAGATTTTTCGCAGCCCAAAAAAAGCCGTCCTCACTTTCGCGGGACGGCTTTCAACACAAATTCTGGTTTTTTCCCGGTGGAGAGTGAGAGCTCCTCACGCTCCTCCCCAACTGCTGTGGACGTTTACCCGGGTTCCATAGGTCGTGTTGTCAAAGATGACACGCGCTGACTCTGCGGGAAGACGAATGCATCCGGCCGAAGCAGGATATCCGGGAAGATGCCCGGCATGGACTCCGTAGGCACTCCCACCCAGGCGCATCCAGTAAGGCATTTCGACACCGTAAATGGTCGAAATCTTACCGGTGCGAACTCGCTGAGTCATGTTGAACCCTCCACGGGGAGTCCACTTTCCGGGTCGCGCAGTCGAAACTGGAGTATCGACCGCGATTTTTCCGTTCACGAGAAGATAGCCACGTTGGTCTGCAATATCGATGACAACGCGGGTGTTGCTGCGGTTGCTCTGCGAAAGCACCATCGGATTGACCCGTGCTCCGCTCCTGTGGCGCTCGATAGTCGGCTTTGGCTTGAAGGCGTTCTGAAATGAACTGCCGTTTCGATCTGCCGAGGCAGAATTCTGGCTTGAAGTGCACGCCGAAAACATCGAGGCCCCAAAAATAAGGGACGCCGAGAGAGCGCACGAGAGGACTCTTCTCATCATAACTGTCTGTGTCTGTTGTTTGTGTATTGGTGAACGCGGTGTGTTAAGTCGCGCCCACTGAAATATAACAGATACTAACAGTTATGGAAATTATATTTTTGGTTTTCCGTTATTATTCGGATGGAAGAGGTCTCTCGGGATTCGTTTCAGCCTCGTAGTCAACACCTTCCAGACCAAACCCAAAGAGTCTCAGGAATTCATTTTTGTATCCTGAAAAATCAGAAACTTCCGAAAGGTTCTCAGTCGTGACATTTTCCCAGGCTCCGTCAACGGCACTTTGAATGTTGTCGCGCATCTCCCAGTCGTCGATCCGGATGCGCCCTTTATCATCGAGCTGAGGACCGCCCTCACTGGAGAGGTGATCCGCAAAGAGTCGCTGAATCTGCTCGATTGTCCCTTCGTGTAGACCGGCCTCTTTCATCACCTTGTAGAGCAGGGAAATGTAGAGTGGGACCACGGGAATAGCAGAGCTCGCCTGTGTCACG
Source organism: Verrucomicrobiales bacterium (assembly GCA_029210205.1). Taxonomy (GTDB): domain Bacteria; phylum Verrucomicrobiota; class Verrucomicrobiia; order Verrucomicrobiales; family DEV007; genus Arctic95D-9. Next base: position 25,497 of record JARGOD010000005.1, on the reverse strand, counting down.
AGCGCCTTATTGACTGAAACATAGGCGGTGCCCTCGCCGAACTCACTATTCAGCCGCGCAGTTGATTCTTCGAGATGCTCCTTTGCTTTCCCAATCGTTCCATTGGTGTAAATCGGATAGGTGAGATCTGGTCCGATGTAGGAATAGGCCACAGTCGTGAACCCATCGGCGAGAACGCCGGCTTCCTTCAATGCGGCAATCCAAAGTTCCCAGTCCTCTCCGCCCATGACTTTGACGGTGTGAGCGATTTCCTCCTCTGTGCACGGCTCGATCGTGATGCTATCGACAACACCGGTGTCTGTGTTGAGGTTCTTCTGGGTATAGGACTGACCAATCGGCTTAAGCACAGAACGGTACGTTTCCCCGTCAGTTGGATCGGTGCGGCGAGGCGAGGCGAGGCTGTATACAATTGAGTCAACCTGTCCGAGATCCGCCTTGATTGCCTCAATCACCGTCGTTTTCATTTCCTCTGAAAACGCATCACCATTGAAACTCTTTGCATAAAGCCCGGCGTCCGCCGCAGCTTCCTCGAAAGCAACGGAGTTATACCATCCGGCACTACCGCTCTTGCGATCCGTTCCCGGCTTTTCGAAGAAAACGCCAATCGTGGATGCTCCGCCGGCAAACGCGGGTACGATTCGGGAAGCCAACCCGTATCCGGTCGACGCGCCGATCACGAGCACCTTTTTCGGAGGATTCGCCATTGGCGGGCAGGACTTCACGTAGTCGATTTGCGACTGAACGTTGGCAGCGCACCCTTCTGGATGGGCCGTTGTGCAGATGAATCCTCTCGTTTTGGGTTGAATAATCATGTCGATAAATGGTCAGTGATTTCCCAGAGCGTTAGCAGGAGGAGAGTCGGAAAACAACCGCTTTATCCTCTTCCAAACTGGAAAAGAAAAACCCGCAGCCGAACGAATCGACTGCGGGTTTTCGCAAAATCGGATGATGAGGGAATTATTTCAACTCGTCGGAGTGGAAAATCGCCCAGTCATCGAGGTTGTTCAGATTAACGGCGTCTTTGATCGTGCCGTCGTCTTCACGACCTGCTGCGTCGAGGATCTCTTTGCGAGTTCCGTCGTCGTGAATGTATCCGGTGATAGCTGCATTGAGCTTATCAACCGCATCCTGATCGAGGGATCCACCCTTCTGCTGGAGGATCCAGTTCTCGAGTTCGATGTAGGAAGGCTTGGAGTCAGCGATGAAGGCTTCGAAATCAGCCTTGTCGATACCAATGCCGTCGAGGACCATTTGGTCATAACCTGCACCAATTGCAGGGTAGTCAGCATGAAGCTTACCGGCAGCGCCGAGAGAAGCCTTCATCCAAAGACGGGGGAGGTGAAGAACGCCGATAGGGCCTGCAGTTCCGGAACTGATGGTTGGGACAATATTGCTCATAGATTGTAATCGATTCTTTTGTAAATTCCCGACAGAGTAGAAACCAGCAATCGGGGAGCGAATGCTATTAGAGTCAGCCTTTCTCTTCAAACACTTTTCATCCCTGAACCCGTGCCGTAATCGTCTCTTTTTTTCGTAAGGACAATCAGCATAGATACTACATTCGATTCGAACCTTGTTACCCACCATGAGCATTCAATTCAGCGAAGCCTGCAAAGATCTATTCAAAACCGAAAACAAATGGATGACGATCCTGGGACTCTCGGTCTGCATGTTAATTCCCATAGTCGGCCCCATGGTGATATTCGGATTTTTGTTCCGTCGCTTTGCACGCGAGCGACAGGGACACCCCGCTGAAGACTTCGATTTTAATTTCTTTGCCGACTATTTGAAAATGGGTCTATGGCCTGTGCTCGCCTCGCTCGTCTTCGGGCTTTTAATCATCCCCGTAATCCTTGTCTTCGCCGTCTTCTCAGCCGTCGTCATTCCGCTCGCAGAAAATGGGAACGAGGCACTCTTAGTGATCATTGGAATTATAGGATTCCTTCTCTACCTGATTTTGATTTTCGTCTTTTCAGTACTTTCTTACGCGGTCATTCTCCGCTCAGGATTAATGATGAATTTCTCATCCGGTTTTTCATGGAGCTTCATGAAGAGTTTTCTCGGGAAAGTCGGCCTGAGCTTTCTCGGATACACGCTCCTTCTCACCCTCATTGCGATACCTCTGGTCCTGATCGGTTATCTTGCTCTCCTTGTCGGTGCTTACGTCGTCGCCGCCTGGTTGCAGTTTGTGATGATGCATCTTACCTATCAGCACTATGACCTCATGGTCGAACGCGGTGGTGAGAAAATCGAAGTGAATCCTGAGCTCACCAAAACACTTGATAACCCACCCCTTCCGACACCGCCGGAGCTTCCTGAAAAAGAACAGGAGACCACTGACTAGTCTTACTCGCGACCATAGTCTTTCGCCGTGATCCCCAGTTCACTTCTGAACTGGGCATTCATCTGGCGAGTTCCGCTGTAGCCGCAACGCTTCGCCACTTCTCCCTGAGCAAGGTCTGACTCCTCGACGAGAAGTCGCTGCGCTTCTCTCATGCGGAGTCGAAAGATGAACGCACGGGGCGTGCAGCCAAGGCTCTCAAGAAACGCATCCTCAAGCCAACGCCTTGAACGAGGCGTTGCATCGACGAGATTATTCACCCCAATCGGGTCTTGAAAATGAGAGCGGGCAAACTCGACTGCGGAAAGCAAATCAGGGTGATCCACCGCGAGGCTGTCCGTCGACGCCCGATCCTTTATTTCCCCGGGTAAGACGACGTGTTCATCGCTAGTCAGCACTTTTCCCTGAATCAATCGATCCAGCATTCTCGCCGCTTCAAGGCCAATCTCAGCGTCGTTCCGCTCAATACTGGTGAGGGGAGGACGACACGACTCGCAAGCCGTCGTGTCATTGTTCACTCCGATGACGGCGACGTCCTCCGGAACCCGCAGCCCGACTCGTTCGCAAGCGCGAATCACCATGGCAGCCCGCGGGTCATGCGCCGCCATCACTGCAAAAGGCGGCGTTAACGTTCCCAGCCAAAGTTCAAGTTCCCCCTGCCCCACGTCCCACCGGGTTTTCGCGCTTAGCGTCCCCGGCACCTGCAGGATCGAGCAATCGAACCCTTTTCGTTCAAGCTCCGCAGAATAGCCCCTTTCGTAACACTCCGAATACCAGACGTCGGCAATTCCATAGAAGCCGAATCGACGATAGCCACGGTCCAGCAAATGCCATGCGCCCATCTTGCCCAGCTGCTCATAGTCAGGACGAACACGCGGAAATGGCGTCTCAGCCAACGCTCCGGAAAGATTCACGACAGGACACTTGAGCGACTTGAGCACGGCAATGTCCTCAGGAGTATTTGCTAAAGCGATCACTCCATTCCCCTGCCAGCCCTCTAAAGCGGTCGGCGAAAGGTAGTGCGTCTCAGGGCTGATGAGGAACCTCCAACTCGTGTGACGTTCTGCATACTCACGAATTCCACGAACGACCCGTTCGAGGTGGGTGATTCCGACATTAATCGCGAGAGCAATCTCTAAAGGTTGGCGTCGACTCATACTTGCGCAAAACTGCACCTTTTTGCACAAAATGTCCATTGTGCGTTTTCAAGAATCCTCTGACCTTATCCCATGAAGCCAATCACAGCGTCGCTGACAGCCCTTTTCGCTTTCGCGATTCTCTCACTCGAGGGATCAGATCGATTCATTACTTTGAGCAATCTGCCGATGGGAACGAAGGAGGAACCTCTCGTTCTCCGTACCTACTTCCCGGATCCGGGACTTGGCCGTGAAGTCATGGCAAACCACGATTTGGGATTTCGGGCGCGAAAGTATTCGCCCGGCAAAGGGGATGTCGATGGCTTCGTCGATCCGATCCGCGGAATTCCCGGCGCCATTGGAGTGAACTTCGGCAGTGAACTATCCATCTGCTGGGACACCACCGAATGCCGGCTTCTTTACGCGTGGCAGGGCGGATTTCTCGATATGACGCAATATTGGGGGAAACCGGAGAGCGGACGCCGCAAAGGATTCGACTATGTTCCCTCCCTCGTTGGTGAGCTCATCTACCTGGCTCGCGGCTCCCATCCGGTCGGAATTTTCGATCATTACACCGAAGCGCCAAAGCCGGTCTTTACGGGATATCGAATTGTCGAAGGCGTTCCTGAATTTTCCTGCCAGATCGGTAAAGCGACCATACGTGTCCGCATTGAACCCGGGGAGAAGCCTCTCGAAATTGTGAAGAAGTACACCATCGAAGGCGCCAAAGAATTCGGCTACTTCGAATCCGGTTATAAATTCAAGGAGGAAAAGACCGGTCCTGACACATTCACGATCACTCTTCAGGGAAAACCGGTCTCAAGCGAAGGTGCTGCGGATGAGGATCCTGATTACTCCACTGATAACCCCAACGCCGGCTGGGGGGAGGCACTCTACACAAATCTCGGCTGCTTCGCCTGCCACAGCAAAGATGGCACCCGGGGCCACGGCCCGAGCTTTGCGGGACTTTTTGGCGCGGAGAGAACCATCACCGGCTTCGACCGTCCCGTCACCGCTGACGAGTCCTACATCGAAGAGTCGATCGTGAATCCGATGGCCAAGGTCGTCGACACCTACCCGGCGGGCTACATGCCGCCCTATCCGATCGACAAAAAGCAGATCAAATCACTCACCCTCTTCATCAAAACCCTCGCCGACGAATGAAGTTCCCTAACATTTTTCTGATCGTTGCTGTCGCACTCGCCCCGGCGATCTATTCAAGTGAGCCTTACACCATCGAGACGATCCCCTTCCCTGAAGGTGTCCCTCCCGAAGTTGGCGCCATTGGTTTTACCCCATCCGGTGACCTCGCCGTGGCCCTCCGCCGAAGCGATCTCATCGTTGCGACACCAACCCAAGATCCCACCAAGTTCGAGTGGCGTCTCTTCGCCTCAGGCCTCCACAACGCCTGTGGGATGAATATCGTCAGCGATGACGAGATCATCGTCAGCCAGATGGCCGAATTGACCCGCCTTGTTGATACCGATAAAGACGGCTCTGCCGACCTCTACGAAAGCCTCGCTTCTCCCTGGGGAATGAGTGGGAACTATCACGAAACCAACCATCTCGTCCCCGATGGAAAAGGTGGCTACTTCGTCGCGATCGGAACGGCCTCTCACAACGGCCCGGTGTTTTACAACGTCAAAGGTGACTACTCCAAGGTCGGTCGACGTGGCCGCAACTTTGCAGCCGCGACCTGGAAGGGCTGGGTCCTTCACATTGACCAGGAAGGAGAGACGACTCCATGGGCAAGCGGTTTCCGGATGCACAATGGGATTCTGTTAGACAGCAAAGGCAATCTTTGGTCCGGAGACAACCAGGGCGACTGGAAAGCAGCCACTCCCTTCTATCACGTGGAGCAGGGAAACTTTTATGGCCATGTCAGCAGCCTCGTCTGGGACCCCGATTGGGATTCCGCGATCGACCCTCTCGATCTTCCACTGGAGAAAATCAATGCGATGAAGACGCCACCGGCAATCCAGCTGCCGCATGCGGAAATGAACCGCTCCGCATCGGAGCCGGTCGAGATTCCCGAAGGTGATGTCTTCGGACCCTACGGCGGACAGATCCTCCTGCCTGACAACAATGGTGAGCGCCTCACCCGACTCATGCTTGAAGAAGTCGATGGCATCTACCAGGGGGCCTGTGCTCAGTTCTGGGAAGGCAACGGTTTGCGGCTGGGCAACAATCGCATTGTATTTAGTCCTGACAAAACCACCCTCTATGTCGGGCAGACTTCGCGAGGCTGGGGACAAATTGCCGAAGGCCTTCAGCGGATCTCATTTTCCGGAAACGATCCGTTCGACGTGAAGACCATGACCTTGACCAAAACAGGATTCCGTCTCGAGTTCACCGACATGCTTCCGGAAGACGCAGCGTCTTCAGAGCATTTCAAATTCACCCGCCATCGCTACGAGGACACCGGCAACTACGGCGGAGACAAGCTAGACGAGTCTGAGATAGGAACGACAGAGGTCCGCCTTGTCGATGATCGCACGATCGAGATCGACCTGGAAAAGCTCGAAGATAGCGGCTGGGTCTATGAGATGAAAATGGACGGTTTTTCTTCCGCCAAGGGACAGGGGCTTCGCACCGGTTTGTTCTACTACACGGTCAATCGACTGAAGCCATAGGCGGTCTTGCCAACCGCCTTCGCGTCTCAGTTTTCTATTCCGTTGACGCCGCAACTCCGCAATATCGTTGCATGCACATTCGTTCCATTCTCCTGTCCGCGCTCTTTATCACTCCTTCCCTCCACGCACAGAAAGTTGGCACCCCTCCGCCGACCAAACCCCCTTTGGTTGAAGCCGATGTCTCTGCCCTTCCGGAAGAAACCAAGCGCCTTGAACTCTTCCTGCTGATCGGCCAGTCCAACATGAAAGGACGCGGCTTCATGCCGGAAGAACCATTAAACGATCCGGGCTTCATCATGATGCACTTGAAAACGGACGGCTGGTATCTTGCCCGCCATCCCCTGCATCTCACCGGAGATCCTCAAACCTTCAAAGGACACGACAACGCCGGCGTCGGTCCCGGCCTCGCCTTTGCTCAGGAGATCGCTCAAGCGAACCCTGATTCACGAATCGGTCTGATCCCCGCTGCCCGGGGCGGCTCCGCAATCAGTCTCTGGAGCGAAACAGGAAAACTCTACCTCGAGGCAATCCGGAAAACAAAGCTTGCCCTTGCTCAGGGTCCCGAAGGCAAAACCCACCTTCGTGCCGTGCTTTGGCTCCAGGGCGAGGCTGACTCGCGAGTCGCAAAACTGCCGACATACGCAGCATCGTTGAACGATCTCGTGGACCGGCTGCGAGCCGACCTCGATGACCCCGAGCTCCCCTTTATCGCCTGCACCATCGGTGAAATTCGTCCGGATACCGAGTCATCAAAATACTCAGCCATGAATCTACTTCTTCTCGATCTTCCCAATCAACGAGCTCACACGGCCTGTGTCGATGCGCGGGACCTAACAGGCCACATTGGTGATTCCGTTCACTTTGACACCGCCAGCCAGGAGGAGATTGGACGCCGCTTTGCAGCAAAACTCGTTGAGCTTAAGTCCCATGCGAAGGACTAGCAGCGTCCAAACGGTAAAGAGAGGCGTTCCCATCCCATGAGAAGAGTCCCCACCGCTTTCGCCCACGCGCTCCTCCTTTGCTTCGGAAGCTCCTTTGCCTTTGCCGACTGGAACCAATGGCGGGGTCCGGATCGTACTGGCGAAGTCCCGGAAGAATCACCGTGGCCCGAAAAGCTGAGCGACGAGCATCTTGTCCCTCTCTGGAACGCAAAGCTAGCCGAAGGATACTCAAGCCCTGTCAGCTCCGGCGGATCTGTTTTCACCGTCGCGACAGAGGACAAAAAATTCGAAGTCGTCAAAGCCTTCGATCTCGCGACCGGGAATGCGCGCTGGAAAGACTCATGGGAGGGCGCCATGAAAGTCCCGTTCTTCGCCGCGAAGAACGGGAGTTGGGTGCGAAGCACTCCGCTCGTTTCGAACGGAGCCCTCTACGTCGGCGGAATGCGTGATGTTCTCGTGAAGTTGAATATCGAAACCGGAGACGAGATTTGGCGCGTCGACTTCACGGAGCGTGAGAAAACTGACATCCCTTCATTCGGTCAGGTATGCTCGCCACTTCTCGACGGGAGTGACCTCTATGTTCAGGCAGGACTTGCGGTGGCCAAACTCAATGCTGAAACCGGGGAAACGATCTGGACCAGCCTGGAGGACAAACGCGCGATGTTCGGAAGTGCATTCTCATCTCCGGTCATCGCCACTCTCGGCGGGAAACGACAATTGGTCGTTCAGGCACGACTAGCCCTTGCCGGCCTTGATCTCGAAAGCGGAGCAGAACTCTGGACAACACCAGTGAAAGCATTCCGCGGCATGAACATCCTGACCCCTTCCATTATTGGGGAAGACACCATTTTTACTGCCAGCTATGGAGGAGGTGCCTTTCTATTTTCTGTCACGGCCAACGGAGATGGAAATTTTTCGGTAAAACAACGTTGGGATAATGAAGATCTCGAAGGCTACATGGGCTCACCTGTGATTCGTGGCGAACACGTTTACCTCCACGGTCGCGATAAGAAACTTCACTGTATTTCGTTGGAAACCGGAGAAGCAACGTGGTCGAGCGATGAAGAATTCGGCGAATACTGGTCAATGATTAATCAGGGTGATCGCGTTCTAGCTTTGGATCAAAAGGGTGAGCTAATTCTATTCAACGCTTCACCGGAAAAATTTGAGATTCTCGATCGAAGAGTCATCAGCAAAAAGGACCCGACCTGGGCGCATCTAGGCATCGACGGAAACAAACTCCTCATTCGCTCTCTGAAAGGGATCTCTATTTATCAGTGGCAGTGAGGCTTCGGTGGAAAGAATGGAGAGACGCTTTGAAGCATTAATCCGGAAAGAATTAAGTTTGCTTCATCCATCTGAATCGGTGTCCATTCGTGGTTCAAGTCTCAACACCGCTTATCCCCATGAAACTCTTCTATCCACTTATCGGTATTGCTCTGCTCCTGACGTCCTGCGAGAAAAGCACACCGGGCACATGGCCAATCAAACGACTTCAAAGTGAAGTTCCGGAATATCGAATCGAGAGTGAATCCGCCCCAATCCAGTCCTTGATTTACTCCGGTGAACCCGTCGATGGAAAACCCACCGAAGTCTTTGCCTTTTACGCCTCGCCCAAAACGCTCGGGACACTTGAAGAGGGAACTAAAGTCCCCGGCATCGTTCTCATTCACGGTGGAGGTGGAACCGCCTTCTCGGATTGGGTCTGGCTTTGGGCAAAGCGAGGTTATGCCGCTATTGCGATGGACTTGTCAGGACGGCGTCCTCCCGCTCCGAGTTATAATGAAGAAGGGGACAAGATTTCAGACATGGCCCACCCCAGAGGATCCCGCATCCGCCTCGAAAAGGGAGGCCTTGATCACACCGGGCTGGAAAAATTTGAAAGTATCGGAGGTGACCGCAGCGATGACTGGCCCTACCACGCCGTCGCCAATGTCATGAAAGCGCATACCTTATTGCGAAGCCTACCCGAAGTCGATCCTGACAAAACGGCCGTGACCGGAATCAGTTGGGGTGGGTATACGACCAGCCTCGTCGCCTCTCTCGATAATAGATTCAAAGCCGCCGTTCCCGTCTACGGCTGCGGATTTCTCCACGAAGGGGAATCTGTCCAGAAGCCGTCCATCGAAGCTCTCGGTGATCTCCGCGATGACTGGATCGCGGCTTACGATCCATCAAGCCATCTCGGCAAATGCACTGTCCCGACGCTTTGGGTCAACGGCACACACGATAAACATTACGTTCTCGACAGCTACGCAAAATCCTACGAGCTCGTGCAGGCTCCGCGCACCATCCGTATCGAGCCCCGCATGCGACATGGGCATAGTCCCGGATGGGCACCCAAAGAGATCGGGATATTTGTTGATTCGCAGTTGATTGATGGCACGCCACTGCCCGAGGTGGGAGAGATGAAAGCCAATGATGCGGGCGTTGTGACCGTCCCCTACAAGTCTGAAATTCCTCTAAAATCGGCTGAGCTCCATTACACCAGCGGCGAAGGACTGCGAACGGAGCGAGAGTGGAAAACGGTTCCCGCTCTCATCAAAGATGGCGAAGTCATCGCAGAAGGCTTGCCGGAAAACGCCAACACCTGGATCATCACCCTCACCGACGAGCGCGATGCAATGGTGAGTAGTGAAGTGGGTTTTCTGTCAGAATAGAAAACCCAAGGCGGCGGGCTCTGTTCTGAGTTCGCGAATTGTCGCAAAACAATCCCAAGCTACCTCGAAGCGCGTCGTTACCTTGGCTTCACGGCTCCCAGAACTGCCCCCGCGACGAGCAAGTCTCCCGGCACGGTGATCTTCAGATTCGGATCATGGTTCTCTACCAGTCTGACTTTCTCTCCCAGGGATTCAATTGCGGAAACTTCGTCAGTGACGATAGCGCCTTTGTCGAGCACCGCAGCGTATGCCCGACGCAGCAGCTGAAGGTTGAAGATTTGCGGAGTCTCCATTGCCCAGAGATTGTCACGCGAGACAGCTCCTGACACATCACTATTCTCATCAGCTCGCTTCAACGTATCCGCAACCCGATGGGCGAGACTGGCAGCTCCCGTTTGCATCGCGACTTCTGCGCAGTGGGAGATCGCTTCATGAGAAATCAGCGGCCTCGCTCCATCATGCACAGCGACTAGATCGATCTCTTCGCTGATACGGGATAAACCGGCATTCACCGAGAGATGTCGCTCGCTCCCACCTTCGATCGCTTCGACAAATTTCGTAATCCCGAGCCTGCGCACATCGCCACCCAATGGCTCGATTTTTTCCGGTGAAGTCACGACCCGGATTTCGGCGACGTCGGGACAAGCTTGAAAAGCGAGGATCGAACGACTCAGGACAGACTCACCAGCAAGATCAGCAGCCAGCTTATCAAAACCCATACGACGACTGCTTCCCGCCGCCACAATAATCGCCGAAACCCTCATTCCTGCGAGAACTACCCGAGCTTCGCCATGACAGCCTGCGAAAGCGTTTTACCATCGGCGCGACCGGCGGTCTTTTCCTGTACGATCTTCATGACCTGACCCATCTCCTTGCGTGAAGTCGCTCCGACTTCAGCAATCGCAGCATCAATTATCTCTGCAATCTTCTCTTCACTCATGGGCTCTGGAAGGTAACCGTTTAAGACCGCCATTTCTGCTTCCTCCTGCTCGACCAACTCGGCACGGCCCGCAGTCTTGTATTGCTCGATTGAATCCTGGCGCTTCTTCACCTCTTTGCGAATCACGGCAACAACTTCAGGGTCGGTGAGTTCAGCATCTGCCCCGCCTTTTTCTATCGCCGCATTCTTAACCGCAGATTTCAGCATTCGGATCGTTCCCAGCGCGAGCGTGTTTTTCTCACGCATCGCTGTCTTCATGTCTTCCGTAATCTGTTGGGATAATTCGCTCATGCGCTAAGCTACGCACGATCAACCATTTCGCGACGTAAAAACACTCCCCCGATGTCTTCTTCCCACCCTCCGCTCAATCTCGCTGGTCGTATCTGGAAAATCGTGATGGGCCTTGTCCTCATCGGAGCTGGCAGTATTTTCGTCTACTACCTCTGGGATTCGCACCAGCGCGCCTCGACGATGGATTCCTGGGTCGAAACCCCGTGTCTTATCACTTCGATGGATGTTGATGATACCGAGCTGAACCAGCGCGGCATGACAAAGTACATCATGGAAGTGGAATATGCCTACGAGTTTGCCGGCAAAGACTACATTGGAGACCGGATCAAGCGACTCCCCATTGAGGCGAGTGATCCACGGAAACTCAAAAAGCATATCGAGAACTATAAAGCGGGCACGCAAACGGTCTGCTACGTTGATCCGACAAACCCAGCTACCGTGGTCTTGAAAAAGGACACCAAGGCAGCTCTTTACTCTATTTGGTTCCCCGGCTTGTTCATCATTGGCGGAGGCGGTATAATTCTATCCGCTCTCTTTCGACGATCCTCATGAAGACCGGCCTACTCCTCGACGATACTTTTACAGATCACGATCCGGGTGATCATCATCCCGAAGCCCCCGGCAGAATCGAGGCCATTGTCGCTGAATTAACAAAGTCGGGTATCGCGGAGTCCTGTCTTCTTCTCGATGAGCGAAGTGTCACTGACGACGAAATTCTTCTCGCTCACTCCGACGGCTATCTCAAAACGGTACTGCGGGAGATCGACGGTGGAAGTGGTCAACTCAGCACTGGTGACACCCAATTTGGACCACACTCTCTCCGCGTCGCAAGACAGGCCTCAGGCGGTCTTCTCGGCGCGGTTGACGGAGTTGTTTCAGGTAAAATCAAAAATGCTTTTTGCGCGGTCCGACCACCGGGGCATCACGCAACACCCGACCGCGGGATGGGATTTTGCATTTTCAACAATGCCGCGATCGCAGCCCGCTATGCGCAACAGAAACACGGCCTCGACCGAGTCGTCATCATCGACTGGGATGTTCATCATGGAAACGGTACGCAGGATATTTTCTACGAGGACGGTAGCGTCTTCTATTTCTCCACCCATCAACATCCGTGGTATCCCGGGACCGGCACAAAAGACGAAAGAGGGCTTGGGAATGGTAAAGACACGACTCTGAATGTCCCGCTTCCTTCCGGTTCAGGCATTGCTGAGATCGGTGAGGCATTTCGCGGGCCTTTCTCAGCAAAAATGAGAGACTTCAAACCCGACCTCGTCATCGTTTCGGCAGGATTTGACAGCCGACTTGGAGACCCCCTCGGCCAACTCACCTTGAGCGATGAAAACTTTGCGGAACTAACGAACGTGCTCTCAGAGATGGCTGGAGAATTCGCCAATGGCCGCCTCGTTTCAGTCCTGGAAGGTGGATACAATCAGTCTGGACTCGCCCTCGCAGTTCGTCATCATCTCGAATCCCTGCAATCGTTTTCATGACAACACGTATTCTCTTCCTTGTCCTGGCCGTTGGTATTTCGTCACCGCTGCGTGCCGACGAACGCCCTAACATGATCATTATCATGGTCGATGACATGGGCTACGCAGGCCTCAGTTGTTTCGGCAATCCCTACTTCGAAACCCCGGAACTCGACCGGCTTGCAGAAGAGGGGATGCGCTTTACTGACTTCCACTCCTCCGGAACGGTGTGCTCCCCGACGCGAACCGGGCTGCTCACCGGTCGCTATCAGCAACGAGCCGGTATTGAAGCAGTGATTCATCCAATCTCCGATCATCCGGAACACCGCAAAGGATTGCAGCTTTCAGAAACCACTTTCGCCGAAGTTCTTCGTGAAGCCGGCTACACGACCGGGCTAATCGGCAAATGGCACCAGGGGTATCCGCAAAACTCAGGTGACTTTCATCCACAGCATCATGGTTTCGACGATTTCATCGGCTACCACAGCGGGAACATCGATTTCATCAGCCACGTCGGTGATCACTATCGACACGATTGGTGGCATGGGAAAAAACGAACCATTGAGGAAGGCTACAGCAGCCATCTCATCAATCAATATGCCAACGACTTTGTCCGACGCCACGCTCCCGCAGACGAGCCCTTCTGTCTCTACATCGCTCATGAGGCGATCCACAACCCGATTCAGGTGCCCGGTGATCCAGTCCGGCGAACCGAAGAAGAGTGGATCCGATGGGACTGGCGCAACGCGCCGGAAGAAGAGCTCATCGAAAAGTATCGCGGCATGACACTTCCGGTTGACGAAGGACTCGGCCAGCTCCGTGCTATCCTCGACGAACTTGGAGAAGCACAAAACACCCTCATCTTCTTTTTCTCCGACAACGGCGGCGCTAGAGAATTCCCCAGCTCAAGCCCCAACTTTCGGGGGAACAAGGGACAGGTCTACGAAGGCGGGCACCGCGTTCCGGCGATCGCACACTGGCCCGGGTCTATTCAACAGGGTTTGATCAGTGATCAAACCCTGTTCAGTCTCGATCTCATGCCCACAATGCTTTCCCTTGCCGGTGTCGATTACGATAACCTGAAGCTGGACGGTGCCGACCTCTCACCTCTTCTGCTCCGTGATGAGACGCTTCCCGCCCGCCCCCTCTTCTGGGCATCACTCGGAAATGGAGGCCAGCGCGCTGAAGCAATGAGAGACGGCCCCTGGAAGCTGGTGGTGCTGCATCCCAAAGCTTCTCCCGGGACTTTTGAGAACGAGGTTGTCGAGCTATACCACCTTGGTGATGACCCGGGCGAGACAACAAATCTCAGCGACAAACATCATGACAGGGCTGCGACTATGCTGCGTCAATTGAAAGCCTGGTATGCGGAAACGCAGGAGGGTGCTACTCCGCAATTGGGCGGCTGGCTGGCGCAGTAGGAAATTCGTCGAAGAAAACGTGATTTGAAACCACGACCTTCCCGCGCTTCTTTGAGGCATGTTCCGCCCCTTCCTTTGCATCGCTCTTGCCTTCGCTCTCGGATCACTTTCCGCCCTCGCTTCTCCGGAAGCAGTCATTGCGGAGATGGATAAAATTCAGAACGAGTCTGCCACCCGCACCGCCTCAATAGGCTTGTGTTTCATCCCGCTCAGTGGTGAGCCCTCCGACGCCGACGGCTATCGTATCGATACCGCTCTCATCCCTGCCTCGACGATGAAGGCAATCACCACCGCGACCGCGAACGAAATCCTGAGTCCGGATTTCAAATTCCAAACCCGCCTCGAAACCGCTGGCGTGATTGATGAAGAAGGCACGCTGGTTGGCAACCTCGTCATCAAAGGAGGTGGCGACCCGACTCTCGCTGAATCAGGGATCTCATCGACGTTCGCGAGGTGGAAGACCGCGATGCAGAATGCAGGCATCAAGAAGATCGCAGGCTCAATCGTCGGAGACGCATCGATCTTTGGCACGAAACGAGTCTCGGACTCCTGGCCCTGGAACGACTTCGGCAACTACTATGGATCCGGCCCCTGCGGTCTTACTTTTCACCAGAATCAGTTTTTCGCGAGTTTCAGCACACCCAGTGTCGGAGGGAAAGCACCTCTCATCGGAACTGACCCGAAGCTGCCTGGCGTGAAGTTTTTCAATGAGATGCGGGTCGGCTCGTCAGGTTCCGGCGACAATGGCTATATCTACGGTTCCCCCTACGGCCAGATTTTTTACCTGAGAGGCACCGTTCCCGACCGCAGCGGCAGCTTCACGATCCGCGGAGCCTTGCCCGATCCTGCCTTTTTCTGCGCAAGGGCATTCACGAAGTATCTCAGCTCCGGCGGTTTCGAGGTTACCCATGAGCCCTCGACCGTGCGCCTCATGAGTGATGCAGGCGAGTCACTGGCAGCACGAAAGATCATCCACGAGCAGGAATCCGGCACGCTCAAGGAGATCATGTACTCGACCAACATGAAGTCAGTGAATCTGCGCGCCGAGTGCATCTTTCGCATGATCGGCCACGAGGTGAAGGGTAAGGGAACGATCAACGCGTCGGCGGATGCGATCCGTGATCACTGGTCCGCCAAGGGTGTCGACATGACCGGTTCCTACATTGACGACGGTGCCGGTCTCTCCCGCGCCAATCTCGTGACTCCAAGGCAAATGGCTGAAATACTCTATCATGCGGCCAAGCACGAAGACTTTGACGCGTTTAAATACACGCTCCCAGTCGCCGGCCAGTCAGGAACTTTACGAAGCATTGGCGGAGGCAGTTCCGCCTCAGGACGAGTGCGTGCCAAGAGCGGAACAATCGGACGCGTCCGGAACTACGCAGGATACATTGACGCACGCTCCGGGGAAAAATACGCCTTCGCCATTTTTATGACCAATTACTCCGGCGACCTTGGAACGATTAAATCCCAAATCGTCAGGGTCTGGAGCAAGATGGTGGCAATGTAAGGATCAAGCTTTCCCATCCAAATACTTCCAGGCACCCTTGTAACGCCGGAAGCGCGAGCGTTCGTGCAGCTCTTGAGGTTCGTCGTTGTAATAGTATTCAGCAACGAACTCGACTTTGCCAACCTTGTCATCTTTGCCTCCCTTCACGACTTCAAGAATCTCCAGGCCGCTCCAATTCACTTCTCTTATGTTCCCCTCCAGCTCCGCTCTCAATTGTGGAGTTCGTGTATCAGGATGAGTCGTCTCAACAAGATAATCAATCAGTCGGAAAAAATAAGCACTATACCGCGAGCGCATAAGTTGCTCGGCTGTATCCGGCTTCGCGCGCCCGTAGTGATAAGGCATGCAGCAAGACTCATATTTCTGCCAGCTCTTGCAGGGGCAAAGTGAGACTTCGCGCTCACGGGGTACCCAGTTGGGATCATTGCTCATGCCTTCTCCCTTCCATGCTCATCGAAAAAAATCCAATGCAAAACCTCAAACTGAAGTTGCCGCCAACTCTCGTGTCAGTTGACAGAGAGGCTTCTCTAGCGGAAGGAATCCATGCCAAACCGCAGTGAGTGTCCCTTTAAGGACACTCCATGTGCTGAAGCCCCGGTGTTCTCCCACCGGGGTTTCTTTTTGCCTACTATTCCAGCCACCCTAGCTCAACCAGAAAGTCATCCAGTTGCTTAAGCGTCTGCGGTAACGCGGGTTCGTTGCCCTCTGCGGGCTTGCGACCGGCATTGAAAAAACCATGGGGTTCGCCCGGGTATTCATGAAGGATGCACTTCACTCCTGCGCGCTTCATTTCCACCGCAAACTGAGCGGCCGTGGCGAGAGGAACTTTGTCGTCAGCTGTGCCATGAAAAATGATACAGGGAGGTGCCTCAGCGGTCACGTGGTGAACCGGGGAAAGCGCTTCAGGGTCAACGCCCATGCGCTCTTTCAATTCGGCACTTCGATCTTCCGTCCATGGCTGCTTTCCATCAAACGGAGCGAGGACACAGGCAGGATTGAACAGGGCAAGTGCTCCCGGCTTTGACTCGGGATCTGCGGCAATCACTCCGAGACAGGCTGCAATGTGCCCGCCCGCACTTCCGCCACCAGCGGCAATGCGATCCGGGTCAATTCCGAGCTTACCGGAGTTCCCCCGGAGATACCGCATCGCATCGCGAGCATCATCAACACAGTCTTTCGCGAGAGTTCCATGGCGGGAAGCAACTCTGTAATCCACCACGAAAGCCACCATTCCCCGATCTGCGAGATATCGGGCATGGGGTTCAAACTGACCTGGATTTCCTCCGGTCCACCCTCCGCCGAAAAAGAAAAGTATCGCGGGACGGGAATCATCCGCGGCCCAATCTTCCGGAAGGAAGCCCCACATTTTCAGCTCCACCTCGCTTGCCGTCTTGTAGACGTGCTCCTCAGCCCCGTCGAAAACCGGAGCGTAGTTCTTTTGCGCCTCAGCAGAGAAACTAAAGAAAAGGAGACAAGCGAGTGCAATCAGGTATTTCATTACCGGAAAGTAGCGGGACGGACTTTCGAAAACAAGTGCGCCAACGCGCCTGACGATGAAACAGAATTCAGCTCAGGCCCTCGATTTGCCCATCCTCATTCAAAGAGATGTGCTCCGCGGCCGGGACTCTCGGCAATCCCGGCATCGTCATGATGTCTCCAGTCAAGGCAACCACAAACCCGGCACCGGCTGAAAGCCGAACATCACGGATCGGAAGGGTAAATCCATCCACCACTCCCCGATTCTCCGGATCAGCACTGAAACTGTATGGCGTTTTCGCGATACACACCGGGAAGGCACCCGCGTCGGTCTCCTGCCATGCTTTCAGCTTTCGCTCGGCGAGAGAGCTTAGTTCGATATCATCGGCCCGATAAATCTCCGTCGCGACTGTCTTTAACTTTTCGACCAGCGAAAGCTCATCCGGGTAAAGAGGAGCAAAAGTAGATGGAGAGTTCGAGTCCGCGAGTTCCACCACTCGTTGAGCCAGAATCTCAGCTCCCCTTCCGCCTTCAGACCAATGTGTCGCGAGGACGCAGGGTACTCCGAACTCATCACAGAGCGAGAGTAGCCTTTCGGTCTCAGCAGCAGTGTCAGAGTCGAATGCATTCACCGCAACTACGGCCGGGACACCAAATTTCGCAATGTTCTCAAGATGACGCTTCAGGTTGGCAAACCCATGCTCAACCGCTTCCACATTCTCCACCCCCAGTTGTTTCCGCTCAACCCCTCCGTGATACTTAAGTGCCCGAACCGTCGCGACGACCACGGCTGCATTCGGCGCTAAGCCCGCCTTCCGACATTTGATATTGAAGAATTTCTCCGCTCCTAGGTCCGCTCCGAATCCTGCCTCAGTCACAACGTAGTCAGCCAAATCAAGCGCGGTTCGCGTCGCCACGATTGAATTGCATCCGTGAGCAATATTGGCAAAAGGCCCTCCATGAACAAGAGCCGGAGTTCTCTCTAACGTTTGCACTAGATTCGGATTAAGCGCCTCTTTCAAGAGCACCGCCATGGATCCTTCAGCTTTCAGATCAGAAGCGAGGATATCCTCTCCGGAAAAATTCTTTCCAATCACGATTCGCCCCAGCCGGGCTTCAAGATCGCTGAGATCTTTCGCGAGACATAGAATGGCCATGACCTCTGATGCCACCGTGATATCGAATCCAGTTTCACGGGGATAATCAAGCACGTTGCCCATCCCGGTAATCAGTTTTCGTAGCGAACGATCATTCAGATCGAGACAACGGCGCCAGCTGATGCGACGGGGATCAATCTGGAGTTTATTTCCCCAGTAGAGATGATTGTCGATCATCGCGGATAAAAGATTATTCGCCGAGGTAATCGCATGGAAATCTCCCGTGAAGTGAAGATTAATTTCTTCCATCGGCACGACCTGAGCATGACCTCCGCCGGCGGCTCCCCCCTTCATCCCGAAGGAGGGCCCAAGGCTCGGCTCCCGCAGGCAGACCATCGCTTTCTTTCCAATCCGTCTCAGTCCGTCACTCAATCCCACCGTGGTCGTCGTCTTCCCTTCACCTGCTGGGGTGGGAGAAATCGCAGTGACGAGAATTAGCTTGCCCGGCTGCCCTTCAGATCCATTCTCGAACGTTTCAAGATCAAGTTTGGCCTTAAATTTGCCGTACGGGATAATCTGATCATTGCTCAAATCGAGGCTCTCCGAAGCTAACTCTGATACTCGCTGCATCTCGACAGCACGGGCAATTTCAATATCGGTCATGGGATGGAAAAAGTGACTCAGCTCAGGTCATGGTTTCATACCTTCATCGAGACGCTCCGTCCACCTCTCAACCATAATTTCCTACTTAATCTCTTCGAATGAATCCGCGAAGAAAAGGGGTAGGTCAGGGAGAAAAAAGTCATCCAATTGCTTCGCCTTCGAAACAGGGCCGCTCATAGGAAAGGGACTTATCGTCAACCTATATCGCTGACCGACCTTGATGCGGCCGGCGGCCTCGATCTCGCGATTCCGAAAAGCCCAGAAAAACACGCGAGCAGCCGCTTGATCATAATTACCCTCTTCAACCTTAATCTCCCCAAACACAGCCGAGTAGACTGCTTCTGAATAGGGTGTGGTCGAAGGATCTCCAAATAACGACTTCTTCTGCAGGGTAGCCGTGATCACCAATTCCCCGTCGATCGTGGCATTCTTCCCCTGACGTTCACTGAACTCGACTCGATCCCATTCGACACCCGCACGCCGACCCGGAGATTCGGCGAGCAACAAATCCCTCGCGGAAACCACCCAGATGAGGCGCTCTTTGCTTCTCACGATATCATCAGGGAGAGAAGCAAACGCTCTCCTCACGCCAGTAGCTCCGCTTCCATTCATCGCGATGACGTGAAGCGGGCGTCCGAGATCCTGCATCAGGTGCTCTGCCAGCCCGGCTCCGAGCCGCTCATTCTCGACGCCCGAATTAGCCCCATCAAATCCGAGCATCGGATCGTCAAAGACATTCACAAAGCTGTCCCCAAGGAGAACCCAGGGCGAATCGGGGTCTGACTCAACAGGATCCATCGTAGCGGGGTCGACGACCTGGAAGAGCTCCACGGGCATCAAGGAAAATCGAGCTAGTGATCTATTTCTCACTAACATTCCAACCAGATCTCCAGTCATCCCCAGCTCAAGTGAATTTTCGATTAGAGGCGAACTCTCAGTCCTGCCAAGCCTGTTGGCTATTACCCTCGAGACACGCTTGATCGCCGATGGAGTCCAATGGGTGTCCTGCCGCAAAAATGAACCCGAATCATTCAGGTGCGTAACCAGATCGAAGACCTCCACACCGGCTCCTTCCATCTCAGCCACTAATTTGGAATAGTAGGAAGGAATGAGAGCACGGCTCTGACCGTCAAGAGATACCATCATCGACTTAGTTGGTACGGGCACGAGCGTCAGGTGAATGCCACGATCCCGAAGTTGTTCAGCAAACTCGGGGATTACCTCCCTCGCATTTTTCCACGGTCTCTGCCCTGGGGCTCTCGCGACGGATGGAGGTTCAGCATAATACGGCCCCTTACCGATAACAGCATCGATGTCAGAACGATAGTGCAGCCAGTCTTTTCCACCGACGATAACTCGGGAATTTCCAGCCGACAGGAAGCGCGTAAGCATGCTCTGATCGGAATCGCGCATTCGCTCAAAAGTCGCGAGTTTAGAAAACTCATCTTCAATATAGCGAAGCTTCTCCCGCAAGTTCTGCCCTTCCATCTCAAACTGGTCACGGGAAACCAACTCCGCTCCAAAAAACAGCAGAGGAAAAAGAATCAGAACCAGAAAAACACCGATCTGGATGCTGACAGTCTTCCGTCCTCCCGAAGGTTCGTCGCTTGATAGTTCGCCCTTCATCTTAAAATTGAAAATAGAGAAACGGGTTAAAGCCCTGGACCGCCATGACGCGCACACTGACGACTAGCAAACCAATCCCCAGCGCCATTTTCCAGTGTGCGAAGCGCCCCAGAAACTCACTGGAGTTCGGAAGCAAAAAAGCTACCGCGAGGCAGGTGATCAATTGTCCCAGTACGAGAGGACGAAAGAGAAGTTCGTTAAGGAGAGCCGAAGTTCCCGCAGCTTCCGCGACCCCGAACATCGCCTTCAAATAATTCACCGCGATATCGAAAGACTCTGCCCGGAAGAAAACCCACGTCACGAGGAGGAGAAAAAGAGTCAAAAATCGCCCGATCAGTCTCGGCATTGACACCGGAGACACTGATCTTGCGATGCGCTCAACCACAAGAATGACTCCATGCAGTACGCCCCAGATCAGAAACGTCCATGAGGCTCCGTGCCAGATGCCACCAATGGTCATCACGGTCAACAAATTCACATAAGTCCGCAACACCCCCTTCCGGTTTCCTCCAAGCGGAATGTAAAGATAGTCACGCAGAAAACTCGAAAGCGAAATATGCCAGCGACGCCAGAACTCGGTGAAACTCGTACTCTTATAGGGAGAATCAAAATTCTCGAGAAACCGAAATCCTAACATTCGCCCCAGACCAAGTGCCATGTCAGAGTAGGCTGAGAAATCAAAATAGATTTGCAGAGCATAGGCGATGATTCCGATCCACGCAGCAGCGGCTGCTAACGATCCCCCCCCTGCCTCGAAACAGAGATCAGCGATCTGCCCCATTGGATTTGCGAGAAGAATTTTTTTGGCGAATCCATAATTGAACCGTGTCAGTCCGGCGGCAAATCCACCAGCCGTATGAGGTCGACTTCGCAACTGTTCTGCAATCGATGCGTATCGCACGATCGGTCCGGCAACGAGCTGTGGGAACATCGAAACGTAGCAGGCAAAGTCCGGGAAATTTCTCGCCGGACGTGCATCCCCCCGATAGAGATCGATACTGTAACTCATCGACTGGAAAGTATAAAACGAGATACCCACAGGAAGAATAATTTGGCTGAGGAAATCCGGGGCCGCTGCGCTTTCCAATCCCAGCCATCCCGCCACGACGCCGATGCTCCCGGCGACAAAGATCGCGTATTTAAAGAATCCCAGACAAAGTAAATTGATTGTGATTGAAGTCCACAAGGCCACCTTTTGCCTTCGCCTCGTCTGCCCTTCTTTTGCGATGATCCCTCCGCAGCAATAATCTACCAGAGTGGAACCGAGCATGAGCAGAACAAACCACGGATTCCACCATCCATAGAAAACGTAGCTCAGAAGGGTGAGCGTGATTGAGCGCCCTCTCGGCGGAGTTAGGTAGTAGAGCAGCAGGGCTATCGGCAGGAAACCGAAAAGGAAGATGTGGGAGGAAAAGACCAAAGCTGAAGGGCTGCCATTATTCTCACGAAAGGAAGCGGGGCAAGATGATTTGTTATCCGCGAAACAATCCAGCCTCTGTTTTGTAATCGCCAAATCAGCTTTTAAAAATAGAGTTATCGAATGGAACCTGGACTCATTGAGTATATTGTGCCGACGAAGCGTGCGTTTGAGAGAATGAAAGATATTCTCTTTCGCCCCTTCGATTTTCAAAAGTGGTTCATCCTGGGCTTTTCTGCCTGGCTTGCGAGCCTCGGGGAAAGCGGCGGCAGCAGCGGAGGAAGTGGTTCCGATTTTGATTCGGATGATGAATCGGCATCTGACATCATCGGAGAGACCGTTAATTGGATCGAAGAAAATCTGATCTTAGTAATGACGATTGGTATCATCATCGTTCTTATTATCGTCGCGATTTCAGTCATAGTCCTCTGGGTGCAATCCCGCGGAAAGTTCATGTTTCTGGACAATGTGATCCATGACCGCACTCGCATCTCCGAGCCCTGGAAAGAGTTCAAGGATATCGCCAACTCACTTTTTCGCTGGAAATTGGTCTATGGATTGATCGTCGCATTCGCCATTCTTTCGATGGCAGGCTGGGGGTTTTATCTTTGCTGGCCAATGGTTAAAGCCGAAGCCTTCGACATGGAAGTGCTCCCCTGGCTTGTGACCATCGGCGTCATCTTCACCATCCTCATCACGGTGCTCAGCTACATCAGCACGCTCCTCGAGAATTTTGTGATCCCTCTCATGCACCGCGATGGACTTCCGACAACGGTAGCATGGCGAAAACTGCTCCCTCTTCACCGGGAACAGGCAGGCGCGTTTGTTCTTTTCTTTCTCTGGATGATTGTGCTCGGGATCCTGACTGGTCTCGCCGTCCTCGCCCTGATTTTTGCGACCTGCTGCATCGCGGTAATTCCGCTTATCATTCCCTATCTCGGGACAGTAATGATGCTTCCACTCTATGTCTTTCTACGACAGGTCGGACCGGAGTTTCTGAAGCAATTTGGCGAAGAGTTCGACACCCTGACCATCGCAGCCAAAACTCCCCCGGCGTTGAACTGAGCTACTTCGGCTTCGGAGTCGTGATATAAGGAGCTCTCAGGTAATGAGGCTCCAGAATCGAATCCCTCGGCCATTCAGTAGGATGGTGCTCCATTGCTTTGAGGGCCAATCTTCCTGCATTTGGGTAGCAGGTGGTCACCGATGGAATCACGTCACTCACCGTTTGATCAGCCGTGACAAACATCGAGTCAGTCGCTGCGATCCGTTCGTCAACCCATGCGGCGGTCTCTTCGACTGAAACTAGATCCGGTTCCCCCTGAAGAACGCGATCCGCGACATTCGCACGAAAAAAGGTCTTCCGGCGGGCATCGCCAAACACTACGTAGTGCTCCGTCGATGAGTCCCAAGCCTCGAGTGAAGAGACTCCAATCACCGGTATCCCCAGAACCAGACTAAGTCCGTTCGCAACGGCAATCCCCACCCTAACACCCCCATAGGAACCGGGGCCCAGCCCTACCGCAACCCCCTCAAGATCGTCACGGAATTCATGCAGGAGTTGTGTCACGGGCTCGAAGATCACCGCGTTATGAGCTCTCTCGGTGACAAAGTCAAAATGCCGCACGACCTCCTTTGTCTCCAAAGACACCACCGCCAGAGAAGCATGTGTTGTCGAAGTCTCGATTCCCAGAATCATGAAATCAACAGGGTTCGGTTTTCGCCTTTGCCCAATTCGATTCGAAAATGAAGCGCGTTATCTGGCAGTAGTTCCGGAAACTTATCGGCCCACTCGACGAGCAAGATCCCCTCTTCATCGAGATAATCATCCCAGCCGATCCGGACTAATTCTTCAGCCGAATCGAGGCGGTAAAAATCGAAGTGAAAAACGGGAATACGTCCTGACCGATACTCATTGACGAGAGAAAATGTCGGACTATTCACCAGATCATTCGCTCCAAGACCGGAGACGACCCCCTTACTGAAATGTGTCTTCCCACTACCTAGCTCTCCGCAGAGCGCAACGACGCTTCCACCTTCGAGCGTCTTACCGAGTAACCGGCCCGCTTCGATCATTTCAGCTTCGCTGGCGATTTGAATTACCTCACTCATGGAGACTGATAGTGTTCCCAGCCGCGACCAAGCTCGACCGGAGTTTCTTCGGTAATTTCCCCGATCATGGTCAGTGGCACTGCCGGAAACACTTTCTCCCAGTCTGCCATGAGATAACCGGTCTTCTCCGGTGCAATCGTGAATAAAAGTTCGTAGTCTTCACCATCGGACACTGCCTGTGCCGTCGTAGCATTGTCACGACAGGGGATTCGTTCAAGATCCACGGTGTAGCCCTCGCCACTGGCCTTTGCCAATCGCGGAAGATCCGATCCCAATCCATCACTCAAATCCATCATCGCGGAAGGCAGAAAATTTTCCACGAGCCAGGTCGCTTCAGCAAGCCTCGGAGTAAAGGTGAGATGGTGGCCACTCGCCAATGAGTCTCCGAGGCAACCTGTCACCAGAATAAGATCGTGGCGTTTCGCGCCGGAGCGAAGCACGCACCGATCCGGCGAAACCTCGCCGGTCATGGCAAGGGAAATCAAAGCTCCCTCTCCGGGAAGCTTCGTAGTTTCGCCACCGACGATGGCACAATCAAACTGCTCTGCGATCGCCCCCATGCCGGCATACCAGGCGAGGACTTCTTCGACAGAACGCTCTTCATTCAAAGCCAGCGTAATGACCGCTTCCCTCGGCCTTCCTCCCATGGCCGCAATATCACTGATGACCCGCTTCATTGCTTTTGCACCGACCAATTCGGGGGCAGTGCCTGGAGAAAAATGAATCCCTTCGACAAGGCAATCCGTCTTGAGAAGTTGCCAGGAGTCATGTGCCAGTTCAATCACCGCGCAATCATCGCCGGGACCAACAATTACCCGCTCGTGCCCTGAAATTGTCTCCACAATTTTCGAAACAAGAGCTTCCTCCCCGGCCTCGCCCACAGTCAGTTCTTTGTCACTCATCATTCTGCAGCTTGAGGAACGAACATGAACACGATATTTGCAGCGTTGAAGAACGCATGCATTCCAATCGGAACCCAGAGACATCGAGTCCACTCATAGGCGAGACAGAGCAAAATTGAAAATCCCCAAAGGGGCAGCAAGGCAGGCAGGTTCCCGTGGACAACCGAGAACAGCGCCCCAATGACCACTGCCGCAAAGATCGGATTGGTGGCTTGCTTTACGGCCCCGTACATATAACCACGGAACAAAAGTTCCTCCACGAGAGGCGCGGCGACGCAGGCCATAATGATGGAAATTACAAGAAAGAGGATCGAGTCAGAAGTCTGGAGTGTCTCGACAGATTCCTGGGCCGCCAACTCCGTAAAGACCCGATCCATCAACTCCTGTGAAATCCCTCCCAACGCCCACGCGCAGATCACGAGCGAAGCAACTCCACCAAAGATCGTGTAAATGATCACGAGAGGGAGGCTGAGGCGCTTCAACCCGAAAAGATCAACGATGCGACGGTTTCGGACCCACTCGATGATCCCAAAGGTCATGACCCCGACGAAGAGAAAGTAGGTGATATTTACGAATAAAGTCCCGACAGCCTGCTGATCTGACTCCACCCCGCTTACTTCAAGCTCCTTTCCCGCGAGCATGACCGCAAAAAGCGGGTTAATGAGAAATAGGAGCGACGGAAGGAACATTAGCACGAGATCAAACCCGTCGAAGTCTCTCGAAGTTTCGAGGACACGGGGATACCGCCTCCGCACCAGCGCAAAAGTGACCACGCCCGCGAAGAGCGTGATCAAAGCGATGATCTCAAAGTCGAGCAGGACCTGCTTCGCGGCGAGTTCTTCCATTCAAGGAATCGCTC
>JARGOD010000129.1 GCA_029210205.1 Verrucomicrobiales bacterium | reverse complement strand
TCACCAATACAACAAGGTTAGGTCCGTTCTCTTTCTATGCCCCAGCACCACAAATCCTTGAACAACCCCCAACCCCCGCGAAACTACCCCAACATGCCCCCAACCTTCCCCGACTACACCGTCCCGCAACCCGATCTGGCCGCGACCACCGCGCAGTACGACGACTTCCACACTCGCCTCGCCGCGGCCACCTCCGCCGCCGACTGTCTCGCGATCGTTGCTGATTGGGATGCGGTGCTTTGCCAATTCAATGAATGGGGATCGCTCACCTACATCCGCTTTCAGCAGGACACGCAAAACGAAGCCTACATCGCGGCGAAGGACGAACTCGACGCGATCAAACCGAAATACGACGACCTCGCCACCAAGCTCAAACAGGCGCTGCTCGACTCGCCCTTCCGCAGCGAGATGGAGGAGACGCTGTCCCCGACGCTCTTCGCGAAGTGGGAATGCAATACGAAGAGCTTCGACACCATCATCGAAGACGACTCGGCCGCCGAGGCGAAGCTGCAATCGGAATACACCGCACTGACGGCGGGCGCCGAGATCGAGTTCAATGGTGAAACGCTCACGATCTCCGAACTCCATAAATTCGCCGACGATGCGGATCGCCGTTTGCGTGAGGGAGGCTGTCGCGCCCAATCGCAGTGGTTCATCGAGAACGCCCCGGAGCTCGACCGGATCTATGACGAGCAAGTCGCGCTGCGCCAGTCGATGGCGGTGAAACTCGGATACGAGACATTCACCGAACTTGGCTACGAGCGCATGACGCGGATTGGCTACGGTCCGGATGAAGTCACGGCCTTCCGCAATGAAGTGCGGGATAAGGTCGTGCCGCTGGCCATGGAAGTCGCGAGCAAACAAGAGGAGACGCTCGGTGTCGACAAGTTGATGTATTGGGATCGCAACGCCTACACCCGGGACGGCAATCCGAAACCGCAAGGCGACCACGACTGGATGGTCGACCGTGCGACCGAGATGTTCGACGAAATGGGCGCGGGACTGGATTCCTTCTTCGGCGAGATGAAAGCGCGCGGGACGATGGATCTGAAATCGCGCAAGGGGAAGGCCGGCGGTGGCTTCTGCGATTACCTCCACCAGTTCGAGTTCCCCTTCATCTTCGGGAACTTCAACGGCACCCGCGGCGATGTCGATGTCTTCACCCACGAGGTGGGCCACGCCTTTCAGAGCTACCAGAGCCGCCATCAGCCGATGAGTGAAATCGTCTGGCCGACGACCGAGGCGTGCGAGATCCACTCGATGGCGCTCGAGTTTTTGACCTGGCCACACATGGAGAAATTTTACGGCGAGGAGGCGGCGGAAGAGCTGCGCCGCGTCCACCTCAGCGCGTATCTGCAGTTTCTGCCCTACGGCGTCTCGATCGATCATTTCCAGCACCTCGTCTACGCGAACCCGGAAGCGACGCCGGAAGAGCGCAATGAGATGTGGCAGGAGATCGAGCGGACCTACCTTCCGCATTGGGACTACGGCGACCTTCCCGCCGAAAGCAGCGGACGCCTCTGGCAGCAAAAGGCGCACGTCTACCAATGCCCGTTTTACTACATTGATTACTGCCTCGCCCTCACCGGGGCCCTGCAGTTCTGGACAAAGTCGCGCACCGATGCCGAAGGGACGTTGGAAACCTATGCCGAGCTCTGCACCCGGGGCGGCAGCCTCGACTACACCGGACTGCTCCAGTCCGCGGGCTTGCGTTCACCCTTTGAAGCGGGCTGTCTCGATGAGGTTCTTGCGGATGCGAAACGCTATCTCACGTAGCCGAAAATGCTAAATCTTCGCTCTGTTCCAGAAAGCATCAACCCAGCCTGTCACTCAGGACACCCATCGTCGCCTTCTGCCGCTGCTCGACAAACGCCCGCGCCGTCGCCGCTTTCTCACGCGCCGCCGGCAGGTCCTGCGCCATCTTGAGCACCGTCTCGGGCAACCGGGCGACGTCTGCTTCATCATCAAAATGGTGAAGCCAATCACCGAGTCCAATGTCTTCCCACATGTATCCTTTAGAAGTCTGTTCCTCCCAACGGCAGACAATCGCGGGAACACCCTGACCAATACACATAATCGGAGAATGCATTTCATTTCCGAAGAGCCCGGCACTACGCACATAGACACTAAGCGCCTCACCTGTGAGCCAGTAATCCGGACGCCAGACGACGCGCTCTTTGATCTCATCCGGAAGACGATCATAAATGACTTCTTTACCGACCCTCATCTGAGTTCTGTCTTCAGGGCAAAGCAGG
Organism: Verrucomicrobiales bacterium; assembly: GCA_029210205.1. GTDB lineage: Bacteria > Verrucomicrobiota > Verrucomicrobiia > Verrucomicrobiales > DEV007 > Arctic95D-9. The sequence goes on along the minus strand of JARGOD010000129.1, from coordinate 7,088 downwards.
ATCTTCAAATCCGTCTCCTTCACAACTCGAATGATCGCCTCAATGTGAGGATCATGATCGTGAAATTTCATTTCCTCATTCCGGGCATGCTTCACTTCGTCCTTTGGCCGGTCTTTGATCGTCCAATAAGGGGTGTAGCGAAGCCGGGGGATGCAGCAAAGAAATTTACCGGTTTCGAGATCGTTCTCGCTCAGGAATGCTTCCGCCTTTTCATCGTCTTTCAAGTCACAGGCAAATGCCCCATCAGGACCGAACTCCAGGACGGGTCCGCCTGCTCCTTTTTCCTTCGCCAGGTCGAGCGACTTCGAATCGCGGAAGAAAACAAACTCCGCTTTGTTCAGAATGTCGATAGTTCGAGCCAATGCTTCGTCCGTTCGTACAACCGTCGCCGATGATTTTTGGAGAGGAAAAGTGATGCCATAAATCCCGAATGGCTTCCCAGTCTCTTCATGCCAGCGAATCACATCATTCTCAGCGACAAGTGATGCACCGGAGCCATGAAGTAGAAAATCACACTCCGCAAACGCCTGAACCAACTCATCTGATCCTTTCTTCGCAATTTTCAGCTTTGGAAAACGTGCCAACAGCAAATCGTCGACCCCGTTGTCGAGATTGCTCGGCCAGAGTGTCACCTCGACGTCGGGGAGATGCTGCTCAAGAATATGCAGAACTCCGGGGGTGTGCGCGATGTCCCCGATATTCACGGTCTGCCACGAAGAACGAAGCAGGATACGCTTCGGACGATCCTGAGCGTGGACGAGACCGGCTCCTCCCAGCGCGAGGCTGAGTTGAGTCATAAAACGACGGCGGCTTGTTTTGGAGAGGTGGTCCATCCAACCATCGTTCCGCACCACAGTCGTTCTGTCGATTCCGTCATCACGATGAATTATCGGATGTCCAAATTCCTTCGATGGCGCTGTCCCGCTTCTTGAATCATATCGTTTCATCGCCTACCGATTCCAGATGATGAAGTCAGCCCTCCTTCTCCTCGCCTTCGCGATTCTCGCCGTTTCAGGAACCGCTTCAGTCATCGGGGATGAGCCCATCCTCCTCACTGATCTCGAAGAAAACCCCGTCAACCCCCTCGACGCGGGCGATAAAAAGGCGGTCGTGTTATTTTTTATCTCCCCCTACTGCCCAACCTCGAACACCTTCGCTCCCTACATGACGGAGATCACTGAAGAGTTTGGCGATGGATTTGCGTTCTTCTCGATTCACTCTGACACCTCCGTGAGTGATCAGGACCGCGCGACCCATGCAAAGATGATGGAAATCACCCATCCGGTGCTCAAGGATGGAGAGCAACTTCTTGCGAAGAAACTCGGAGCCACGATCACCCCTGAAGTATTCGTCATCGATGCCGAAGGCAAAATTCTCTACCAGGGTCGGATCAACGATCTTTACCTCGGAGCGACGCAGAAACAAAAGGAGCCGACGACACACGATCTTCAGGGCGCGCTCGAGGCGATCACCGAGGGTATGCCGATTGCAGTTCCGAAGACCGAAGCGGTCGGATGCACCATCAGCGGAGTGTAGACAGACAAGCTCAATTCGCACCGGGTCGGTCACGCCTCATCTCACTTTTTCGGCCACGGTCTCAGTCCGAGGAGAATCTCAGCTCGCTCCGAGAGAGGCTGTGCCGCGAGCGTTTCATCGGTGAACTCGCAAAGATGTTCCGCGACAAGATCGTAGACCACCTGTCGCTCCTGACTCGTGTCTAGCTCCACGCATTTGCCCTGACTTTTGAATAGCTCAACGGTCGGTAAGGTCTCCGCCTTGAAGGTATCGAAACGCTGCTTCACACTCTCGATATTGTCGTCGCTCCGACCGGTGTATTTTGCACGACTGAGGATGCGCTTCTCGAGAACGGGATAGGGGCACTCAAAGTAGAGCATCTTAGGTAACTCGGCATCTCCACCGACGATCTCATCCCACACTTCCAGATTCTCAAGCGAACGGGGAAATCCATCGAGCAGGAAATTGTTCTTCCCCGTGGTTCGCGTGACTGTCTCCATTTTCTCCCTGAGCAGAGCCGCGACGATTTCATTCGGCACCAACTTCCCTGCTGAGAGACACGCTTCGATGACTTCCGCTTTCGGTCCCCCTCCTTCGCGCTCCGCGCGGAGAAGATCGCCGACCGAAAGATGCGTCCAGCCGAGTTGCGACTCCGCGACTTCACACATCGTCCCTTTCCCACTACCTGGTCCTCCGATCACGAAAACCACATTCGGTTTTGGACAGGGCAATCTTGGATCGAAATGATGAAGCACCACACTCGGCGCCGGGGCGACCCCCTTCTTATAGACATGCCACTCACGATCCGTCGGCGGCAGCGCATCTTCTGTCGTGATGTCATAAGCGAGATGACCGTCGAGCCGGCAGATTCTCCACGAAGTGTAACTGTTAGAGTAGGAAAGCGCCGGGCTCCGCTCGCATTTTCCATCGGCCCGATCCCACGCCATTTTACCATTCCAATAGCCCGGGCTCGATACCGTCCCTGACTCCGATTCCGCCGGTGGCGCTGTCGAGGGAACAAAGAGTCCGTCGACCTCAGGCAAACCCGCTCCGGAGACTTCGATGAAAAGAGTGTTGGGCGTGGGAGGGTCGGGATCGGTCATGGATGGAAAAGATAACAAGGTTGAGGGCGAAGCCTAACCCTCTTAGATCGATCGCTAACAGATGAATATTGAAATTTCTCGAGTGGTTTCCACTCCTTCTCCAACCGAATCGCCATCACGCCAATTGCCGAGATCGCCGCTGCGGCGTAACATTTTGCACCATGAATTGCTGGAAACTACTCCTACCGGTTCTCGCGCTCTCAGCTTCCTTCGGGTTGGCGAGTGCTGAGGAAAAGAAAGCACAGCTTGCCTACTACTATCTCGATGGATGACCCATGTGCGCGAAAGTGACGGTCATCGTGAATGACCTCAAAGCAGAGCACGCCGATATCGATATCGTGGCCGTGAAAATTGGAGACGGTGACTCCAGAAAAGTAGTCGAAGATTCTGACCTCAAGGTCCACGGCATCATTGCCAAGGACGCCGCGGGCGAAATTGTCACCACCGTGGAAGGCCACAGCTACGGGAAAGAGAAGGTGGAAGAAGTGATCGAGCTTCTCACGGCCACAGAGTAGCGACAAAAATTCTACCGTCAGTTTAACAAGGGCGGGGGCAGCGATGCTCCCGCCTTTTTCGTTTTCTCAGCTTTCGCGATCCTCACCGCAGCAGCAGGGCTCATCTTCCGGTTCCACCGTCCGGATCGTGAGGTATTTCATCGACGGAGTGTGATACTTGATCTCAGCGTGATAGACGCCCGAAGGAATAAACACGACCTCACCCGGACCAGCGGTAACGGTCTTTCCGCCGAAGGTGTAATCGGCTGATCCTTCGAGGAGGTAAAAGGCTTCCTCAGCGACATGGTCATGCTGATAAGGCGGATGCGCTGCCGTGTCCGGAATCTCCGTCAGGTGAATGTGTAGTTTCTTCGCGCCGTCGCGAAAGCCGACGAGGGACTGATAGTCGAGACTCATGGTTTCTGATTGAGGTGTGCTCCTAAAAATTTGGCGACGCGTTCTCCGAGAAATTGATTCCCCGGCGCAGCGTAATGACAATCGTCCGGGTTTTGAAACTCCGCGAGATGCGGGGTGATCGCCGAAAACAGATCATTCACCGCGACATCATTCTCCTGCATGAGCTCCACCGCGACCGCATTCCGTTCTACGATCGAAGCGGCGGTCCATTTCTTCTCCGGAAGATCAGGAATCGGAGTCGAACTCGCCCAGACCACCGTCGCCCCGGTTGCCTTGAGGCGAGCCACGAGCTGTCCGAGACGGTCCCGATACTCGTCGAGTGGCGTCGCCCGGTCATGGATTCCGAAATTGAAATGGATCACATCCCAGCTCCCGTTTCCTAACCAAACATCTAATTTTCTCAATCCCGTCGCGGTCGGGCCGCAATTCGCAGGAGCGCGATGCACATTCGCCTTCCCCGCGAGTTCTTTCCGCACCGTCTGCGTGTAGGCACGGGAAATCGAATCCCCAATGAGAAGGACGCGCGGGAGTTCCGGATCGTCTCTTACAAAATCCCAGGCGTTCGATTTACCGGCGACCTTCTCGCGTTTGTGAATCGGAAGGTAGAAACTCCCAAGTTCAGACTGAAGCGTTTTTTCCCAAGCTTGCTCCTCCGGGGAAAGGGTCGTCACAAGAGCTTGATACTCTGCGTCGGTTTCCGCTTCAGCAGCCGCTTTCCTGGCGGCCGCTTCAGCCGCATTGGTAGGCTCTTCGTTCGACGCGGTTTTCGAGAAGACCCGCTCGAGGAAATCCAACACCAACTTCTCCTCGGTCGCATTGTGTTTCCAACCGTGTCCTGCTCCCTTCACGATTTCGAGGTGAACTTCGAGACCCTCAGCTTCCAACCGCTCCGCGAGAAGTTCGGACTGGCCTACATACACGACCTTGTCTCCGTCCCCGTGGAAAATCAAAAAGGGCGGGTCGTCTTTGCTGAGGTAAGTCGTCGGACTCGCCGTCTTTGCCGCCACCAGATTCTCTTTTACCGCGCCTCCCAATAAGCGATAGACTCCGCCTTCAGGATCGTCAGTCTTCGAGGGCTGATTTTCCGACCGCTTCACGAAGTCACTGGGGCCGTAGTAGTCGATCACTCCCTGCACTCGCGACGATTGCTCGACGTTGCCGGCCGTCGCCCCCTCGAGATCTTTGACCCCACCACTCGTTCCCATGAGGGCAGCGAGATGACCACCGGCTGAGGTTCCTGCCACAACCACTTTTCCCGCATCATAACCATAATTGTCCGCATGCGCGCGCAACCAGCGAAGAGCGCCTTTGCAATCATGAATCTGGGCAGGAAAGAGAGCTTCACCACTGAGACGATACTCGACGCTTGCCACCGCATAGCCATGCTTAACGAGCCAGGCAAGACGGCATCGGGAACGATCACCGTTCTGCCAACCACCTCCGTGAATGAACATCACCAGCGGAGGGCTCTCAACCTCACGAGGGAGTCGAAGATCAATAAGCAACTCCACGCCGTCAGGCTCCGCAAAGAGAATCGAATCGTGGCGCTTCGGTTCGGCTGACTCCGTGGTCAAGGTTCCAAAGAAAAGGAACGCTGCCAATGAAGGTAAAATCCAACAGGGTTGTGTCATGGAGCCAACCCTATTGAATCAGCGGGAAAATCGAAGCCCGCAATGATCCTTCAACAAGCCATGAGAACTGCGCAAACTCACTCGCCAGCGGCGACCGTCGCATCACTCAGCTCGACTTCTTCTCCGCGGAGCTGCCGCCCGAGAAAAGCCTTCACCGCTTCGTCCACTGACGGTCCGAATCCCGCACCGTGCCCTCCGTCCTCGACGGTGAGAAGAATCGTCGGGACCCCGGCTTCTTCGAGTGCCCTTTCAAAATCCACAGATTGAGGATACGGAACGAGTTCGTCTTTCGTGCCATGAACAATAAGTGAAGGCTCGTCCGCTGAAGAAACCCAATGAATCGGCGACGCATTTTTTGCCGTGTCAGGATTCTCCTGAAGCGGCCCGCCAACCAGCTTTGACTCCGGTGATTCGGGAGAGTCATGATCGATGCGGCTGGGATGGTCACTCATCGTCAGTAATTCCGAGGGACCGAAGAAATTCACCACACAAGAGACCTCGGACGACACATCGACGTGCGCACCCACCCCTCCTTCGAGTTCATCGACATCTCCGGACACTCCTAACATCGCTACCAAATGACCACCGGCTGAAGTGCCCCACACCGCAATCCGATCAGGATCGATTCCATACTCCGCAGCGTTTGCCCGGAGCCAGCGAATCGCCGCTTTGCAGTCATGAATCTGGGCGGGCCATTGCGCTTCGTCGGTGAGGCGATAGCCGATCGAGGCACCAACGTAATCGCCGGAACTGACGTAGTCGTTGATGCGACGACCACCCGAAGCCTTGTCCCCTTTTGCCCAGCCGCCTCCATGGATGAAGACGAGGAGCGGAAGTGCTTCGCTGTCTTTCCCATGGCCTTTGGGCAAGAAGAGATCGAGCGCCTGACGCGGATTCCTGGTTCCAGCGTAGTCGATGTCAGGGATGACCTTGACACCCTCCGAAGCGCCACCTCTACCTTTCCCCTGCCCCGATTTGCTGCGCATCGCCTCGTCCTCGGCTCGCGAAATGAACCCATCCTGGTTTTGGTCGACCCTCTCAAAATTTTTCTGCAGCGGCACCGGCAGCTCCTTTTTCGCGAGCTGACCGTCACCGTTTTTATCCCACTGATCGAAGCGGGATTGAGCCATGACGGGTGTAGCAAGAAGGAGAAGAACAAAAATCGGGTTCCATTTCATATCCGAGTGAACCACCAGCACTCGCAAAAGTTTCGTCCAAGGCGCCTGTATTGCTGAGTTCTGGACAGATCTTCTGTGCCCTCCTTCCAACACATCACCTCGTGAAGAGGGTTGAATGCGATATTGACCAAGCCTCCTCTGAACCGATAGCGTCTCAACCGGGCCAAAGGCATGGCACAAGTTAAGCTGAGTAGGGCCAACCACAAATCACGGATTGACCTGGGTCGGTGCAAGAAAAATGGACGAGAACTCTATCATCGCCGCAGCGAGGAAGCTCCCCGCTGAACATTGCGCAGCATACCTGGACGAAGCCTGCGGCGGAGACTCAGCGATGCGGGCACGCATCGAGAATGCTCTTGCCGCTTCGGGATCCTTCGAAGACCTGCCTACCATGGCCATGGGTGTTCAACCTGTTGCTGATTCTCCTTCGGATCATTTCCCTCAAGAGCCCTCGAAGTCAGATCCCTCCGCTTCGCAGGATTCAGAGATGGATCAAACGTTTCAAACACTCCTCGAGCAATTCACGAAGGCGAATCCTGATGCTCAGGTTCCCTTTGTCTTCGGCGACCGCATCGCCCAGGGCGCGATGGGCGCCATTCTTGAAGCCGACGATTGCAAGCTAGGTCGAAAAATTGCCGTCAAGGTGATGCTCTCGGAAGCGGGAATGACCGACGAGCAAAAACTGCGCTTTGTTCAGGAAGCCGCCGTCCTCGGCAAACTGGAACACCCTAACATCGTCCCAATTCATGA
>JARGOD010000128.1 GCA_029210205.1 Verrucomicrobiales bacterium | reverse complement strand
CACCGCTTCGCCGTCGTCGGGGTGGACGACGGCACGGAGTTCGCGGTGACTAGCAAAGTGCCCGTCCAGGGCTTTCGCTTCGACCCACCCAATCCGGAGGGCATCCCGGCCTTCTACACCCAGCGCATCGACGCCGGAGGATTCCCCATCGTCGCCTCGGAGAACGTCAATCCCTACGCGCTTGAGGAGGCCGCCTACCTCATTGATCTCATGCTCGCGGAACGCCCCGACGTCCGCGAAGCGATGATTCAAAGTGGCGCCCGACTCTGCATTCTTGCCTGGAACGAATTCACGACCGATCAGCCTGAATGGAAGTGGCTCGAAACGCGCTCGCTCTCCGGTTTTCCCGGTGTCTCGCCGAAGGACTACCGCGATGCCCGCGCCCGCGGCATGGGAGGCAGCCTCACCGATCCCTTTTGTTCCTGCGCTGAGGAGAACTTGTTAGGGTATCCCGGCGATCCCTACTCGACGGAGAACATCCTCATTCACGAACTCGCCCACAACATTCACCTGCGCGGGATGGTGAACGTGGACCCGACCTTCGACCGACGACTCAAGGCGACCTATGACTCCGCAATGGAGGCAGGGTTGTGGGAAGGGAAGTATGCGTCGGTGAACCATCACGAATACTTTGCCGAAGGCGTCCAAAGCTGGTTCGACGACAACCGGGAAAATGATCACGATCACAACCACGTCGACACCCGCGAGGAGCTGATCGACTACGATCCGGGATTAGCGGCGATGTGCCGAGAGGTGTTCGGCGATACTGAGCTGAAATACACGAAGCCAGTCACCCGGCTGACTGGGCATCTGGAGGGGTATGATCCAGCAACGGCACCGACCTTTGTCTGGCCGGAGCGGTTGCAACGGGCGAAGCAGATGATTCGACGGGCGGCGAAGAATCGGTCAGAGGAGTAAGGACAAGAACCTATTGCCGAGGTTCTTTGAAATACTTCATCCCGTCAGGAACCCAGGTCTGTGGCTTCGACCAGGTTTCCGGATTGTAATAGCTAGTTTGATCGACCCGATCCAGTGCCTCCAGCAACTCAGGGTCACCTAACTCATACAGAATTTTTTCCCCGGAGTCGAAACGGTTCATCAAATAGATCCCGTCCACCCCACTTCGCCAGGCATTGTAGGCTTCGCCTCGCCAGACCTTCAGGCTCGCCTTCTTTCCCTCCTTACTGATACCCGGTTCAATTCGTCGAATTTCGAAACACGCGTACACAGGAACTTCAAATCTTCTCCCGGTAGCGACCAGATTTTCCCATGGTTCCAGTTTGAAATAATCGGCCCCAATGACGAGATCGACAAGGTCCTCCTCAAGCCAACGTTTCACGTCGAGCCCCATCGCTTCGCAATAATCCATCGAATCGGGAATTTTGATGGCAATTAAAAAAGGCTTACCTCTTTCCATGCCGACCGCTTCGGTCATTCGTCTGACACGCTTCCAAAGTTTTGTCATGTCATCCTTCTTTTCCCGAGGCACAGGAAGACCAATCAGCGGCTCCGGGAAGTAGGCGGGGTGACGCCAGAAATCCAGTTCGATTCCATCAATATCATAGTTTTGACAGACCTCCTCGATCAGGCTGTAAATTGTGTCACGGACCTCGGCCCTGTCATAGCGCAGGAGACTCCAACTATTGTGACCGCGCTCAAAATTGTCAGGCAATCCTTCTCCTTCAGTACCCATCGTCAATTCAGGATTCTTTCGCTTCCAATCGGTAATCAGGTGTTTCCAACGTGATCCCGAATCGTGACGATCATTCAATCGGATCGACCAAAAAATTTCCTTGTCATGCTCTCTGCCCCAATTGGTCACTATTTCCAGAGAATCGGTATCCTGCTCATTGAAGGCTGATACCCATTGCTTATTCGGAGCATCGGCGTGGTCACCGACCCCAAGTTGGGCAGCGATTTCGCTTCGATGCGTATAGAGCATCGGCACCCCTGTGCAGTAAAAAATACTGTCGACCTGAGTCCCCTCCAATCCGGATGTGCGCGATTCAAGAAAACGTTCAATGGTGTACGGAGGTAACACTTTGTCATTGCCGTCATTATTGACGATGATTCTCCTCTCTCGAAAACGAATCGTCGACCGCATCTCGCGCAAGGTCTCAAGCGAAACAGCCTCTTTTCGCTCCGGGGCAGGGCTCTCTTTCTCAGTGCCTATGCTTGTGCTAACGCAAGCAACCGCAGCCACCCAGATAAGGGTGACTAAAAAACTACATCCAGTATTGATGTCAAAAACAGAACGAATCATTTACTACCAACGCCGACTCGGGAGCGACCCTTACAAATCACCCTTCTTCATCTCACCCACCGCAAAGTCCACCGCTCTCGCCGTCAGCGCCATGAAGGTCAGACTCGGGTTCACACAGGACACGGAGGTCATGCACGCGCCATCCGTCAGAAAGACGTTCTTCGCGGCGTGGACCTGGTTGTTGCCATTGCAGACGGACGTCTCGGGATCTTTGCCCATGCGCGCGGTACCCATTTCGTGGATCGCGGTCCCGGGGAAGGACTCCCCGTCCTGAGTCTTCACATTCTTGAGACCGGCTGACTCGAGCATCTCAGCGGCGTCGTTCTTGATCGCTTCGCGCATCTTCAGCTCGTTCTCTTTGAACTCGGCGTCGAAGGCGACGACGGGGAGACCCCACTTGTCGAGGTTGTTTTTGTCGAGCCACATCCTGTTCTCGTGATACGGCAGGGTTTCGCCGAAGCCACCCAGTCCCATGGACCAGTCACCCGGCTCGACGATTTCGTTCTTGAAGTCTTCGCCAAAGCTCAACTCGGCGACAGAACGTTTCCAGTTCCCGCGGAGACCTCCCCCCTGATAGCCAAAGCCACGCAGGAAGTCGCGCTTGTCGTCGCCGACGTTGGCAAAGCGCGGCACATAGATGCCGTTCGGACGGTGACCGTAGATGTAGCGATCGTGATCACCCTCCCAGGTGCCGCGAGCGCCGGCCCGGAAGTGATGGTCCATGAGGTTGTGACCGAGCTCGCCGGAGTCGTTGCCGAATCCATTCGGGAAACGATCCGAGATCGAGTTCAGGAGAATCGAGGTGGTGCCGACGGTGCTCGCACAGACAAACACGATCGGGGCATGGAACTCGCGCTCTTCCATCGTTTGCGAATCGATGACGCTGACGCCGGTGGCCTTCTGAGTTTCGTTATCAAACACGATCTCGCGCACGATCGAGTCGGGACGCAGGGTCAGGTTTCCAGTCGCGGTGGCAGCAGGCAAAGTTGCGGACTGCGTGCTGAAGTAGGCGCCAAAAGGACAGCCCCACTGACAGCGATTACGGTGCTGGCAGGGTCCACGGCCAACGCCGAGTTGTTCCTCTTTCGCGGCGGAGAGGTTCGCGACGCGGCCAATCGTCATGTGACGACCGGGGAAGTTTTTCTCGATGCGCTTGCGGACCTCCTTCTCAACGAAGGTCATCTCCATCGGAGGAAGAAAGTGACTGTCCGGCAGCTGCGGGAGACCGAGCGCTTCTCCGGAGATCCCGGCGAACTTCTCGACGTAGGTGTACCACGGCTCGATGTCCTTGTAGCGGATCGGCCAATCGACGCCGTAGCCATCCTTCGCATTCGCTTCGAAATCCAGATCACTGAGGCGGTAGCACTGACGACCCCACATGATCGATTTACCGCCGACGATGTCAGGTCGATACCAGTCGAAGCGCTTCTTCTCGACATACATCGAATCCTGATCACGGAACCAGTAGTCGGCGGTCATCTCGTTGTAGGGGTAGTCGCGGGCGAGTTTTGGCGAACGCTCCTTTTGCTCGACGGTGAGCTGACCGTTGTAGCTGAACTCCCAGGGGTTCTTCATTGCCGCCTCGTAGTCGGCGATGTGGTTGAGCATTTTCCCGCGCTCAAGCATGAGGACCTTGAGCCCCTTCTCGGTGAGTTCTTTTGCCGCGTAACCGCCGGAGATGCCGGAGCCGATGACGATCGCATCGTAAGTGTTCGCTTTCTGAGCTTCGATATTAAGATTGGCCATTGGGGGGGGGAGGCACCGGAGGTGCCGTAAAAAGTTAAAGGTGGGAAGGTGGAAGGTTTGGAGTGCGGCGGCTTGACGCCGCTTTGGGTGAACCCTGTCGGGTCAGGGGCTTAACCCTGTTGAGTTTGGAGGGAACCACTAATTGGCACTGATGATCACTAATCAGGACTGGCCGGGCGCGATGCGGGCTCGAAAGCATGAGTGAAAACTAGTGTCCATTAGTGGTTTAAACCTCTTCGTTCGATTCGATCATCGCATGTTCATGATCACGCCCTGGCCCTTTTCGTAGGGCACATCGCCTTCGAAGCGTCCCGGGATGGGCATGTATTGTAAATTCGTCGTGATGCCGAGTTCAGATGAGAAATAGCCGACCTGAGTGAGTTGCTTGACCTGCTTGAAGTAGCCTTTGTCCTTCTTCGCGGTTTCCATGATGATCTCGATCTGCTCCGGTCGGGTCAGCTCGACAAACGTTTTCTGATAAGCGGCCTGGCTGCGTTCATCGATCCGGGCAAGGCCGGCATAGAATTTCTGCTGAGGCTCCAGCTCGTAGCAATCCCTCATCACGCGGATGATGAACTCGTGGGCGCCTGCTTCCTTCGCGCCCGGCGTGTCGGTTTCCGGGATGATGACATCAGCGACTTCGGCGAGGAGCGCCTCCATCGCCTCGGTTACGTCGACACTGTCGCCGGTGTTGGTCACCTCTCCCATGAGGGCGGAAGTGAGTTGGGTGGAAAGAGCCCCTCCAAACATGAGGGAAATTCGTTGGACAGCAGCGCGGCGATCAATCATGGGCGTATATGATAGACTACGCCATAGGTCCCGGTCAAGCTCACGGCCTCCGCGCGATTTTACGCGTTGCCGATTCTACTCGCCCGCCCAGACGCGGACCCAGTCGATCTCGCAGGTGCCGAAGTCGAGCCCTTTAAAATCGATCTGACGCTGATCGCCCATGTCGATGAACTCGCTTTCGAAGCGATGTGTATCACCATTCAGAGTGAAAAGGAGCACGCCTTTCTTCAGCTCAACTTTGACCTCGACCCACTCGCCGAGCGGGAGAAGCGGCGCGTCGATCTTCGTGACGTATTTGTCCTTCTGCACCCTGAGGCTGGTCTGCTCCGCGCCAAAAGTGATCGTGTGAAAGTGATGGCCCAGATCGAGAAGGGGAAATCTCGGGTGAAATTCGTCGCCGGTGTAGCGAAATCGCATCGTGCAGACGAACTCGGCAGGCACCTGCTTGAGCCAGATGACCGGCTTGAACCCGGCGTGTGCCTTGTCACCCTCAGCAATCTTTTTGGCCTGAAACTCTTTCGACGACTCGCTGCCTTTGAGGATGCCGTCCTCAATCTTCCAGGTGCTGCTTTGGCGCACTTCCCAGAAGTCCAGATTCAGCTCGCTGTCAAAATCTTCTGAGTAAACGAGCGTGGTCTTTTCGAAGAGTTCGGAATCGATGTTTTCATCGGCCGCACTGAGAAGCAGCGGAAACGAAAGAGAAAGCGGGGTCAAGACGAAGAGCAGGAGAAAAAGGCGTTTCATGATCATGCCGGAGGTCATACCATTTCCCTCAAAAGTCAAAAAGCTTCCGCGTGAGCCTGATCGCGGCTCCGTTCATTCTCTCGCCGAAAACTCTTCCACGGTGATGCCTCCATCTTCATTCGCATCAAACTGGGCAAATCGCTCCGCCGCCCGTTCGTGACCCTTGATACCCTGGCTGTATTCCTCGAGAGAAAGTAGCGAATCTTTATCGGCATCCCAATGAGTGAAAATGTCCTCGCGAGTTCGCGGTGCCTTCTTTTCCGAAGCTTCGGAAGTTCTCGGGAGAGAAGGGGGATTTGTTGGCAAAGTCAGCTTCCACTCTAGAATGGCACGCTCCATTTTAGCTGCTTTGTCAGGGAAATTGTCGACGAGATTCCTGGCCTGACCGGGATCACTGGCCAGATCGAACAGTTCACGCCGATCGGTTTCGAGGTTCATGAGGTAGGTCCATGATCCATCACGCATAGAAAAGTCGGCCCAGTCGGGATCACGTCTGTGTTCACCCTGCCATTCCCAGAAAAGCGGATGGGTCCGCTCTCTGGATTTCCCGCGGAGAACGGGAAACATGTTCTCCCCGTCGGAGGTGTAATCCTCCGGGAGATCGAGATGCGCTGCCGCGCAAAGCGTTGGCAACATGTCGACGGCGGAGATGGGGGTGATCTCGTCGACATGACCCGCAGGCACCTTCGCGGGCCAGCGAACGATAAACGGAACGTTGACCCCGCCCATGTAGAGGCTGCGCTTCATTCCGGTTCGATCCCCGGCGCTACCGACGCTGTAGTAGAGCTTGTCGTCCGGTTCATCCTGCGAATGCTCCGGACCATTGTCGCTGGAGAAAAGAATGATCGTCTCGTCGAGCCGACCCTGTTGTTCAAGCACCGCGACGAGATCCCCGACGAGCTCATCGAGCCTCGTCACGGCAGCATAGTAAGTCCGCTGCGGTTCGGGCGTGTCGGGATAGGCGGCTTTCTCCTCCTCTGTTGCAGCGACGAGGTGATGACTCTCGAGAGGCCAGTAGGTCATGAAAAACGGAACGTCAGGATGAGCTTCAAGAAACTCCGTCGCTTTCTCCGCAGCGGCTCGGGAAAGAAAGGCTGCGCCCACCGGATCATGAGCATTCCCCGCCTTGTCGGCAAAGGAACTGTCCTCCCAGACTTTTGGACCCGGGCCGGTAAAGATCGAACTGACCTCGTAGCCATATTGCTGCGGGGCAGGGGAGACCGGCGAGTTTTCAGGAGAGAGGTGCCACTTACCGAAGTGTCCAGTTTTGTAACCGGCATCACGGAATAGTTTTGGGAGCAGGGTGCCACGCCAGTCGAGTGCATCGGGCATATTGCGCTCGCGGTTATTTCGCGGCCCGCTGATGGCGTGGTGAATCGAATACCGCGCGGGGTAGTGACCTGTCAGGAGCGCCGCCCGGCTCGGTGAACAAACCGGAGCCGCGACCGTGAACTCAGTGAATCTCGCACCTTCCTCAGCGAGTCGGTCCAAGTGAGGTGTCTGAATATCAGGGTGGCCATAGCAACCCAGATCCCCCCAGCCGAGATCGTCCGCAAAAATGAAGAGGACGTTGGGCTTTGCTCCGGAAAACGAAGCCGTAAACAGAAGAAAGAGAGTGATGTAATATCTCATTGACGATCAAGCCGGAGCCGAGCCTATCAAAAAAAAGGCAGGGAAGGCAACCAATGACGGCGGAAACTAACTGCCAAAACTCGAGGCGAATAGACTAACCGCCCGATAGGCGATCACGCCACCAAAGTAGAGTAGCCCCCACGCAAGAAGAGTCGGGACATGGTTCTCAAGAAGAGCATCCTCCGGAACCCCGGCGATCGAGCCTACAAGGGCAACAAGAAAGCCACTGACGATCGCCCAGACGACTCGGAGGACAGCACCGAACCGCAGCGACGGGATGTCGGTCAGGCTCATGATTAAACCAATCATCCACGCAATCGTGAGCGGCCAACCGGCAATGCCTTCCATGAACCATCCTCCGATGAGAATGACTGCGAGGTAACCGAGAATTCTCAAGACTTCATCATAGGACAGGGGCCAGGCCCTGCGGACAGATTGATCACCTTTTGCGAAGAGGAGAAAGATTAGAAAGTAGCCGAAGAAATCCACGAAGATGATCTCATCCAGCTTCGTGGCGAGTTCTGCGTCCGAATCCCCGGTTACGGCAAGCCAAACGAGCCAACCGCAGATCGCGATGTAGGAAAGAAGCTGCGCGAACTGCCCTGAAAGAGCCTGTATGCGCGAGGTTTCACGATCAGACGGTGATGTGGTTTCTTCACTGATGGCAATAAAATGCGTGAAAGTTATCCTCCAACCAGTTAACGGCTGGATCGATCAATCTAAGCCAGTTTCGAATAATTTCATAATAGCTGTAATTTTTATATAATAACGTGGAAATCCGCGTTATCTTTCCCACTTACGCATGGGAAAAATCATCTCTGGAATTACGACGAGCTTTCTTCTCTTCATCGCCTTTGGGGCGGCGCCTTCTCTGGCCGAGGAGGAAAAGGCGGATCAACTTAGCTTCTCGATTCAGAGCAATCAGGACCGCGAACGCATCTGGGGGATCCGTTATCCGAAAGGAAAAGAGCAGCAGCTGAGTCGCGACGAGGAGCGGAAACTACTGGAAGAAACGATCTTTCCCCAGGTCCTTAGAGACGCTGAATCGGGAAAAGAGCCCTACGTCTGGCAAGTCGGCTTCTTCCATCTCGACGGCATTGGCACGCCGCAGGATCTCGATAAAGCGGAGGCTGCCCTACGAAAAGGAATGGACCTGAATCATCCCGAGGGTCTTTACCTTCTCGGCGAATACTATCAGGAACAGGGCATCAAGGCCGAGGGAAACGAGAACCTTCAGAAGCAACACTTTCGCCGTGCGCGTGAAATTTACGAAGAGGTGATCGGGGCCGGATTTACCAGTGCGATCCGTTCTGCGATTCCGCTCGCACAGGCCCACCTTTTCGGCTGGTATGGACTGACTGAGAATCCCGCAGAAGCAGATTCAATTCTCGCCTTCATCGAGGAAGTGGTCCCAAACAATTCCTCCTGTCACCTCTGGCGGGCGAAGGTCTTTGCCCATCAGGAGAAGTTTGATCAGGCATTCGACTATGCCGAAAAGGCTCAAAAAGGCTTCCGCAAACGTCCCGAACAATCCGCCGATATTGAGGAAGATCTCAAAATGGCCGGAGCTCTCAAAATCACGGCGGCAGTGTTAGGAGGACAAATTTCCCGCATCGATCCGGAAGAGTTTCTTGAAACGAGCAAAGCTGCCCTGGGCATTACAGGACGGGGAGCGTGGTTTGTTCCTCTCTTTCTCCTCATCATCCTCGGCATTCTTTACTGGAGGACGCGCCTCACCTGGGGAAAAGGAGAAAAGCCGAAGCTGAAGCTCAGCATCGCCTGGCTCTCGATCGCGGTTCTCACTGCCGGGATCGGATTCAACATCAGTCTTCCCGGTCTCAACAACGGCTTTGGCCACTGGATCGGAGCCATCCTCGTCACGCTCACTTGTCTCGCTCTTCTCGCGACAGGAGGATGGACGCGACTCTTCGGAACAGGGCCGTTCTTCACTGGGTGGAAGCCGGTTCTCCTTGGCCTCGGGATCATGGTCGGAGGAATCGTCGGACTTCAGCTCATCGCCAACGGCTACAGCCATCTCTATGAGGCAATCTTTGATCGCCCGCTCGGGAAGCAGCTCGCGAGCCTCTTCCTGAAAAGTGATGATCTTCTCCAACTCCTCGGGGTCCTCTTCATCGTCGGCATCGCGATCCCGTTTTATGAAGAGGTCTTCTTTCGCGGTT
>JARGOD010000127.1 GCA_029210205.1 Verrucomicrobiales bacterium | reverse complement strand
ATCGTGAAGTGTCCCTCTGCCTCGTCGAACCATCCGAACTCCAAATCCTCAATCGCGAGTTCCATCTCATCGGAATCGCCGGCGGCAAAGAGCAGTTCTCGTGCTTCGTCGCAAGCCAGGGAGTAGTGGCCGAAGAAGGTTTTAAGGTCGAACCTAAGTTTCGGTGACAGATGCGACATAGGCGTGCGGCGCTTTTGGAATTCTCCGCCAGCGAGGTAGACGAGGAGATCTTCCTTTCGACGCTGACGAGCTTCATTCAGGTGCTCTTCCCCAAACTTCTCCACAAAAAGCCGTTCCGCCTGGTTCGCTGACTGACACAGTTGCCGAATGTCGTCAAATCGATCGAACTCTTGTCTGCGGGGGATTCGTCCCAGTTCGAGCATCCGCTTCCAGAATTCATCGAGCAGCTCAGGGTCGCGATCGTAGGCGGAAAGGCGGACTCGTTTGGGACGGAGAAGACGCAACCGCTGATTGACCTGCTCCCAGTCAATGGATCGCTTGGTCCTTTGGGAGAGGAAATCCTGTTGATCGCTGACGTCCCGAAAAACAAAACAAACTCCGACTTCTACGGGCACTGGCTCAACGTGAAGTGCGTGCTCGATCAGCCCAAGAAGCTCATCGGCCTCAAAATACTTTTGGAACGTGTTCCGGTTGGTGAGAAGACCGTCCCCGAACCGGTCAGCATAGGCGTAGTTTTCCCGGCCAGCGACAAGCGTTGAAACAACAAGGAGTCGCTTGGCATGTTTCCAGGCGTCTACCAGTGCTTCGACCCGTTCGGCAGGATCTTCGATGACGTTGAGCACAAACCCGAGGTTTACCACGTCCGCCTTCTGCTTTTGCTCATGTGGGGCAAAAAAGGGATCCCAACCACTTGCGGTGTATTCAAGTTCCGTGAGGCCGTTGACGTCGTCGCCCAAGCCGCAGCCGTAGTCGAAGAGGCGATCATGATGGCGAAGCTGATCGTGGTTGAGCAATAGCTTGATCGGCTTCGAGAACTCCGACCGGGCAATTGCAGCACGATGCCGATCAATCTGTCGATGAAAGAGCTGATCGCGGCTGCTACTCTGCTGGTTTTCTTCAACATCCACGAGGTGATGTCCTCGATACCCGAGACCCTTTTCGGAGAGTAATCGCTCCCAATTCAGTTTGAAGCCGATTGTGGAAGTGTCTTCGTAAAGGCCTGCTTCTTCTTCCTCCTCAGTCAGGCGGCGAAACCTAGGGACGTCGGGGTGATCATCAGGAAGAAAGGTCTCCTTACGGTGAAGGATCGGAGGGTTCTCTCGGTTTCCGTATTGAGTTCGGCGTACCTTTCCCGTGACCAAGTTCACGCCGATCGATTCAGACAGTTGCGGATGAGGATCAGAGAAAAAATCTGGATAGGAAAGAAAGGAGACTTTGAGTTCACGCGTCGAAAATTTTAGGATGTTGAAATCCTGAGAAATCGAGAGTTTTTCGCGGATAGGCCTTACCGTCTCGCGAAGAGTTGTCGGGAGAGCTTCCGAATCAAGATCAACTATGTATAAAGCACTTGGCAGCCTCTTCCCAAAACCTACCTCGCTCAATGCAGATTTGAAGCCCTCAAGAGATAGCCCTTTCTGTGGATTCTCCATTTAGGCCGGAAAGGCAGTAGACTGAAAGTTGTTTTTGACGGGTCTCGGCTATCAATCAATGTCTTGAATGGAGGTGCCTTTGCTCCGATTTCTTTTTAAGAACTCCAAATCATCAGAAATCTTTGCTCTCGCATCTGGAATGGCTTTATTTTTTGTGAACAACACAATCTCTTCCGGTTTTGTACTAATCCGCCTCTTCTTCTTTATATTTGTAGCGATCTTCGTTAACTCACTATTAACTGTATTCCAGTCTGCCCCTTCATCGATAAAGACTTTTAAGAGTTTAAGTAAAGCAGCATGGAACTTTGAGAGCTCAAGAGCGGAATTAATTGATTCTCCTGATGGGCTTGGCCAGTCGATTGGAAAAGTTCGTGCCACATAGCCATAAAATCTCTCAAGTGCCGAGATGGCCTTTTCAACCATACTGTCAGGATCGGATAGTTCGTCCACGGTGGCGTCGAAAAGGTTCTCGTATCCGGATTTGGTATCCTCTTTCCGGGTTTTTCCGACAGCGACTGGGCAAACTATTGGCCCTAACGAGCTGACAATTTCCATAAGCTTGATTCGCCCAGTCGGCGAATCGCTTGTTTGGAGGAGGCCTCGCATTTTTCCGGCGCGTTCGTTTAATCTTGTTAAGACGTGTGCAGCAATTGACTTTCGATCTGTTTTTCCAAGTGTCTGGTAACCAATGCAAGCAAGGTGAATGCTGCTGACTTTCGTTTGGTTTGTGTTGATGTCGATAAAAGTTCGGGCTGATATCTCTTGGATATATTTGTCGTCAGCATCCTCGTAAAGAACCGCAGTGACGAGGATGCGCCCTTCGGTCCCCATGGTGGTATTGACTTCATCACTAGCGTATGCATAAAGCCGATGTTGGCCGTCAACAATCTGAAGGCTCCCGTAAGTACCCTTAATTGAAAGTTCCTTTGTGGATTTGGAGTAAGAGCAATCGGGAGATAGCACCGCAAGAATTGAATTTGGGAATACGAAATCAGGATTGGATAGAAGATCCTTGCGAATTGCTTTGAGCTTTTTGCTTACTAGCATGCGTTGGTATCGGGCTGACTGATTCGGGGACGCGCCAGGAAAGAGATCCCTTCTCCAGACATGGGCAATCGGAAGAAGATCGTAGGGATCGGCCAAAAAGGTGAGGACATGCGCGGTGTGTGTCGTGTCTTCCGTGGTGTGCTTGTCGCATGCCGCTAGTAGTTCTCCAGAAGACTCTTTGTAGATTTTAAGTGAAGTCCCGCCGCCTGAGGGAGGAAGGGTGCAACCGGTCGCGCCTAGAAACGGATACTTAGCATAGTGTCCGATTGTGTCAGCATACTCCCAGAGAACCTGCCAGTCGTACTTATAAAAAACGTGAACACCAGTCACAGATTTTAAGGTGCCCTCAGTTCGGTCAACCTCCGACAGGATTACGAAGCCTTTAAGGTCGGAAACGTTTCGGAATTTTCTTAGTAGGGCGGAATCAGCTACGCCAATAGTCTTCCAGAAGTCATCTTTTTGAGTAACGGTGGTTCGTTCATTCAGTGCTTTTTGGCAAAGATTGAGCGCTGTTGAAAACTTTGGGAGTTTGTCCTTTGCGTTGCTGCGATTGCGGCTCGTGATTTCTCCGACTAGGCAGACTTCTCCGAGAGGGATCAAGTAGTCGAATTCCAAGTGTTCGTCATCTCCATGGTGTCCGGTAGGATCGAGCGCTTTCAATCGGACCTGTTTGAGCTTTGAAGCGAAATCGATATTCATGAGGCGGAAGAGGTCTTCGCCTTTTTCTTCTAGAGGTGTGCCAGTCAAAGTTTTCATGAGGTTTCGATGAGCCTTAGAGAACTCGATTCGTAAATGGATCTTAACCAAATAGCCAGCGAATTTCTTCTGAATGATTTTGAAGATTTCATGTCTACGTCATTCGTTTCGGAGACCGATTTGCCTCGCTATCCTAGCTAAAAGAAAACCCGCCCTGTTAGTATCGGCGGATTTTCTCTGGCTGCCTCGCTCCTTCACGCATTCGGGAGGGCAGCCTTTGGTGGCGAGGTCAGCTTAAGCCGACCAGACCATCGAACAGCCCGTGGAGGGCCTGGGTGCGGTTCATAACCACATTGGGATTCGTGCCCTTCATGCATTCGGTCGCTGCGTTGAACAATGACCAGGCATTCCGAGGGCGGAAGTCCTCATAGGTGGGCTCGCGCCATTCCTTGAGAACTGCGGGGATCTGACTGGGCGTGATCGCCTGACAATCCACAGCCTTGATCACGAGATCGTGAGCTTGTGGATGGGTGATGCGGCGATCCCGGTAGCGGGCAATGCGCTCATCGATCTGGAGGAACCGTTCCCCGAGTCTTCCGACCGCCCGTGAGGTCAGGTGCCGCAGGTCGCGCTGGGCGAACTTGGTGTGCTTGCGCGAGATCCGCACTTCCCCGCCAAAGGCGAGATTGTCGCAGATGAAGACTTTCGAGCCAGCAACGAGGCCGGCGGGATAGGTCTTGTCATGCGAGTTTCGGATCCCGACGACCCAGCCGTAGTCACGGTCTTGTCTGCCCGGGAAGTTCACCTCGAATAGCCCGAAGTATCGAGCGCCCTCGTGAGAGAGAGCGTGATGTTCTCCGTTGAGCCGGAACCCGGCGGATTGCAGCTGGGACTCGACCTCGTGGATGAGGCCTGCGTGAGCCAGCGGATACCAGGTGTCGGTGCCGGTTGGAGTGGGGACGTTGTAGACCGACCGACGGTCGACCAGTTCTGCGCCACAGTGAAGAAGCATTCCCTGCGGCGGCGCTTGCTCGCGGGGTGCTGGATTTTCGATGAGTTGGTTCATGATGTTTTTGATTATGGGTTTGGGTTGGATTGAATGGTTGAGGTTGAAATGACAGGCCGCCGCCCGACTCACACCGCTTTCCGGGTGAGCCAGACGAACAGCCCGGCCAGCAGGGTGCTGACGAGGAGAAACGGCCACCAGCCACTGAGGATCCCTACAAGGAATCCGGCGGTGGCGGCCACGGCGAGGATGCGGAAGAGCAGGTCATCCATGACGACCTCCTCCTTTGCGGGCGACGCCGAGGACCGCGACGAGCACGGCCACGACCAGCGAGACGCCGAGGAACCGCAGTCCCTCGCCGACCGGCGCCATGCCTCCGCCCGCGAGCGAGCAGGAGCATTGGAGGAAGGCGAGCGCGATGCCTGCCTCCAGAAGGAGGAAGGTTCGACTCATGAGCCGCCCCCTTTCCACGACCTGCATTGGTCGAAGAAGTCGCAGTAGCTGCAGTGGAGCCCCGGTGAGGGAACGTAGTCCTCCGCCTCGACGCCCTGCACGTAGCTGGTCATCATCGCCATGAGCCGACGCCCCTGATCCGGGGTCATCGGGCTCAGTGGGGTGACGACAAGCTTCGGCGTCTTGGTCTTGACCAGGTGGTGCAATTCCATGCCACTCTCCGGGTGACCAGTGGCCTCCCGGTAGAGCACGGCGTAGCAGCTGAGCTGGATCTCATTGAGATGACCGACCTGCTGGACATTGGGCGTCTGGGCCGTGGTCTTGAAGTCCACGATCCGTCCGCCCTGTCTCACCAAGTCGATCACACCCTTGAGAGGAGGCAGGCCAGCGGCCACGAAGTCGCGTTCTACGACGACCTCGACAGCCTCCGGTTTCTCGCTGAGGGGAATGGGTGTCTGCTCAAGATAGTGCTCCAGCATGTTCCACGCTTTCTCCTTCTGCTCGTCTTCCTTATCCTTCCAGTTGATGCCCTCCTCAGGCTGATCCTGCAGCCAGTGCTCGGAGAACACGGGCCAGAGGGTCTCGACGTCGGCCGGCTCACCTCGCCAGCGTCGCAGGTTCCATTGCTGGAGAACCTTGTGGACGATCTGTCCGACAAACAGAGCCGGACTGGTGGCGGTGGGGAGACGCTCGACATAGCGGAAGAAGAACTTCAGCCGACACTCGCTCCACGTCTTGAGGCGCGAGGCCGACAGGTAGTCCAGCGGACCGGACTGACTGTCATGTGCCTGGAGAGGCGGGGTCAGGGTAGCCGTGCTCATCGCCGACCTCCTTTCCCATTCCGGCTCTTGCCGTTCTTCCCCACTGACTCCAGTAGCTCGGAGATGAGTCCGGAAGCCTGGAGCTTGTTGAGCTGCTTCACACCGACGCCGAAGCGATCGAGTGAGGTCTGCTCTACGGTGTCCCGGTGGAGTTCATTCTCAGCGACCAGCTTCAGGATGAATTCCTTCTGCTTGTCGGAGCATGACCAACGATCAGAGTGACCGTTGCTGCCGTTTCCGTTGTGACCATTTCCGCCGTTGAGGCGGTGCTGGCCGTTATGGTTCCCGTTTACCTGAGGCTGACGGGAGCCGTTGTCGTTGAGACCGTATTCATCCCCGGGGACGAAGCCGGTCTCCTGGATCTCACGATCCACCGCGTCTTGCAGCAGATGATAGATCCTTGTGGCCTCACCCTGGATGTCTCCGGAGTCAGTCAGCTCGGTCTCAACAGAGACGCTGAACTGGTGACTGGAGTAGCCGGGAAGGCCGAGTCGTTTGGCGTAGTTACCAATGAGTTTGATTGCCATGTTCTATGATTTCCTTTCGTTTTGGTTTTGGTTGTTCCGCCGAAGAACAAAAAAGCCCGACCTCGTGATGAGATCGGGCTTGTAAGTCCTTCGTCGGGTTGGGTGGTGAATCGTCAGCTTTTCAGCTGTCGTTTGTCCTGTTGATGAGCTGTCAGCTCGGGCCAGTCACGTGATGCTCTCTGCCAACCTGGAGAGTCAACAAGGGACTCTGTAAGCAGACAATCGATCAGCCGAGTCATAGGCATTTGCCTCTGACGAGCTTCATGATATAGCACCGCGATCAGCGGTCGTGAGATGACAGGCTGATAATTCCTTGTCTTCATCAGGTATCTATGCCGCTTATCTGCCTGCTATTGCGCAGAGTGCTGAGGGCCTCATTCTCCTCAAAATCACAGTTATCTAAGTGAGGCCTTGCAATCGTAGAGATCAAGAAAATGCGACTCTCAATTACATCGTAGCCGCTATTTCGTGCCAGGAACAGCGACGACGATCTCCTGCAGCCTTAGGAGCTCAGTAATGGTTCCATCCTCACGCTTCACTTTCATTTCGGATTCGATCTTAGGTGAAATTGCATTGAGAACTCCCTCGCCTTGCGTCCATTCAGAATCGGAAATTCGCCACGAGTCAGACCACTTCGAGACGTCGATGAATTGTTCGTAGTGAGAGGTGTTTTCGACTTTAAAACCCGCAAGCTCAACCAGGCTCTCTATTTGGCCTTTCAGAGCCCAGAACTTCTTATGCTCTCGTCTTAGAGCAGCAAAAAGGGCCTGGATCCAAATAAGCGAATCCGGCCCGGGACTCACAGTCTCGACAAAGATGATGGCGCGAGGACTGCCAAGGCGATCAATGAGCGTATTGAGAGTGCGATGAGGGTGATCGAGGAGATGTATGACGTTCTTTAATAAGAAAACACACTCACCGGGAAGAGTCAGTGACATCGAGTCTGTGGCTATATCGAAAACGTCAACGCTGCAATTCTCAAGGCCTTGAATGTTTTCCGAAGCTCTTTCCACAACATCTCTTGATGAATCCAGTCCGCGATAGTGCATGCCGAGCGATACGCACTTATGTGCAAGGACTGAAGGTCCGCATCCTAGGTCAACGATCGTAGTGGGGGAAAATGCTTCAGCGTTCTTTAGAATTAAGTCCAGAAGGTAATCGTCTAGCAGCCACTCGTGGTCTTGGTAGTCTGTTGATCGAACCGCATAGAAATCGATCTCGGGTGCGATTGGAACACCGAGGCTCCAAGGGCGCTTATTCAGGCGAGAGCCAAAGCGATCCGAAACGGCCATGATTACATCTTTATTGAGTTCCATCGTGGACTTGTGTTTCCTAAGGCTTTCCAACGTTAACCATTCGAAGCTTGTTTCACCAATCGAAAATCGTTGCTCCATCAGAGGGCTCGGAGGAGGGTCCGAAAACTCAAGTTCTATAAAGGTGTATGTGTAGGTGACCTCTGTCTCTATTGCGGGATTGAATTTCTCGCTGACTAGTTCCTCTTGTGTGTCTCGAAGGTAGAAGCTTTCTTTGGGTATTCCGAAATATTCCGCAATCTGGTCGTCCAGTTGATGGTATTCAGAATACGAAAGGTATGGAAGCAAGTAGCAAAGCCTGTCCGTTTCGCTTAAACCTTCGAGCTTAGTTGCCCACTGAGGATTGTTGGTAACTAGTATTGCCCCATTTCCGTCTCCAAAATTCCCTCGGTATGGGCGTGTTATGACGAGAAGTCTCTTCTCCATAGTTACTTCTTTCTCGGCAGCTTGGTGTTGTGCGAGTTGTTGCAGAAATTCTGTTACACCTTCATGTTTGTCATTTGTATTCGAGTATGGCAAGAGTTGGATATTGTAGTTATCCTTGTAGAATCGTTTTTTTGCCGGTCCGAGCGAATTCTCGGCAACAAGCGCGTAGTGGCGCTGCAAAGCTCCTCCGTAGGCGCGGTTTAGTCGCCGAATTGTATCCATTGAATCAGGATCTTCGAGGCCGAAGCCAACGAAGAGAACGACGTTATTCTGAAGCATCGCCTCAAGCATACGGAAAGTAGCTGTTTCTCTCGCTAATCTCTCATAGTCTTCGCTAGATAGTACTATCGTTCTTCCACGTTCGGAGGATCCGTGAAGCTTGAATAGCCAAGGTTGATCTGACTTAAGAATGCTGTATCGCTCGCTGTCTTGAGCAATCACTGTTTCTAACTCGGACGAATGGGAATTTTGGTAGGCCTTTTCGATTAGATGATCGTAATTGGTCGTTATTATTCCTTTCAGTGTTAGGCGAGAAAGAAGATCATGGTTCTGTGTGGGTTTGACGTTTCGGAAGCGATCTGTTATGTACTCCATCATTTTTTCGCCCAGCGCGTACTGGAGTTCGCTTGCGGCAATCTGTTTGTGGAAGGTAGAACCTTTTATGAGGCTTGATAACTCAATTGGATCATCGATTGCAATTGCTTCCGATTCAGCTTTTTCCGCTAGACCAGTAAGGAGTTGTTCCCAAGATGGGCAATTGGCGGGACTGGACAATCCCGCTCCAACAAAGACAATAAGATCGCGGTCAATCAGTGCTGTCTTTATGGTTTCTGGAACAACGGTGTTTTTCATTTTAACGCAGAAATGAGTGGAGTGACCTTTTGGGATTTTTCAGTAGAAGTGAGGAGTCGTCTGGGGCTTTGACTCTTGATTGATGCAGCGATCAGTCAAAAGCTTAAAAATAGTCGAAAGCAACGGTTTTAGCTTGTCGATCAAATGATGTCAAAACATCAAAGCGTGCTGAGCAATAGTGATTGATGGAACTCGCTGAATTTGTCCTGATTGCGATTAGTATTTTCAGCGACGAGGGCTTGCGTTAAATCGCGACAAGAGCCGGGAAAGGAAACTGCCGGAAGGTTTCCCTTCCGGCAGCCCTTGTCAGGAAAGCGCGAAACTCAGGCCTCAAGCTCGTGGAGGTAATCCATCAGAGATCGATAAACGATCAGACGGATTCCACGGATGTTGCCCGGTTTCCGGAGAACCTTGGACTGAACCGGGGGATTATTCCCGAGGATCAGTTCATTGAGGCTGCTCCGTGACAACCCGCTATGCGGGCAGTGCTTCCCTGACTGCGGGAGCCTGATAAACTCAGGCTCTATTGCATTGCCCCCGTCAAAGGGGGCGAATGTCCCGTTCACAGAAGAACGAGCCATGCCGTTATAGTCGCCGATTCAACCTCTACCGGTCAAGCCGATTCCACCTCCTGAGACGCCCTCGGACACCGAGACCTTTCACTGGGCATGTTGTCACTTTGGTTGTCACCTGAGCCAAAATCCGGAAAACAAAAACGCCTAACTGTTTGATAGTTAGGCGTTTAAGTAAATGGCGACCCGTACGGGACTCGAACCCGTGTTACCGCCGTGAAAGGGCGGTGT
>JARGOD010000126.1:7297-9713 GCA_029210205.1 Verrucomicrobiales bacterium | reverse complement strand
CGAGCTGATTAGCAAACATGACTTTATCCAACCCTCAACGGTGGCGATTGCGAATAACTCCGGATGGCTCCGCTTTCCGTCCACCGGAGGCGATTCGTGAGAATGGAGGCGAGCTCTCCTTAACTACCTGGACCCAGACTGATCTGGTTTTGAAATTTTATCCGAAAATGAAATACGATGGCCCATCCCTCCGGAATTCTTGAATGGGATCTTCCCGAACTCGCTACTGCGATGCGCTTGCAGGAAGCTGACGCGATGCTGTATTTCACTGACGGCCGTCGAGTGTCGTTTATGCTTGAGCGACGGCTCGCTTACGAAGTGCTTGATGGCACGCTAGCTCCGAGCGAGGGAGCGGGCTGGGATGTTCGCGATTCCACTGGACTCAAATGGGAGGTTCGCAGCATCTCCAGAGGAGGAATCTATTTCTGTCCGAGCTACATGGTTGGTTCGGGGCGCAGCTTTAACGAGCCAGGGTTTCTCAGCAAGCTTGACGAAATTGAAGGCTACGTTGTTTCCGACATCGAAAGTTTTCCCCGGATCCCGTTCTGGATCATACCCGGGGACTTGGTAAGGTCTTGGTGGACGGATGGAAGGCTCGGAACGACAACCAAAATCTCGAGAGCGAACGCCCTCAAATTAGTGAACGCAATGCCGTGATGGTAACCAAAAAGGAAAAGAAATCGGTTCGGCAATACTGCATGACCTCCCTGCAAAGTGAGCTCGGCAAATTTCAGGACTTCGGGACCAAGACTCAGGTGTTCTCCAAAGAGTTTGGAGAAGCGGAAGTGCCTTACTTCGTCAACGAGTTCTGGACGTCGAAGCAACGGGCAGCTCATTCAGTTCATGAAGTTTCCTACCGAGCCTGCTTCAAGCCACAGCTTCCACGATTCTTCATCGATCGCCTGACCAAGCCAGGAGATCGGGTATATGACCCCTTCATGGGGCGAGGAACGACGCTCGTCGAAGCTGCCCTGCTCGACCGAATCCCCTTCGGTTGCGACGTCAATCCTTTGTCGAAGTTGTTGTGTGGCCCCCGAATGAACCCGCCCGAACTTGATGATGTTGAGCGTCGTCTAGATGAAATTCCGAAAACGCCGGCTGGATCCGTCAGGGGTGACTTACTTGCCTTTTATCACCCCGAGACACTCGCTCAAATCAGTGCACTGCGAGAGTATCTGCTCCGGCGGACGTCCGATGGAGAGATTGACCACATCGACGATTGGATACGCATGGTGGCTACTAATCGATTGACCGGCCATTCGAGCGGCTTTTTCTCTGTTTACACCCTGCCCCCCAATCAGGCTGTCTCGATCGATTCACAGCTCCGGATCAACGAAAAGCGGCAGCAGACGCCCCCGCTCCGAGATGTTGCGGCAATCATTCTCAAGAAGACGCGCACGCTGTTGGCTAAGATGGCTCCACTGGTCGATGGTTGTCTTTGGGAGCGTGGGAAAGCGGTGCGCCTCATTACCAGTCAGGCCGATCAAACAAAAGAGATTAGGGGCGGAACGATCCAGTTGGTCGTCACGTCACCGCCGTTCCTGGACGTGGTCAATTACAAGCAGGACAACTGGTTGCGATGTTGGTTCAATGACATCGATCCGGAAGCTGTTGAGATCTGGCATTTTAAGAAGCCCGAAGAGTGGCAGGCAGCGATGGGGCGAGTCCTAAAGGAACTTCGGAGAGTGCTTCGCCCAGGTGGTTTCGTCGCTTTTGAGGTAGGGGAAGTGAGAAATCGTTCGGTCTTGCTTGAAGACTTGGTGGTCCCTGCTGGACAGAAGGCTGGCCTGGTTCCTGAGGCGGTGCTGATTAATGACCAGAAGTTCACGAAGACCTCGAATTGCTGGGGTGTAGACAACCTAAAGAAGGGCACGAACACCAACCGGATCGTCCTGTTCTCGCGACCAACCTGACAAGCGGATGCCCAATCTCCTGGACTATTACAACGACCTGCTTTCGTGGGAGGGCGAACCACCACAAATCCTTGTCGATGCGTGGCCACAACCGCTTCGCACAGCAATCGAGAACAATTTGGTGCAAGCGGTTGCAGTGGCTGGGCTAATTGGGTCTATTTGTCCGATTCAACCGGGCAGTAAGAATCAATCAATCGGCAATCAGGTTGAGGCATTCACGGTTTCGGCACTTGCACCGCATCTCTCGAATGTTCAGCTGATGCCCTGCAGTGGCAGTGGCTATCCGGACAAAATGCTCATCGAAAGGGGAACAGGTCTTGCTATTCCTCTTGAGATGAAGGCGACCTCGGATTGGAACCCCCGTGATTCAAATCGGCGGGTGTTGACCTCGTCGTCCAAAAAACTTCGCGCGCAGTTTCGAAGCCCGCGTCTTCACCTGCTTGCAACGGTGATTTACTCGCCGGTGGCGAACGGCGTTCGGATCGATCACCTGCGCCTCGATT
>JARGOD010000126.1:5112-7287 GCA_029210205.1 Verrucomicrobiales bacterium | reverse complement strand
ACAGCCGTGAGCGTGCGCCTAGAAGCATCGGTCAATCATAAGATCCTCGCTACGGGCAACCATCATAGCAGAGTGATTTAAGGATGCCTATTTAATCACGGCCGATCCATCGCGTATGAAAACTCCTGAAAACGAGAATGCGGAAAGTTGCACCACGCCAAGAAATTGGAGAAATCAGTGCCCGAACAAAGGCGAAAATCAGCGAATAGTGAAATTGTGAACCGTTAATTATCAATCACTTGGTCGGGTTTTTTAACTGGTGAACAAGAACATATTGAGGCTTGGAAAGATCGTCTGAGATCAAAGCGATACGGGAGTGCAAGCTAGGCTAAACATTTGTCCTTTTTGAATATGTCCTCTCTCGGCTGGATCGATTTCTCCTCGGAAGACAGTGCCAAGGTGCGGACGGTCCTCGACCTGCTCTCGGACACCGGAGTGATCGATGAACTCGGGATCGGGGTGATCCGGGACTCCTTCGCCGATCGCATGTTTCCCGGGATCTCGACAGTTCAAACGCGTCCGAAGTATTTCACGCTGACCGCTCATCTTCTCAAAGACTATGCGGAGAAGGAGCTTTCCAAAACGCGTCCTCGTTCGCTCCCCAAGTATCTCGAAGACGAGGAGAAGCGGTGTCGAATCGAGTTGGTCAAAGCTCATGGGGAGGGACGGCAGAACCTGGGCATCATTGGCGCGACCTTTGGAACAGATTGGAATCGCGATGTGGTGAGAAAGCCCTCGTCGATCTACTGGACCGGCTTGAGGCAATACGGCTTCATTTCTCCCTCGAATCTTTCTCTGGTCGAATTTGGTCGGCGACTTGCCGACGGGAAACATCGTCTCCACGCCCTGCTGCAGGACAGTGGAGAGGATCGGGGGGATGATGACGATGCGATGGATCACGAGCATCGGCTTCGCATTCATGCCCCGGACAGGCCGGAGGACTACTGGGATACCCTTTCGATCGACCTGACGAAGGAGGAAGCCGAGTTTTTGCGGGCCCAGATCCGGGCCAACCAGCCGGACAGTCTTCTCGGTCAGATCCTGATGGACGATGCGATCATGGACGAGATTCTCGAGCTCCCTTCCTCGGCGAACTTTGAGGACTTTGCGGCCCTGCCCTTCCTGGCCTCGTTGAAGAATGAGTCTCTGCGAGCCACGGTTCGTCAGGCGCGGGATTTCTGGCGATTGCTGGAAGGGGCCCATGTCCGATACAACATCCAGCTGCAGGAGTTGCTCGGGACTTCCGAGGTGGTGGGAGGTTTTGTGAAGCGATGGGAACGTTGGCGCGAGCAACTTCCGCAGTATCTCGCGGAGTGGGACACGGGATTCATGTGGGATGTCGTTCGGGAGCGGGGGAGCGTCCCGAAACCTTCGACGAGGCAGTTCGTCGAAGAGTGGATCGAAGAATGCTACGCCGGCGCCATGAACGAGTCGCGCTGTGATGCCCTCGTGAAACGACAGGAGCTGCGCAACAAGGGCAAGCGGGCTCGCCTGCGCGGAAACGGGGCGGAAGGGATCAATCACTGGATTGGTCTCGACGGGTTGAACTACCGTTTTACCGAGATCTATCAATTGGTTCGCGATATTCGGGATGCCGAGCTGGGGAAGGGCGGGGCCGATGCTTGATTGCCGACGGGATCGCCTCGACTACGGCGAGCAGCTTCAGCCACCGGCAGGCTATCGTCTCGACCGGGCTGTCGCGGCGACCTACAGCGCGGACCTGGGCGCTCTTCTTTCGATCCCGGTCGCCCTGGTCTATGCCCAGACGATGGAGGGAGATCTGTCCGGGGCTCGGTTTCAGCTCTTGAAGGCGATTGAAGAATTCTCAAGCCGGGTGCGGGTTTATCATCAGGAGGGGCAGCTCCATGTCCCACAGAAGCTGAACTGGCTCTACGCCCATTTGGAGGATGCTCTTGCCCCGATCCTCCCGGACGATGCCTTCACGGCCTTTCACCCGAAGGTGTGGGTGATTCGCTTCTCCCCGGACGAGAAGGAAGAAGGCGGAGAGGGCGATACGGCGAAGCCCTCCCGGTTTCGGGTCATTGTCCTGAGCCGGAATCTGACCTTTGATCGCAGCTGGGATGTCGCAGCGACTCTCGACGGGGAAACCGGGGGAGCGATTCAAGAGGCCAATCAGCCCATCGTCGATTTTGTGCGTTGGCTTCATGGGCAACG
>JARGOD010000126.1:0-5012 GCA_029210205.1 Verrucomicrobiales bacterium | reverse complement strand
GCGCATGAATTGGCCAAGCTGCCGGTGGATCTCCTGAACAAAATCCGAAGCTATTCGCTCTCTGATTTGATCGTGGACGGAGAGGCAACGGAAGCGGCTGAAGACGGCAGTGTCGAGGTAAAGGAGCAAGAGCTGCATGCGAAGGTGTTTGTTGTGAGACCCGGGGAGGAGACCTGCTGGTTTCTCGGATCGGCCAACGCGACCGAAGCCGCCCGGGAGCGCAATGTGGAAATGATGCTGGAGCTGAGGGGCACCTCCAACCAGTCGCGCATCTACCGCTTGTTGAAAGAACTGCTGGGGGAGAAGGAGGGCGATGGACCCTTTTTCCCTTTTGAACCGGAAGAGGGCGGCAAAGAGGATGCGAAGGTGGCCAAACAGGAAGCAGAAGCCCGGCGTTTCGAGCACGCGATTCTGAAAGCTCCGGTGGAAGCCCGGGTGGAACGCTCTGAGAATGGCAAGACCTTTGACCTCTTTCTGGAGATGGACCTCCGGGGCGTCCCGGATCCGAAAGCCATGCGGGCGAAAGTGCTTCCTTTCAACGTGAAGTCCAAACCGAATCCCGTCGAACTTTGCCCCGGCAAAACCCAGAGCATCGTGTTCCGAAACCTGGGGGAAGTGGAGCTGAGT
Organism: Verrucomicrobiales bacterium; assembly: GCA_029210205.1. Lineage (GTDB taxonomy): Bacteria > Verrucomicrobiota > Verrucomicrobiia > Verrucomicrobiales > DEV007 > Arctic95D-9. The sequence continues at coordinate 4,385 of JARGOD010000126.1, read as the reverse complement.
CGTTTCCTCCATTTCAGGATCGAAGGAGCAGACGAAGCCTATCACGAGTTTCTGGTCCGAATCGAAATCGCGGACCTCCCGGCAGATCGGCTTGAGAACATTCTCCGCAAGATTATCCATAACAGCGACAGGTTCTTCGAGTATCTCCGTTTCCTTCTTGCTGATGAGGTGACCAAGGAGGACCTCCTCGCCACCGGGGAAGATGAAGAGGAGGGAGACTCCCATGAGGACCCGGGGGAGGGCTGGCAGGCGAACCTGCCCATTTATGAGCAACTGCTCGTCGTGGCTTCCCGGGATCCCCGGCGGCTTGCCGAGGTGGATGAGATCGTTCGCCATCTTTCCATCACCGACAGTGAGGAAGAGGAGCTTGGTGGAAAGCCGATCATACCGGCAGCGTTCCGCTCCTTCTGGGAAGCGTTTCGGGATTTGATCCCGGAGAAGGAGAAGGGGGCGATGCCATGAAACACTCGGACCTGATTCCTTATGTTGAGGATGCCGTTGACGGGCTGAAAGACTTTCAGTCGGCCTCCGTCGATGCCCTGCATGAACGACTCTACGTGGAGAATCGTCCGTGCATGCTGTTGGCCGATGAAGTGGGACTGGGGAAGACGGTGGTCGCGAAAGGGCTCATCGCCAAGGTGCTCAAGGAGCGAATCGAGAGTGGCGAAAAGAAGCCGTTCAAGGTGACCTACATTTGTTCGAACCAGGTCATCGCGAAAGAGAATCTGCGGAAGCTGAATCTCTTCCCGGCGTCGTTTGCGATGAAGCGGTCGATTTCCCGCATCACCTACCTCGCCTGGGCTCCGAATGAGAACTCGGGAAAAGCGGAGCGCCAGACTTTACTGGAACTCAACACCTTGACTCCGGCGACTTCGTTCAAGGTGACGGACGGCATGGGGAATATGTGGGAGCGCCGCATCGTTTTTGCCGCGCTCTGTCATGATCCGCTTTTTCTGGATCGGAGCGATGGTCTGAGTTGGATGCTGAAGTGGACGGTACGGCGGATGGATGTCTACAAGGAGAGACTCAATGATTCGCTTCAATGGGAGATGCGGGATGGTCTTTCGGAGCGATTTCTCAATCTTTTGAAACGAACGAAGATTCCGAAGCATGTGGATGCTGTCTACGGCGAGATAGAAGGAAGCGAAAGCATGACGCTCTACGAGGCAGTGGCTGCGTTTGCGGAGAGGGTCGATGGACGAACTTGGCGCGGATATTGGGCTGGCAGCAACTATCTCGCTTCGCGCCTTCGGGAATGTCTCATCGACTGTTGTCTCTGCTACGTCGATGCCGACCTCTACATCCTCGATGAGTTCCAACGGTTTCGGGATTTGATTGATAATGAAAGCGAGGAGGATCACGCCCGTCTCGCCCGGAAGATCTTTTTTGAGCAGAGCCCGGACACGAGGATCCTGCTGTTGTCCGCCACTCCCTTCAAGGCCTTCACGGGATACAGTGATGTGGAGCGGGGAGAAGACCACTACCAGGATTTTCGTAAGGTCCTGAGTTTTCTTCTGAGGAATGATGAGGTGGCCCTCTCGCAATACGAAACCCATCGACAGGCGCTCTATCGACAAATCCTCGATCTGCGGAGCGGTGAGGTCGCATCTCTTTCCGGTGAGCATCGGGAAGAAGTCGAACGGGTTCTGAGGTCAGCAATGTGTCGGACCGAGCGTCACAGTGTGTCGGCGGATCCTAATGCTCTGATCTGCGATCTCTGGAAAGATCCGGCTCAGGCGATCCCTTTCGATGCCGGCGACATTGAGAACTTCAGGCGGACGGATCGTCTTGCTCGTGCCTTGCGCTCGGTAGATTATCAAGCCGGGAAGCCGGTGGAGTATTGCAAGTCAGCGCTCTTCCCCCTGTCTTTTCTCGATCGTTACAAATTCAAGGAACAACTCCGCCAGCACCGTGAGGATCCGAAGGTGAAACAAGCGCTGAAGCAGTCGAAGGAGGGGTGGCTCGACCTCGAGAGCATTGACGGCTACGAGTGGGAGCTTTCTTCCCCGGAGAAGAAGATCCAGGCCAGTGGGAACGCCCGACTTGCCAAGCTCATCGAGCAAGCGGTCGGGCCACATGGGGCGAAGCTTCTTTGGGTGCCCCCCAGTCTTCCTTACTACGAATTGGAAGATGCCTATACCGGCAGTCAGGGGTTTACGAAGACGCTCCTGTTCTCCTCCTGGGTCATGGTGCCGCGCATGGTGTCGACCCTGGTGTCATATGAGGTCGAACGCCAAACCGTTGGGAATCCGGAAACGGTGGATTCGCAGGAGGTCGAGAAGCGGAGTTACTTCGCGAAGAAGCGGCATCCTGTGCCCTTGATTCGCTATGCAAGGCGATCCAGGGAGGGCCGCACCCAGCTCGTCAACATGAGCAACTTCACGCTTCTGTTTCCGAGCCAGGTATTGGCCGAAATTGCCGCGCCGATTCAAAATCTCAAACACGGGCGTTCTCTCGGAGAACTGCGAGCACAAGCGAAGGAGGACATCGAGAGGAGGATTGAAGAGGCAGGGTTGGCGAGGTTCATCGCGCCCGGCGGGGAAGGGGAGCGCTGGTATTGGGCGGCACCCCTTCTGCTCGACCGGGCGAATGAGGAGGCGCGGAAGTCCCTCGAGCAATGGTTCGAGTGGGGACAGCAAGAAGCCGGGGACGAAGCACTCGAGGAGGAGGAAAAGGACAGTGACGAGTTCAAAGGCGCCAAGAAGGACCACTACGATTTTCTGAAGCTCTGTTTTGAAGATCCCTCCCTGATTGGACTGGGGCATCCTCCTCACGATCTCGCGGAAGTACTGGCCGACTTGGCCCTGGGGTCGCCGGCGATCATTTCGATCCGGTCCCTGCGACGGCTCTTTGGAAAAGAGGCTGATCCGTCGTCACTGCTGACCCAGGCCACGCGGATCGCCGATGAGTTTGCTTCCCTCTTCAACAAGCCGGAATCGATCGCAGCAGTAAGACTCAGCGAGAAGCACGAATGGTATTGGCGCATGGTCGCCGACTACTGCGCGTCGGGGTGCCTCCAGTCGGTTCTCGACGAATACTTCCACCTCCTCTATGGGCAGAACGTGAATCCTCAAGGAGCCGTCGATCAGTTGCTGGGTGCGATCAATCTCAATGCCTCGAGCATCAACGTCGATAGCCTCGATACTTTCCTGTCAGGACAGCCGAAGAAGATGCGCTGTCACTACGCCGCCGAGTTCGGTAGCCAGCGCATCGAAACCGATCAGGGGCAGAAACGGGCCTCGGGGTTGAGGGAGGTCTTCAATTCTCCGTTCCGTCCCTTTCTCCTCTCGACGACTTCGATCGGGCAGGAGGGGCTCGACTTTCACTCCTACTGTCGTCGCATCGTGCACTGGAACCTGCCGGGGAATCCGGTGGACCTGGAGCAGAGGGAAGGACGCATCAATCGATTCAAGAGCCTCGTCATTCGGCAACAGGTCGCCCGCACCTATGGACCAGTGCTCGCTCAAAGTGACATTGATCGAGGAAGTGACGTCTGGGAGGCCTTGTTCCAGATCGCGGACCGTGAGGAAAGGCAGAACAAAGGGAAGTGTGAGCTGGTGCCGTTCTGGCATGTGGAGACCGACCCGGACATCCGGATCGAACGAGTCATCCCTCTCTATCCGTTCAGCCAGGACCGGGGCCGGCTTGATCATATTCTCAAAACGCTGGCAATCTATCGTCTCGCCTTCGGTCAGCCCCGTCAGGCGGAGTTGGTGGACCATCTTCTGGAGCGTAAATTGTCAGCGGAGGAGATTCAGCACGTCATGGATACTCTGATGATCAATCTGAGCCCGATCCGGTATGGGCAGGAGACGGTTGCTTTGCCGGGTCCAGAGACCTTGCCGAAGGAAGGGGAGGGGGAGTAACCACAGAATGACAAACCTCGACCCCTACCTGGAATCGCTCTACCACCTCAACGTCGGGGTGGTCGGGAAGGGATCGGAACGTCACGAGCGCCCTCACAAGCCTGTCATGCTTCTCACGATTGCGGACCTGATCGAGGCGGGTGAGATCAGAGAGAACCGAATCGAGTGGACTCCTCAACTGCGGAAGAGATTCGGTGAGTTGTTTGACCAGGTCCGGACCGCAAACGACAAGGCTACCCCCGAAAACCCGTTCTTCTATCTCCGTTCCGAGTCCTTTTGGCATCAGGAGGCGAAATTAGGGAAAGAAAATGTCGTGGCGCATCTCTCCAGTCCTCCGTCGATTGGGGAACTGAACCAAGGGCTGATTTTCGGAGTGCTGGATGAGAAGCTGTTTGCGTTGCTCCAATCAGAGGAGGGGAGAAACGAATTCCGGGAGGCGATCGTGTCGCGATATTTCCCCGGGAAGCGAGAGGAGCTCCTCAGTCTGAAGAGCAAGCCATCGCTCGTCGCGGAAGCCCC
>JARGOD010000125.1:8722-9813 GCA_029210205.1 Verrucomicrobiales bacterium | reverse complement strand
TGGGCCGGCATGCCGGAAGCTGGACCGGATGAACTCCTCGTAGATTTACCTCCGATGCCCGATCTGAGGACCCCTGACCAGGTCACAGGGAAAGAGCGAAATCGGAACCGAAGCGTCGCCAAACAAAAAGCCCGTAATGCGAAAGCTGTCGCGAATCGCGAAGAGGCTGAGCGAGAGCGAACTGCGACGGTTTCCCGACCCGCCGCAGATCCTTCCTCTGCGCTGGTGATTGTTGAGTCCCAGGGCATGGGTAGCTCGACAGAAGCTCGAAACGAGGAAGCGCCCGAGACACTCGACAAAGGGAAGCTCAAGCCCTTCAACAGCGGCTCGGTTTTCTACAAGAATAACGAAAAAGTCTACCAGGGAGAGGGTTCAGCGAACCAATTCCGATTCCCCTGGAACCGCTAAGCTTCCCTCGGCACTCGAGATTTCCACTCGCAGTGCTCTCACAATACGGTAATCGCTCCGAGTCGAGTCTCTCCGTTCCACATTCGAACGATGTGCACCTGCGCTGGGAACAAGGTAGATCGGAAATATACGGCCAATCTCGGATAGCATTCCGATCAGGACCATGGCTCAATCTTAGTCACGATCCCGTTGATCTTGCAGGACTCTCTTTGAGGATACGCCTTTTCTCGAACCAGGAAGAGATTCGCACCGAAGACTTCCGTTTCAACAGGTGAGCAACGATGGAATCGCCTGAGGGAATTCTCCAGCGACGATACCCACTTTTTTGTCGTTTAAGATCCCTTGACCGCGAAGAGATTCCCTGGGTTTGACCAAGCTCAGCGGCGCTCGACGTTCAACGGGAAAGAGTAAAACGGTTACGGCTGGTGAGTTCCTATTCGGTCTTAATCGGACCGCTACCCCACAAAAAAGAGGTTGGTATGGGAACCAACCTCTTCCTGTAGCAAAATCTGCTAAAATAGTGAAAAGCAATTAACGAATCAAAGTTATGCTCCGTCAGTTCCTTTGTGGCCGAGGATTTTTACAGTCCGGTTCAGCTGATCGTATTCGATCGGCTTCTTGATGACCGTGACAGGTCCACTTGAAAGGATTTTCGTGAGAATTTCGCTGTCCGGGTAACCGGT
>JARGOD010000125.1:6653-8622 GCA_029210205.1 Verrucomicrobiales bacterium | reverse complement strand
TGACAGGTCCACTTGAAAGGATTTTCGTGAGAATTTCGCTGTCCGGGTAACCGGTAATAATCACGATGGGAAGATCCGGGTAAAGGCTCTTCAACTTTGAGTAGAGCTCGTCACCTGGAATGTCCGGAAGTTTCAGATCCAGGAAGACAAGGTCGAAGCGCTGCTTTTCGGCGTAGGTAAGAGCCTCAGCGCCTGTTCCAACGACAATGCGCCCGAAGCCTGCTTTTTTGAGGAACTGCTTGAAGAGAGTCTGAAGAGCGGGGTCATCATCAACAACGAGAACGGTTGGCTGTCCGCCTTCGTCTGTCTTCAAAATGTCGCGGTCGAGGAGGCTGCGCTTGATGCGCCAGCGGCCGCCAATCTGAATGGCTGGAAGCTGCCCACGCTGGACAAGGTAATACACCGTGGGAAGGGGAATTCGCAGGTATTCTGCGGTTTCCTTAACGGTCATGAGTTCGGGTGGTTCTTCGTCTGCCATAAGTCGGTGATACGGGTTGATCGAGCACTCGGTAGTCTTTCGGCTAGTCTTCGAAGAACTGTTGAAAAACCACAATTTTGGTAAAATTCGTGCCCGTCTCCAGTTATTGTGTCCACTTTTAGTATAAACACAAGAAATAAGTGAGAAATAGTTTCAATTTTGAGAGTCTCTCCTGCGAATTTTACTACAAGGCTGATTGCTTCCACTAGTCTGTGGAGGTTTGCGAGGATTTTAATAATTCTCTATCCACCTGTAACGAGAGGATTTTCCGCAATCTAGGAGGATTTCCAGCGAGTCTTGGGAAAGGCATTCTTCCAATCCTTTTCCGAGGGCAAAATCTTGAAAGATTGTTCACTCCTTAGCACTGGAATATTCGGGAAGTTGGACTAAATGAAGCGATGAATTTTGTGGAAGCAATGATTCTTGGTCTTGTTCAGGGGTTGACCGAATTCCTTCCGGTTTCTTCCTCGGGCCACCTTGTGCTCACCCAGAAACTGCTCGGCATTGATGACAAAGGAGTGACTTTTGAAGTCCTCGTTCATTTTGGAACCTTGCTTTCGGTTCTCATTTACTTCTGGAAGCCGCTTTGGAGGATGATTCTCTCAATCATTCCTCCTTTTAAGAGTGAGTATGCCAAAGAGCGGAAGATGATCGGCTATCTTGCTCTTGCCAGTATTCCGGCTGCGATCGTCGGGTTCTCTTCTCTCAAGGACGTCTTCGAGAGCACCTACGAGAGACCGGCGATTGTCGGCCTTCTTCTCATGGTCACTGGAGCCATACTTTTCCTGCCACGCCTCTTGAAGAAGCAAAAAGGGGAGAAGGAAATGGGGATCAAATCAGCAATTGTGATGGGAATTGGTCAGGCCTTTGCCATTTTGCCCGGTATTTCCCGTTCTGGATCTACGATCGTCTCAGGGATGATGGCCGGAGTGAAGCCCTCGGCCGCCGCCGAGTTTTCGTTTCTCATGGCGATTCCCGCGATTGCCGCAGCTTCGCTCCTTGAGGCCCGCAAGCTTTCAGATGTAGAGGCGGCACTGTTTGTGCCTTACTTGGCGGGTGCTATCGTTGCCTTTCTTTCTGGGCTGATTGCAATTTACAGTGTTCTTGCTGCGATCCGGCGCGGGAAGTTCGAGTATTTCGGCGTGTATTGTCTCATTGCAGGATTGGCTGCCTTTCTGTATTTTCGTGCCTAAGGGCTCTAAGGATTGTTAAGTATCAACCGTTCAGAGACCTGTCGGACATTTCCTCCTTCCGCTTCCTGCATGGAATTACCCCTCACAAAGAACCCCGGTCGATTCAGGGATAGAGTTGTTCTTGCTGTCTTTGGACTCGCCGCGCTTTTCGGAGGAGCCGGTGAAGCTCTCGCGCAGTCCTACAGCTCGACCCGATTGGCTGACGGATTCGACATCCCGGTTGGTAAGCCTGACGGCTACGGATACTACGTTTACCGGGGATTCTCTCCCTACGGGCATCTCGGGGAGGACTGGAACG
>JARGOD010000125.1:0-6553 GCA_029210205.1 Verrucomicrobiales bacterium | reverse complement strand
TACTACGTTTACCGGGGATTCTCTCCCTACGGGCATCTCGGGGAGGACTGGAACGGAAATGGGGGCGGAAATACCGATGAAGGTGATGCGGTGTATTCAACCGCGCATGGAGTCGTTATTTTTTCAGAGGATTATCGGAAGGGATGGGGAAACGTGGTCATCATTCGCCATGCTTATCGTGAGACGAATGGTCAGATCGCTTTTGTTGACTCGCTCTACGGTCACCTCAAGGTCAGGTCAGTCCGGGTAGGGGAACAGGTGACAAGGGGGCAACTCGTCGGAACGATCGGTTGTGGACCCTATCGAATGTATGCGGCTCACCTCCATTTCGAAATCAGAAAGGATCTACGTGTTGGAATGCGCCGGGATTTGTATCCCAAGACCTACACGACGTACCATAGCCCGCGTTCATTTATCTCTGCACGCCGAAAGCTTCGTCTCGAGGAGCGACTTGTCCGGGTCCCGATCAACACGTTTCAGAAAAGCAATCCGAACCGGATCCTGACTTCTGCAGTAGAGGTTCCTGAAGTCACTGAGTCGACCACGGTTCGCCCTGTCATTCCCGACGAGCTCGGGGAAATAATCGCACAGGAGACAGAAGTCGAGGCAACGACTCCGGAAAAGAGCAAGGGGCTCTTTGATCGTCTTTTCGGGAACTGATCATTCTGATTCTTCTGCATAACGTTGATACTCGCGTGCGGTGAAGAGAGCGGCTTCTTTCAATCGAAGAAACTCTTCAGGACTATCTGTTTTGAGATCCTTCGTTTCGTTGGGATCGTCGGACAGGTTGAAGAGAAACTCACCTTCTTTAGGGCTGTTTAAATATTTCAGTGACCCATCTCGATAAGCGATCCATGACTTCCTGCCGAGCTCGGCGTGGCTCCCGGTCTGCCAGAGAAACCTTCTCGAAGAATCACCCGGTTGATTTTCGAGGACGTCGACAAGACTTGTTCCGTCGTGGACTGGCAACTCCTCATTCACTCCGGCCACTTCGCAAAAGGAGGGAAATAGATCGAGTGAAACAAGGACATCATCCGAAACGCTCCCGGGCTTAATCCGGTTCGGCCACTTCATGAGGCAGGGGACTTTAATGCCGCCTTCGAACAAGGTCGCTTTGTCTCCTCTCAGGGGAAGATTACTCCCTCCATAAGTGGGGTCGCCTCCATGGTCGGTCAGAAAAATAACCCAGGTATTCTCTTCGAGACCCTCTTCCTGCAGGCAGTCGAGAACCTTTCCGATGCCGTCATCAAGGCTCACGGTCATCGCGGCAAATTCGCGCCGGATTTTGTCTTCGATGAAGTCGACACGCTTAAGTTCCGCGCCCTGAGCCTGCATGAGGTTGACCGGCTTTTTCTCTGAAGGCGAATATCCTTTGCCGAAGTGAGGTGCGTTGTAGGCGAGATAAAGGAAGAAGGGCTTTTCGCGCTCCTGCTGAGCAGAGAGATAATCAATCGCCTCCTCGGTGATTAATTCGGTGGCATAGCCGTTTTCGCTGACGTGTTGCGAACCATGATACCAATCGGGAATGATCCCGTAGGTCATCGTGAAGAAATCAATGCAACCACCGGTGTGGCCGATGAAGGTCTCGAATCCATGATTCAGTGGAAGTAGGGCATCTCCACCGTGACCGAGATGCCATTTGCCGATGAGGGCGGTGTCGTAGCCGGCCCGGTCTCTCAAAATTTCCGCAATCGTTGTTTCATGGGGCTGAAGGCCGCGCTCCTTATCTTCGTCTGCCATGAACATGAGAGCGCTGAGAAGGGCGTCCTTGGAGCGCAGCGGATTCTGCCCGGTGAGGAGTCCGAAGCGCGAGGGAGTGCAGATCGAAGATGCGGAATAGAACTGAGTGAAGCGGATTCCCTCTTCACCAATCCGGTCAATATTCGGAGTTGGAATCTCCGAACCGTAGGAACCGACATCATTCACTCCCTGATCGTCAGAAAATATGAGTAGGATGTTCGGTGCCTCATCAGCGGCAAGCAGCGATGCGGGAACGAGGAACAGGGAAATGAGAATAAAACGGAGCATAGCAGCCGGATTCTAGCCTCACCCCTTGCTCAAAGGCACGAAAAAGCCCGCCCGCATCTGCGGACAGGCTGAAATGAAATCTCTGCGCTAGCGGGGGTGCTTCGCGAGAAAATACTCGATTGAATCAATCAGGGCGCGCCAGCTTGCTTGAATGATGTTGTAGCTGACTCCGACGGTTCCCCAACTCTCGCTGCCGTCGCTGCTCAAGATGAGGACACGAGTTTTGGCACCGGTTCCCATGTGGCTGTCAATGATACGAACTTTGTAGTCGTTGAGCACCATGTCGTCGATCTGAGGGTAGGTCGGACGAAGAGCTTTTCTCATCGCTGCGTCAAGAGCATTGACGGGGCCATCTCCCTCAGCGACCCGGTATTCCTCAACGCCGTCGAGGATCAATTTTACAGTGGCTGAACAGGACTGATAGTCCCGCTCGCCGTCGCGTCGAAAGGTGCAGTGATATTCTTTTAGATCAAAGAGCGGTTTGTAGGTGAGCAGGTGTTTGCGGATGAGAAGCTCAAACGAAGCCTCAGCGGCTTCGAACTCGTAGCCCTGCTCCTCGAGCTCTTTCAAGTTTTGTAGGATCGCCAGAGCTTCCGGGCTTCCTTTCTCCACAGGTAGTCCCAGCTCTTCCGCTTTCATGAGGACATTTGATTGTCCGGACAGCTCCGAGACGAGAATGCGCTGGCGATTTCCAACACTCTTTGGTTCGATGTGCTCAAAGCTGTGCGCCACTTTTTGAACGGCGTTAACGTGCATGCCGCCCTTGTGGGCAAAGGCTGTTGCTCCCACGTAAGGGGCTCGAATATTGTGGGCACAATTCGCAAGGTCATCAACGAAGTGGGCGAGATGGGTGAGTTGCGTGATGTCTTCGACGACGGGTCGTTCCATCTTCAGCTGAAGGTTGGGGATCACTGTCGTTAGATTACAATTTCCCACTCGTTCGCCATAGCCGTTCACGGTTCCTTGAATTTGAGTCGCTCCTGCTTGAATTGAGGCCAAGGCGTTGGCGACGGCAACACCGGTGTCGTCGTGGGTGTGAATCCCTACGGCGATACCGAGTTCTTTCATGACCGTTTCGGTGATCTCGGCAACTTCGTGTGGCATCGTTCCGCCGTTTGTATCACAGAGTACAAGCCAGTCAGCACCGCCTTCTTTGGCTGCCGCGAGGGTGGCGAGGGCGTGCTCGCAACTGTCTTTGAATCCGTCGAAAAAGTGCTCTGCATCGTAAATGACTTCGCGCCCGTTTTCTTTGAGGTAGCGCGTCGTGTCACAGATCATGGCCTGATTCTCCTCTTCGGTGGTTCGGAGAATTTCAGTGACATGAAGTCTCCAGCTCTTTCCAAAAAAGGTGATCACTGGTGTTTTTGCATCCAACAGGGTCTGCACTTGCTGATCGTCTTCAACGGCGATGTCCTTCCGGCGAGTGCTGCCGAATGCGGCGATGCGGGCGTTTTTCCATTCGAGATCAGCGGCGCGCTCGAAAAAAGACACGTCCTTAGGATTTGAACCCGGCCATCCTCCTTCGATGTAATGCATCCCGAATTGATCCAGTGCTTCCGCAATTCGGATCTTATCGAGTGAGCTGAAATTGACACCTTCACCCTGAGTGCCATCGCGCAGGGTTGTGTCGTAGAGTTTCACTTCGGGATGAGTCGTCATAATCAAAGTCAACAGGGTCAGGTGAGGGACAGAAGAGGGTTAGGTCGAGATCCAATCATCCGGAAAAGGGGTGATCCCGATTCGGTTCGCTCTGACAGGGAGTAAAAGACCGATTCGCAATCACCTGGCCGAATTAGCCAATCGTAATTGCGTTAATAATAATGGCGCTGGTAGTGAGGCGTTCCATTTCCCTGAGATCCATAAAGCTATGCCTTCCGGGCGGTAACGCAATTCGATAATTCGCGCGGCTCCGGGAGTGAGCGCTCCTTCTTCAGGGGCGTTTTCCGACGAGGCTGCAGAGCTTTTCGCGCAATGCTTCGAGGCCATCTCCATTTTGCGCGGAAATAGGGAAGATCTCTTGATTGGGGAATCGCGTTTTCAGTGCGGAAAGATACATCTCAGATTCCTCGAGGTCGGTCTTATTTGCAACGATGAGCCAGTCGCGCTCTCCGAGTTCTTCGTCGTAGAGTCGGAGCTCCTTGCGGAGGATTTGAATATCAGAAATGGGATCGCGTTGATCGACGCCGGCCGTGTCGACGACGAAGAGAAATGTCGAGCAGCGGCTGATGTGACGTAAAAAATCATGACCAAGGCCAACATTATTGTGAGCGCCTTCGATAAGGCCCGGAATATCGGCAACAGTGGCCCGATAAAATCCCGGAAAATCGACGACTCCGATCATGGGCTTCAGCGTCGTGAAAGGGTAGGAGGCCACCTTCGGTGCGGCGTTGGAGAGAGCGCCAAGGAGAGTGGATTTTCCAGCATTGGGAAAGCCAACGAGCCCGACATCTGCGATGCGGCGAAGCTCGAGATTGTACCAACCTTCATCCCCGGCTTCCCCCATCGTGAAATCGATTGGGGCCTGGTTTGAGTCGGTGCGGAAGTTCCAGTTTCCTTTTCCTCCGATACCGCCTTCGCAGAGGACATAGCGCTGCCCGATTTCGGTCAGGTCAGCGATTCTTTCTCCAAAGGGATGAGGTGCTTCGGCATCAGGATCTTCTTCCGCTTCGTCGAGCAATTCTTCTTCGGCAGGGATCTCCGCGAGTTCCGGTTTGCGGACTTGCTGGCCGCTCGCGTCGGCCACGAATTCGCCAGCCCAGTCGCCGTCTTCGGGATACTCCTCTTCGAATTCCTCTTCCTTCTTCTTCTTTGAAACAGGTGGCGTTGTTTTGTAAACGATGGTTCCTGCCGGAACCTTCAGAACAAGGTCTTTTCCAGACTTGCCTGTTTTTCGCTGGCCCTGTCCATGGACACCACGCTCTGCCTTCTGGTTCGGACGAAAGAAAAATTCCTTGAGATTGTCGGTATGATGATCAACGACCAGCACAACATCTCCGCCCCTTCCTCCGTCACCTCCATCGGGGCCACCTTTCGGGACATGCTTTTCACGGCGGAAGCTGGTGCAGCCATGTCCGCCGTCTCCGGCTTTGGCAAAGATTCTGATGTGATCGACGAACATACGGAGTGAGATTTTGCGGAAAGCAGGGTGAGCGCGATGCGGCGCCCATCAGTTGCTCCATCCATAGCATGGATTTGGCTTGTGGAAAACTACCAGGAAATGGAATCACGAGGGAGAAGAACCGGGTTATTCGCCGGTTATTCACATTTTGTTCCCACCTTGAAAGGCGAAGTTATTCACATTCCCGGGGCATTTTGTGAACAACTCCGGGGGATATTGCGTGCGCGAGGTGATAGTCAAAATTGTCTGTGAGTGATTGATTTTGAGCCATTTACAGGGGATCTGAAAACTATTCTGAGCTACATATATTTCCGTAACCTGCTGATTATTAGCCGGTTGTGATTTTATTGCGTTCGCTACCTCTAGCAAGAGCCTTGAAACGGCTCATTGCGGCGATGGCAAAGGCCTGAATCAGAGCCTAAATCGTTTTTCATCAGGTTATTCACATCTTTTGCCATCCATCGAATCGAGGCTAGTGGAGATCTTCGCAAGTTATTCACATTTGTTGCCAAATAGGCGAATGGGAAGAAGCATTTTTACACGGCATCTCCGATTTTATAATTGCCCGTCGTCGTTCACTCACGGATGATCCAAACTATTCATGAAGGAAACGCCCGAGATCGAAGACGCTAAGCCCGAGATACCATCCCGCTTTCAGCGTCGCACGCTTTGGAGTGCAATCACCGCCTTGTCCATTGTCGCAATCGGGGCGGTGTTTGTGGGATTGATTATGCTGACCGGTTCGGTGCTCAGCGTTCTTCAGCCTGTTCTCGTTCCGCTGGCGGTGGCGGGGATTATTGCTTACTTGCTTGAGCCGATTGTGGATTGGCTGACGAAGCACGGGCTGAAGCATGGACATTCGATGATGCTCGTCTTCGTTGCTTTTCTTGTCTTTGTTGTCGTTCTCGTCGTCGCCGTTCTCGTCCCAACCTTCGGGCAGGCGCAAGAAGCTTATGGAAAGCGAGACGTTTATAAAGAGGACGTCACCGAGTTGGTGAAAAAGGGAATTAAGTCAGTCCAGGAGCGTTTCGACACGGGAATTGCAAGTCGATACTATGATCGCGGGGTCGAGTGGATTTCAACAGAAGGGCCTAAAATTTCTTCGAAGATTGGTGAATTTGCCTGGAGCCGATTGAGTGGATTTTTTGGTTTCTTTGGATACCTGCTCGGTCTGCTCCTCGTTCCAATTTACCTGTTCTACTTTCTTCGTGAGGGGCATAAAATCTCGAGCACCTGGACGGACTATGTGCCGCTACGTGCATCTTCATTTAAAGACGAAGTCGTCGGGACGATTACCGAGATCAACGGCTACCTGATCTCTTTCTTCCGGGGGCAAATGGTCGTCAGCCTCATTGATGGCGCCCTCGTTGCGGTAGCTCTTTCGGCGATAGGGCTGCCCTATGCCCT
>JARGOD010000124.1 GCA_029210205.1 Verrucomicrobiales bacterium | reverse complement strand
TGCCACGTGCAACTAACGCGCCCGCCAGTCGGAAGCGCAGAAATCGTATCCTGAAAAAAGCAAAAGGCTTCCGCGGTTCCCGCTCGAAGCTCTTTCGCACTGCGAAAGACGCAGTCACCAAGTCTCAACAGTGGGCCTACCGTGATCGCAAGAATCGCAAGCGCACCTTCCGTCAGCTTTGGATCGCCCGAATCGGCGCCGGTGCCCGGAACAACGGACTGACCTATTCCCGCTTCATGGAGGGCCTCACCGCCGCCGGAATCGAATTGGATCGCAAAGTCCTCTCGGACATCGCTATCAATGACGAAGCCGCTTTTACCGCGCTCGTCGAGAAAGCAAAATCAGCGCTCGAGGAAAAAGCCAAGCAGGCTTCCTGATCAACCGGTCAGAATCGAAACTTTAACGGACGGGCGTTCTACGAAAGTGGGCGCCCGTTTTTTGTATCATCGAAGAGAAATAAGATTGGAAAGTTAGAGCGCTAACTCTTCCTGAATCTCAGGATCATTCCGGATCTTTTTGTATTCGCGCAAGACATCGCTCCACGACGATTCGAGTTCCTCGACAATTTTGGGAATCCTGGAGTTCGCTGCAAAGAGATTGGTATCTCCGACCTTTTTCAATGATCCTGAGAAATCCTCTAAAGCATCGGCGCAGGCTCGGGTTCGCGGATCGAGCTTGGCGCGGATTCTCCGCAGGTTGAACATCGACTGGGACAAATCACCGGTATCTTCCGGGATTTCGCCTGACTCTAACGCTCCGCGAAGCGGCGTCGTCGCCCGATAGATTTGCAAGAATGATCCAGACAGGCTCAAAGACTCTGGAGAACGACCTAATCCTTTGAGGAGAAGATATTTTGCGGACTCATGATTCGGGGTGTTTTTCAATACTATTCGCAGCTTATCGTGAACGTGAGGATTACTCAGCCACTTTTCGCCGCCAGGCTTTTGGAGCACTTCCTGGACTTTGGAAAAGGTATCGATACTCAGTTGAGTCTCTTCAGAGCGCTGTTCTGACGCCTTAGAAAGTTGAAGCGCTTCGTCAAAAGTGGTGATGGAGAAAACCTGAATATCGATAAAAGGTTTTAGCTGCCCTAGAACTGCGTAGTCAGAAAGAACGTTTGAGCTCTCTTTTGGTAGCGCTATGATCGAGCAGTTGGCATTGATGGCTCCGCGGATCTTTCCATCGATACCTCCGACAGGTTGAACTGCTCCATCCGCATTCAGATCCCCAGTGACTGCGAAAGTGCGATCAAGCTCGGTTCCAGTTACGATCGACTCGGCCAAGAGCGCGCATGCCACCGCGGCAGAGGGACCATCCTTGGATGAGTATTGCTCTTCAAAACTAATTTCGATTTCTTTTCGTGATTCATCTACCGAGTGCCTCAATTGGTGAAACTTGATCACTTCTTTGAGCGCAGACTCCATGGAATCCCCGACTGATTGATTAAAGTTGATTTGCAGCCCTCCAGAGACCGTATCACCCATAACGGTAGCAGTCATTCTGGATGCTTCCCCTGCGCTCTCGCCATCACTGAGGGGAGCGACGAGAAGGCCAAAAACAGAAGCCTGATTCAAGCTTGAGGAATCTGGGGCACTGCTTGATCCTGAACTGTCAGGCAAGGTTTCCTCATTGGAGGAGCCCTTGTTCTGGGGGCTTGAATGCCTGTCGGTTTCAGCATCTGATGAGGCCTTGTCGTCGGCTACCCGGTCAGAAGCAAGCTCCGGTTTGCATGCCTGCGAAATCAAAGACAAGGTAATCAAAAGGGCGACGATGCCCCTTTTTGAAGTTGGATGTGGAAAGGAAATTATCATTACCACTGATGATATTAAGAGGTAGCTCCTCTATCACAAACGGTTTTGTACAAAAGTTCTATCGGCGCATCAGCCGAACGTCCGGTTGATTTTCGATCTAACCCTGTTAAGTCTCCGACCTGACCCTGTTGAGGGTCCCAACCCCTTTTGAGGGGCTCAAACCTGTTAAACCGCTATGCTTGAAGAACTTGAAGTCATCAAAACTGACGCCTTGGCGGCGATTGATGCTGTCGCCGATGAATCCGCGCTGGAAGAGGCTCGCGTCGGGTTTCTCGGAAAAAAGAGTCGACTCACCGCCGCTGGTGCCGGAATGCGCGATGTTCCAAAAGAGCTGAAAAAGGACGTCGGTCAAAAGCTCAACGAAGTCCGGACCGCGATCACCTCAGCGCTGGAGGAAAAAGGGGCTGCTCTCACCGCCATCCGCGACACAGCCTCCTTTGCCTCGATCGACGCTACTTTGCCGGGTCGTCCTCTCCCAAGAGGTGGCCTCCACCCTCTTTCGCTCGTTCTTGACGAAGCGGTCTTAATTCTTCGTCGCATGGGATTTGCGCTCGCGGAAGGTCCCGAGATCGAGACGGAGTGGCACTGCTTTGATGCGCTCAACACCCCCGAAGACCACCCCGCACGAAATGAGAGCGACACCTTCTACTTCGAAAACGGGAAGCTCCTTCGGACTCATACTTCTTCGGTCCAGATCCGCACAATGGAAAAAGAGGTGCCGCCGGTCCGGATTATTGCTCCGGGTAGTGCTTTTCGACGCGACGAAATCGATGCGACGCACTTGAGCGCATTCAATCAGCTTGAAGGGCTCTATGTCGACCAGTCGGTCACCCTTGCTGATCTCAAAGGAACTTTGGAATACTTTTTCCGCGAACTCTTTGGATCGAAAACCGAAGTGCGATTTCGCCCTCATTTCTTCCCTTTCACCGAGCCGAGCTTCGAGGTGGATCTTAAACTTCACGCGACCGGAAAAGCCGCAAAATGGATCGAGATCGCCGGTTGTGGAATCGTTGATCCTGCAGTCTTCACTGAGGTCACGACGAAACGTGGTGATGCCGCCTATGATCCATCAGAGATCAGCGGTTTTGCCTTTGGCATGGGCATCGACCGCCTCGCGATGATCATGTATGGCATTCCCGATCTGCGTTTGCTGATTGAGAACGACGTCCGGTTTCTCTCCCAATTCGCGAGATAGTGTGGAGTGCGGTGGCTTGACACCGCTTTCGCAAAGCCTATCCGCCGAAGCCATGACCTCCTGGCCCCACGCTCCCGCCCACCAGCTATCCGAATCCGGCACCTATATCGTCACGGCGGCAACCTACCAAAAACAGCACCTCTTTCATTCATCGAGCACATTGCACCACATCCACGACGGCCTGCTCCGCTACGCCGCCCGCTACGAATGGCGACTCGAAGCCTGGGCCGTTTTTTCCAACCACTATCACTTTATCGGCCACTCACCGGAAAACGCGGCGACGCTCTCGAAGTTTCTTGCCCATTTTCATTCGCGATCCGCAGCCTGGCTAAATGAGCTTGAGGGTGCGACTGGCCGAAAGGTTTGGCACAATTTTTGGGAAACTCAGTTGACCCATCATCGCAGCTATCTCGCGAGGCTGAACTACGTGCATCAGAATGCATGCAAACATGGCCTTGTTTCAGCGGCATCAGACTACCCTTTTTGCTCGGCGAGTTGGTTTGCAAGAAAGGCATCAGGGGCGCAAGAGAAGACAATTTCCTCGTTTCCAATCGATAAGGTGAAGGTTTTAGATGAATTTGAGCCGGTTTGGGATAGGTGAAACAACCCCCAAAGCGGTGTCGAGCCACCGCACTCCAAAGAATTTCCCATGAACGTATCTCTCAAGTGGCTTAGCGATCACATCGACTTTTCTGATTACTCGATGCAGGAGTTGGATGATTTGCTCACCTTTACCGGCATTGAAGTGGAGGGGATTCAGAGCCTTCCGGATCACCTGGTTGTGGGAGAAGTGCTTTCCTCGGATCCTCATCCGGATGCGGACAAGCTTTCGGTCTGCCAGGTTGATGATGGTTCGGGAACTTCCCGACAAATTGTCTGCGGGGCGAAGAATTATAAGGTCGGCGATAAGGTGCCACTGGCGCTACCGGGCTGTGTTCTCGACGCCGGCGACGGTAAGACTTTCGAAATTAAGGAAGGCAAACTGCGTGGTGTTCCTTCGTTGGGCATGATGTGTGCGGCGTCTGAGATTGGTCTGACCGATGATGCCGATGGGCTCATGATCCTTTCTCCGAATCTCAAGTCTGGAACACCTCTGAGCGAAGTTTATCCGGCAGTATTCGAGCTCGAGATCACACCCAATCGCCCTGATTGCCTAAGCCATCTTGGCGTAGCCCGTGAGTTGGCGGCTCTTTCCGGGAAAGAACTGACTGGCGCTCCGCATCATGCGGAATCGAAGACGTCGGCCCGCGAGGCGAAAGATAGCGAGATCACGCTTTCGACCGACTCGTGCCCATACTACACCGCCCGTATCGTTCGTGGCGTGAAAGTGACCGAGTCGCCCGGGTGGATGAAGGAAAAACTCGAATCAGTTGGCCTTCGTCCGATCAACAATATTGTTGATATCACGAACTACGTGCTCATGGAAATGGGCCAACCGCTCCATGCTTTCGACATCGCAAAGTTGGAGGGTGGGATAAACGTCCGGCAGGCTGCAGAGGGCGAAAAATTTGTGGCGCTGGATGGAGAGACCTACCCGCTCACGGCTGCAGACATGGTCATCGCGGACAGCAAGAAAGCGGTCGCGATCGGTGGTGTTATGGGCGGCGAGGACTCCGGTGTGACGGAAACGACCACTGACGTGCTTTTGGAGTCTGCCTGGTTTGTGCCGTCGGACATCCGACGGACGGCTCGGCGTCTCAATTTGCACTCCGATTCCAGCTATCGCTTCGAGCGGGGTGCTGACGCCTATCAGGTCAACGGGGCCTCGGATTTGGCGATCAAGTTGATCCTCGATCTTGCGGGAGGTAAAGCGGAAGATGAAATCGTCATCGCAGGCGAAAAACCGGCCGCACCGGCTTCTGTCACTCTCGATAACGACTACGTGCGTTCTGTCATCGGTGCAGAGATTCCTGATGAGAAAATTTCTGACATTCTCACCTCGCTCGGGCTAAGTCAGAGCGGGAGCGATTGGGCAATCCCGAGCTATCGCCTCGATCTGCCACGTCCTGTTGATCTCGTCGAGGAGGTCGCCCGGGTTTATGGTCTCGATCTAGTCCCGTCAAATCAGCAGTCCTGGTTTTCGCCAAAATCGAAAGCAGACGAATCCTACGACTTCGCCCGAAAAATTCAGACGAAGCTGAGCAGTCTTGGATTTTTCGAAACCCGAAATCTGAAGCTCATTTCAGAGGCACAGCTTACTGACGACCGGGCGACAAACCATCGGGGAATGAGCCCGATTCGTCTCAAAAATCCGCTCAATGATGAGCAGGATTACCTTCGCCCCGGACTCGTTCCCGGTCTCCTTGCCTCGGCGGAGCGCAATCAGCGCTTCGGTAATCCCGATCTCAGACTCTTTGAAATGGGTCGCGTTTTCACGGCGACGCCAAAGGGTGGCGAAGTCGAGCATGAGCATCTCGCTCTTCTCATGACGGGAGGTCGCGCCGCGCGAAGCTGGGCTGATGGCAAGCCGTCGAATCTCGATATCCATGATCTCCGGGCAGCGCTGGAAGCGTTCTGTCCAGGCGGGTTGAATTTAGTGCCGGTTGATGACGGGCGACTTCTCTGCGGTTGCAGTATCGAAATCGGGCATGGCAAAAAGTCGGCCAAGCTCGGGATGATGGGAATCATTCCCCCTGCGAGGGCTCGCGAGTTGAGCCTCGCCGCGCCGGTGATGGTTGCGGAGATCAATTTGAAGAAACTTGCTGCTGCGTTCAGCGATGATCTTAAGTACGCCGAGTTACCAAAGTTTCCCGGCAGTTCGCGCGACATCGCGATGTTGGTCTCAACTGATCTTGCGGCAGGGAGCATCGCTGACTTTTTTGCCTCGTATGAGGAAAAACTCCTCCAGTCGGTCGAACTCTTCGACATTTTTCAAGATCCTTCCGGAGAAAAATTACCGGCCGACAAAAAGTCGCTCGCCTATTCTGTTACCTACCGTGCAGCCGATCGGACCCTCGAAGCCAACGAAGTCGAATCGGCTCACGCGAAACTTTTGGATTCCCTTAGATCAGGATTAAACGTAGAGTTTCGTTAGACGACGAACTATAAGATTTTTAGGATTTCCTGCAGTGTACGACCCTTACCGATTTACCAAAGGCCCGGACCGTTGATACGTTATTGGGAGCTAAGCGAATCGTTGGCTGTCACGCCTTCGCTGGAAGGCAAAAGTCGATGAGCGGCACCCACCCTGTAGAGTTACGGGAACGTGAGCCTCAACATCGGAGACGGCACAGGTGGGAGTTTAATAAAAGCGCCTCGATCCTGCCCTCAGTGATTCGGGGCGCTTTTTCTTTTCAGATCAGGGGACCGCGACGATAGCTGCATCGGCGAATTGCTGAGCTTCGAAAGCGAAGGTCTCCGCATTGGAGGCAGCCCGGTCGGCGCGATTCGCGCTACTGCTGATTCCCATGAGGGTGACTTCGATCGCTCGGGCCCGGCTCTCGTTGGAGTATGTCAGAGAGAGGTTTGCTGCGGTTTCTGCGAGAACTCTGGAACTGATCGCCAGTTCTTCGAGCTCAATAGATTCGCTGATCTTCCCATCATTGAATTTCTTGAGAGAATCTTCTATGGATTCTATGGCAGATTCTGAAGCTGATCTGGCATCGTCTCGCGCCTGCTTCGCACTCTCTTCGAGGGCCTCTGCCTGATCAGCAAGATAGTCGGCGAACTCATTTGGATTCGTCGTTGAGCCGGTAGCTAGAAGAGTGCTCCACTCTGAGTCGGCTGCCACTGAGCCGTCAGCGGCCAGGTTCGCTTCTGCCCTCGCAGCCAATGCATGGTTCGCTGCGCTTAGAGCCGATTGATTTGCGTCCATGGCACTATCTTCGGCACCGTCTTCATTGACTGCGATTTGATCGGCCTTGTCAGCGGCGTCCCGGGCGTTGGTCGCAGCCAGTTCTGCAGCGTCGGCGGCATTCCTCGACAGGAGTGCGGCAGGTGCAATCTGCTCATAGAGAAGCTCAGCTTCGAAATATTTCCCTTCGCTGATCTTACTTCTGAAGTCGGCGAGAAGATCGATGGCATCTTTGCCGTCACTCTCGGCATCAGAAAGAGCATCCTTAGCGTTTGAATTTTCAGCCTCAGCGATCTCCGCATAGAATCTTGCAAGCGCCTCCGCGTCGTCCTCATCGCTAGACTGAAAAATTAGATTCCAGGCTGTTTCTGCCAGGTTAGCGACGGATCTTGTATTGGTTGCGGCGGTTCTCGCTTCCAAGGCATAGAGATGAGCTGCATCTGCCTCGTCGGCGACTTTGATCGCATCGTCAGCCGAATTTGGGTCATTTAGTGCTGCCGCTTTCGCCTGCTCTTTTAGTGGAAGCGCGTCTGCGGCAGCCTCTTCAGTGCGTGCGGCCTCTTCCTCGGCAATCGTTGCTGCTATTCTAATTTCTTCGAGAAGCGCGAATGCTTCAAAGTACTTTCGTTCATCAATTTTCCTCCGGAGATCCTGAAGATCGTTGTTTGCATCATCGTAGGACTTCACGGAGACCTCATTTGCCTTTTTCGCAATTTCGGCGAGTGCTTCGGCCTCCGGTAGTAGCGACTTCACAAATTGTTCAGGGTCTTGATATCCGATTTTCTGATAGAGAATTGTTGAGTCGGCACCGGTTGTTGGATCGTCATCAATGATGAGCCCTCCAAGGATAGGATCGTTTCCTCCATTTCCGGAACCGGTTGCTGGCCCTAGCAGATTAAATGTTCCGTAGAGATTCACCGACGCATCGCGATTTTCGATGACATTGAACCGGTCGAATTGTGAGAATCCATCGGCTGTTGTCTCACCGAAGCGAAGAGCAAACTCAAACTCATAGCCATCAAACACGAGAGTTCGGCTGGATCGGGCGTCGTCGAGGTAGACGAAGTCAGCGGAGGCGATGGGGTCTGCCGTGTTGACCGTGTTGATCAGCTCGAACGTGAAGTCAAAGTAAGGTTGAAAGAGTCTACCGTTGATATCCAGATCGAGCGTCACATTGAGATCGATCGTTTCCGCTCCGCTGTCGGAGCGAATGGTTCCATTGTAGTAGGTGAGAGATCCGACACTGAATTGCTGTCCGTCAATAATGTCGGTGAAAGTGCCTCCATAGAATTCCATCCAACTTTCGGAGAGACCGGAACCGTTGCCGTTTCCCCATTCAAAATAGCTGGAGGCATCTCCCGGTCTCAAATTGGTCGCCATAGTGCTCGGACCTTGAGCGTTGCTGAACTCTCCTACGGTGTTTCCAGATAGATTAATTCCCTCGATCGGAATGAACTCGATGCTGCTGAGGCTGGTCAGGTAGTAGGGAGAACCGGAGGAGATCGCCCGGGCCTCAACTGTTGCACCACCCGGAAAATTCATGGCAGGGAGGATGAAGGAATTGGAATATTCCATCCAGGGGCCGCCATCGACGCGAAATTGAAGGATAGCCATCCCAGAGGGATTGCTGTCGCTAAGACTGATGCCGATATCGATATCACCAAAGAGGGCGAATTGCGGATTGTCTGGCGTAATGAGAGGAGGCTGCAGGAGAACAGGGCTGGCCTCGTAGACTCCCCGCGACACTGAGCTATTTTCAAATGCCAGAGGATCACGGGAAACCACCTGAGCTTGAATGTCCGTATCGGGCTGAATCAAGAGTGATATCCCTGTGTAAAGTTGCCAGGATCCGAATCCAAGTCGGTAGTAGATGTCTGAACTGCCAACAGGATTGGGATTCAACAGGGTCACATTCAGGTCAAAATTGGTGATCGAGTAGCTTCCGGGGGGGATTGAGAAGATCGGGTCCGAAAGTGGAACGACGGGAGACACTATCGCGGCGGTGACGATAGGAATCGGCGCGACTGAAGTCAGGGGCGCAATTGATGTCGGGATGACGGTCGGACCAATTGGCGCTGCTGCAGGAGCTTCGACATAGTCCCAAATCCAATCATCTTCCTGCGCGAGTGACATGAGGCCCGTGCGATCCTCTGTTCGTTCGTCATCATCCAGAACGGCTGATTCCTCGAGAGAGAATCCTTTGATCCCGGGAGGTCCTGTTGAGGCAAGAATGAATCGCGAACTGCCGGGATCCCAGTAGACCCGCAGGGAATTGGTCTCAGCTTCTTTATTTGACTGAAACTCCAAATCAATTCTTCCGTCCAGAAAGCTTTGTCTCAGTCCATTGAAGCGACTGCTCGACGAAATTCGTTTCAGTTTGGATATAACATCCTGGGGAGTTTTTGCCGAAGAGAGATCTCCGTTCGAGGCGACATATCCAAGGACGGCCGAGTTCAAGACTTTCACGTCCGAGAGTAGCTTAGTCTGCTTTGCATTCCCTAATACCTCGGACACAGTGATAAATCCAATGGTGCCCAAGATCGCCAGAAACGCGACAATAAGGAACATTTCGAAGACCGAAATGCCTTTCTCACGATTCGCTGGGGCAATGGGATTCATGGGTCATTGGATAGATTCCCTATAGAATTAATTATATTAACAATAATTATCATAAAAAGCAATAGATTTAGTTCGGTCCCTAGGATACCTTGAAGGCTTTGCTTTTTTAACTTTTTCACCCGGATCGAGAGAAAAGCAGATTGGGCAGTTCAAACCTCTGCTTTGATCTTTTCCTTTGTGATCGTATTCTCCTCGGTCTGCGGGAAAGCTCCGAAGGTGTTTGAGCAGGCACTTTTAGAAACCTTAAATCGTCTCGATAAAATGGGGGTGAGCGTCTGGTTGATGTATGACCTACGGCTGTAGGCTCACAGTGTTCCGAAAACGGTGATGCTGACGTCGATTCGAGGAAAGGAGCTCAAGTTGCTCCTTGAGCCGGTATTCACTAATCGAATCCTCAAAAACTGAAAATCTGCCCCCCTTGACTCGCCAACGCTTCCTTGTATAGGTGAACGCTCGATTTTTATGTCCGAAACACTCACAGGAAAAGTGGCC
>JARGOD010000123.1 GCA_029210205.1 Verrucomicrobiales bacterium | reverse complement strand
ATGCCTTCCTACTTCACGATCCTCTCGGCCACGCTGCCTGTTTTCCTTGTCATGGGGATCGGCTTTTCCTTTCATCGCCGCGGCTGGCTGGGCGAAGAGGTCGAGGTCGGGGTGATGAAGCTGGGGCTGAATCTGCTCTTTCCGTGCTTCATTCTCACATTGGTGCCGGGGAATCCGGCGCTGGAGAAGTTATCGTCGGCGGGCTGGGCGATCAGCCTGGGTTTTCTGCTCGTGGTGATCGGGATCGGCATTGCCTGGATCGTGGGCATGATCGGCGGGATTCGGAAAGGGGAAGGGCGGAAGACCTTCGCAATCAGTGCCGGCATTCAGAATTATGGATTCCTCACTCTGCCAATCGCGGTAAGCCTTTTTCCCGATAATCCCGGGCCCGCAGGGCTGGTCTTCGTTCATGGCGTCGGGGTGGAAATCGCCCTCTGGACCGTTGGTCTCTCGGTGTTGAGCGGGAAGGCGGGGTTCAAATCGATTCTGAATGGGCCCTTTCTTGCGGTGACGAGTGCGTTGATCCTGAATTACACGGGGCTCTTCCAATATATCCCGGGCATCGTGAGCACGACGATGGAGATGTTGGGACGCTGCGCTGTCCCGATGGCGATTTTCATGATCGGCGCGACGATTGGGCGGTTTTTCACCGATGGGATTTTTCACGATGCGTTCCGTGTTTCGGCGTTGAGTGTCATCGTCCGCCTTGGGCTTGCCGGTGGGCTGATCATCGCGGCAGCAAAGTTTCTCCCAGTTCCGCCTGATCTGAAGCTGCTCCTCGTGATCCAGGGAGCGATGCCAGCGGCTGTGTTTCCGATCATTCTAGCGAGACTCTTCGGGGGAAAGCCTCAGGTGGCGATTCAGGTCGTGCTCGCGACCTCGCTGGCGAGCATCATTACTGCTCCGCTGGTGATTGCGTGGGGATTGGCGTGGGTTAATTCTTGATTGGCGAATTTCCCAATCAGCAGCCTTGACTTTTCCCCGTTCAAAAGTTTCTTACCGACCGCGCGCCAATCGGCGTGTGGAACCGACACGGCACGATAGCTCAGGGGTAGAGCAGAGGACTCATAAGCCTAAGGTCGGGAGTTCAAATCTCCCTCGTGCTACGGTCGGAACCCCCTCTTGGTCTTCATCGTGATCTTGCCCTCGATCTCCTGAGCTGAGAGCGCACTTCGTCGAAAGGGATCAAGATCACGAGTAAGAGCAAGACCAAGGGATGGCACCAAGTTAATAATTACCAGAATTTCGAGACCTCCGGGCAAATTTCGGCCAAAACTTTTGAGCTGATTCAGGGCCTTTCCGCAAATAATACAAAATAGCCTCAAAATCACCTTGCGAGCCTGATATCTCCGCCTATATTCCCGCCCCCCTCCCGCCTCGACATCCAGCGGGAGGTTTTTTATCGGTTCTTCCGCCGCTCATTGAGAAAAGGGAGAGCCAGCCGAGGATGCAAAGAATTTAATACCTGACGGAAACGTTATGCCTACAATCAACCAACTCGTTCGCAAAGGAAGAAAGGACAAAGCTACCAAGTCCAAGTCTCCGGCCCTCGATGAATGCCCGCAACGCCGCGGAGTTTGTCTGCAGGTTTACACGCGGACGCCTAAGAAGCCTAACTCAGCGCTTCGTAAGGTTGCTAAAGTTCGTCTCACGAACGGTCAGGAAGTCATCGCCTATATCGGCGGTGAGGGTCACAACCTCCAGGAGCACTCCATTGTCCTGGTCCGTGGTGGCCGAGTGAAAGATTTACCAGGTGTCCGCTACCACATTGTGCGTGGCGCTCTTGATACCCTGGGTGTCGACGGTCGTAAACAAGCACGTTCCAAATACGGTGCTAAGCGGCCGAAGGGGTGATAAGCCGGGTGTTTCCCAGTTTATCTCTCCGGCGATACGAATGTTTTAGCAACAGACTGAAATAATCCTATGTCCCGAAGAAAACGAGTCTATACAAAGCCTGAAAAGCGCGACGCCCGCTACGACAGTCCGCTCGTCGCGAAGATTGTATCCAAGGTGATGCATTCTGGAAAGCGTGCCCTTGCAGAGCGAATCGTCTACGCAGCAATTGATCGTGCCAATGAGGGTGGCGAATCTGTCGATCCTGTTGAGGTTCTCAACCGGGCGATCGAGAATGCCAAGCCCCGCGTGGAGGTAAAAAGCCGCCGTGTTGGTGGTGCGACGTATCAGGTGCCTCTTGAGGTTTCGATTGATCGTCAGGAATCTCTCGCGATGCGCTGGATTGTTAATGCTGCCCGCAGCAAGCGCGGCACTCCAATGCACGTTGCTCTTGGTAACGAGATTAAGGATGCGAGCACCAATCAGGGTGTTGTGATCCGTAAGCGTGACGAAACTCACAAAATGGCGCAGGCAAACCGCGCCTTTGCTCACTTCCGCTGGTAATTCGTCTTGTCAGTCGCCTTACAGACGGTTCTTCCTTCGACTCTCATGAGTGCTGGTCCAAACTCTCCCAACCGTGCGTTTCCGCTTGAGCGGACTCGTAACATTGGGATTGCGGCCCACATTGATGCGGGGAAGACCACGCTCACCGAGCGGATCCTGTTCTATACGGGCATGATTCATCGCATCGGTGAAGTGCATGATGGTCAGGCGACGACCGACTGGATGGAACAGGAGCGCGAGCGGGGGATTACAATTACCTCCGCAGCGGTTACTGCGGAATGGGTCCAGCTCAAAGAAGAGGGGCTCACGAAATCGTTCGAAGGCGAAAAGCAGCGTATCAATATCATCGATACTCCCGGTCACGTCGACTTCACTGCCGAGGTGGAGCGGTCGCTCCGGGTTCTTGATGGAGCGGTGGTCGTCTTTTGCGGTGTTGCCGGAGTGCAGCCTCAGTCTGAGACAGTCTGGCGCCAGGCGACAAAGTATCACGTTCCGCGCATTGTTTTCGTGAATAAGATGGATCGAGTCGGAGCCGATTTCGATGCCGTCGTCGATGATGTTCGGGAAAAGTTGAAGGCGAATGCTCAGCCGATTCTCATTCCGATTGGTGCTGAGGAAGACCTCAAGGGTCAGATTGACATCATTAACGGCAAGGCGGTTCTTTATTCTGATAATGATCTTCTCGGTTCGACTTACGAAGTTGCTGAGCTGGATGCAGATCAGAAAGCGATTGCTGACAAGGCTCGCGAATCTTTACTCGAAGCGCTTGTTGATTCGGATGAGGAGATTGGCCTGAAGTTTCTCGACGAAGAAGAGATTACTCCGGCTGATATTAAGGCAGCCCTTCGCCGGGCGACGATCGCGAATAAAGTCATTCCGGTTGTCGGTGGTTCCGCTTTTAAGAATAAGGGCGTGCAATACCTTCTTGATGCGATCGTTGACTATCTTCCGAGTCCTCTTGAGGTAGTGGCTGCGCAGGGAACTGAGATCGATGATGAGTCAGTCGTGGTGGACGCGCCTGCTGACGATAATGGTAAATTTTGCGCTCTTGCTTTTAAGCTTTGGTCTGACAAATACGTTGGGAAGTTGGTTTTCATTCGCGTTTATTCCGGGTCTGTTTCTAAAGGTGATCAAGTGTGGAATTCCCGAACAGGTCGCAAAGAGCGCGTCGGGCGACTCATCCAGATTCAATCGAACGATCACAAGGATATTGAGACCTGTTATGCGGGTGACATCGCTGCGATTGTGGGTCCGAAAAATGTTCGCACTGGAGATACGCTCCATGCGGATAAGTTTGACATCATGCTTGAGCCGCCGGCTTTCCCTGACCCGGTGATTTCAATGGCTGTTGAGCCAAAAACGACAGCTGATTCTGACAAATTGGCAAGTGCCTTGCAGTCGCTTTCAGAAGAGGACCCGACTTTTGTCGTAACTACTGACGAAGAGACCGGGCAGACGATTATTGCCGGGATGGGTGAGCTTCACCTCGAGATTATCCAGTCGCGGATGGAGCTAGAATCCGGTGTCAGGACAAATGCGGGTAAGCCTCAGATTGCCTATCGTGAAACGGTCACGGGCGGTGCCGGTGGTGAGTATAAGCTCGTAAAGCAGACAGGCGGTAAGGGTCAATTCGCTCATGTTTCTCTGAAGATTTCGCCGAATGCTCGCGGGGCCGGTTTTACCTTTAATAATCGCATTGTCGGTGGAGAGATTCCGAAGGAGTTCTTTACGGCTTGCGAGACGGGAATCACAGAGTCGCTCGGCAACGGAGTTATCATGGGTTATCCCGTGGTTGATGTTCATGTCGATCTCGTCGGCGGTTCCAGCCACGATGTGGATTCCAATGAGCAGGCTTTTAAAATCGCGTCGATCCTTGCGATGCGTGATGCATTTCAGAATGCCGGTTCGATTCTTCTTGAGCCGGTCATGAAAGTGAATGTCGATCTTCCTGACGAGTATCAGGGCGATATCATTGGTGATTTAAATCGCCGCCGCGGCAGAATTGTCGAGGTGGGATCGAGAAATGGTTTAAGCGAGATCAGCGCTGAGGTGCCTCTTGCTGAAATGTTTGGCTACGCTACTGACATGCGGAGCCTCTCGAAGGGACGGGCGAGCTTCTCGATGGAGCCGCTACAATTTGAAGAAGTGCCGGCGCCCATCGTGACCCGGATGACTGAGCAATATGTTTAACAGGGAAATCCTGAATCAAAATTTAATTTAATCGGAACGACTGACATGCAGGGACAAAGTATTCGAATTCGGCTACGAGCATATGATTCTCGACTTTTAGATAAGTCGACTGTCGATATCGTAGACACAGCAAAGCGCACTGGAGCACGGGTTTCCGGGCCTATCCCGCTCCCGACCCGTATTGAGAAGTTCAGCGTGAACGCATCGCCTCACGTGAACAAGAAGGCAGCTGAGCAGTTCGAAATCCGAACTCACAAGCGACTCCTCGACATCGTCGAGCCAACGGCACGGACCGTGGATGAGTTGAAGAAATTGAACCTGCCTGCCGGGGTGGACATCACGATTAAGATCTAGTCTGGCTTTCTGTCGGAAGGATTCAGTAAGAATAATTTCAAGCAAGAACGAGCGTAATGAGCATCGGATTGATTGGTAAAAAAGTAGGAATGACCCGCATCTTCAACGAAGATGGTGAGGCCGTAGCAGTGACCGTCATCGACGTCAGCGATAATGTTTTTCTCCAGAAGAAAACAGCTGAGAAGGATGGTTACACCGCGGTTCAGGTCGGGTATGGTGATCAGAAGGAATCACGCCTGACGCGTGCCGAAGCGGGTCATATCAAGGCAAACGGAGCTACTCCGAAAACGAAGATTCTGGAATTCCGTCTCGAGAGCGATGAGCAGCTTCCTGATGGCGACCACCCGGGAGTCGAGCTTTTCGAAGCCGGTCAATGGATCGACGTGATTGGCACTTCCAAGGGTAAGGGATTTCAGGGTGTCATGAAGAGGTATCACTTCTCCGGCCAGCCAATGTCCCACGGTCACATGATGCACCGTCGCCCCGGTGGTGTTGGTGCGGGAACAGATCCCGGTCGTATTTGGAAAAACAAGGACATGCCCGGTCGCCACGGTAACTACCGTAAGACGATTCAAAATCTCAAGGTCGTGCAGACTCGCCCCGAAGATAATGTGATCCTGGTGAGTGGAGCGGTTCCCGGTGCTAAAGGTGGCTATGTCGTGATTCGTCCGGCGATTAAGCACGAGACTCCGGTTCAAACTTTCGCGAAAAAGGAATCAGCTGAAGCGGCTGAAGCAACCACAGAAGAAACGGCAGAGGGTTAATCCGCTGACGGTAACTAAGAGAGACCAAGCATAGAACTTAATTTCATGGCTGCTAAAACTTTAAATATTGAAAGCGCAAAGAGCGCGAACATCACTCTTGTCGAAGACAGTGAGCGGGGCCGTCAGGCCGTCCAGGATGTCGTCGTGGCGATGCGCGCAAATCGTCGCACCGGCTCAGCGAACACAAAGACTCGCTCTGAGGTTGCGGCGACTGGTAAAAAGCCGTTCCGCCAGAAGGGAACGGGTCGCGCTCGTCAGGGCGGTAACGCTTCTCCGATCCACCGCGGTGGAGGTATCGTTTTCGGACCTCGTCCCCGCGACTACTCGAAGAAGGTCAACAAGGCAACGAAACGCCTCGCTTTTTCGAAGGCTCTCAGTGAGCGCATTGCCGAGGGCGACGTTCTCACGATCGGTGATTTCAGTGTCGCGGACGGAAAGACAAAGAGCTTCGTGAAAGAGGTTTCGTCTCTCGCCGGCGACGTGAAGAGAACGCTCGTGATTGGAAATGAATTTTCCGAGGAAACCAAGCGCGCCGGACGCAACGTCCAGTCGATTCTCCTCACAAGTGCTCACGAAGTGAATACGGAGCAGTTGCTTCACTACACCAAGATCCTCGTGGTCGAAGGTGCTCTCGAAACCCTCGCAGCACGAACTGCCTAATCCTCGAAAGGACAAATCGAATGAAAGATATTTTCCAAGTCATCGACACGATTCAGTTGAGTGAGAAGGCGACTCTTCTCTCGGAGACGAACAATGAGTATGTCTTCAAGGTGAACCCCTCCGCCAATAAGCTTGAGATCAAGTATGCGGTTGAGAAGCTTTTCGGCAAAAAGGTCGAAGCGGTTCGCACTGCCAACTACCAGGGAAAGAAGAAGCGCGAGCGTCGTGCTGACTTCGGTAGAACTAAGAGCTGGAAGAAGGCGTTTGTCCGTCTTGCTGACGGTGAAACCCTCGAATTTGTTTAATTTTTAACGCCAGAATATTATGGGCTTAAAATCCTTCAGACCAATCACCCCGTCCAACCGGTACAAGTTGCTCCCGGACTTCGATGAGATCACTGCCTCGAAGCCTGAGAAGAGTCTTTGCAGGCCGCTGAAAAAGTCAGGCGGACGGAATAACAACGGACGTATTACTTGCCGCCATAAAGGTGGTGGTCATAAGCGTAAGTATCGCCTCATCGACTTCAAGCGCACCCGTCGTGATGAAGTGGCAAAGGTGATTTCAATCGAGTATGATCCAAATCGCACTGCCCGCATCGCTCTCATCGAGTATGCTGACAAGCAGCGTTCCTATATCCTCGCTCCGAAAGGATTGGAAGTTGGTGCTGAGGTTTCCTCAGGTGCGAAGGCTGCTATTAAGCCCGGCTGTGCACTGCCTCTCTCTGAAATCCCTACCGGAACAACGATCCACAATTTGGAGCTTGTCCCCGGAAAGGGTGGCCAGATTGCCCGCAGCGCCGGCCAGTCTTGCATGCTTTCTAACCGCGAGGGTGAATACGCTCTTGTGAAGCTTCCTTCCGGAGAGATCCGAAAGGTTCACACTCGTTGCTACGCTTCCATCGGTCGCGTCGGAAACATCGAACACGAGCAGGTCGTCAGCGCGAAAGCGGGAAGATCACGCTGGCTCGGAATCCGACCAACTGTCCGTGGTATGTGCATGAACCCTGTTGATCACCCGAATGGTGGTGGTGAGGGTAAGTCTAAGTCCGGTGGTGGACGTCAGCACTTGAAGAGTCCATGGGGCCACGTCAAGGGACAGCGCACACGCCAGAAGTACAAAGGCAGTGATAAATTCATCGTCGAGCGACGCAAAGACAAAAAGCGTCGTCGTTAATTTTCTACCTAATTTTACCAATCCTTACCTAACACATGAGTCGCTCACTCAAAAAAGGTCCGTTCATTGATCAGAAGCTTCTGATCAAGATCGACAACATGAACGAAAGTGGACAAAAGCGTCCGATCAAAACCTGGTCGCGCCGCTCGATGGTCACTCCTGACTTTGTTGGTCACACTTTCCTTGTTCACAATGGCAAGGAGTTCACTTCTGTCTTCGTGACGGAGAATATGGTTGGCCACAAGCTCGGCGAATTCTCTCCTACACGGAAGTTTGGTGGCCACCAGGGTCACAATCCTAAAATCAAAGGCTGATTCCTTTAACTTGTTTCATTTCATGAATCTCAATCTCTCCATTTCCAGGGTTCTCGTGACTGCTTTCGCGGTGACGGTGTCTTTGGCGTGGGTGGCTGATCTTCGCGCCGATGCGGAGTCAGTGGAGATTCGCGAATTGAAAGCGGTTCTTGCGATGACGCAGCAGCAACTGGCTGAGGCCCGCGCTGATGCGGCTACTGCTGAGCAGCGGCGGAAAGAACTCATCAACAGTCTTGCCGAGTCCGTTCGCGTAAGTGAAGAACAGGTCGCGAGGGCTCGTGAGACAGAGCTTCAGCTCCAGGCATTCGGCGTTGATCTGCTGGCGCAGGGTGAAAACGGTTTAGAGCAGCGCCTTCTGAAGGCGGTTCGAGACCTTGATATCAGCCAGCAGGAGCTCGAGATGCTGAAGTCGGAGCTCCATCGTCTCAGTGAGTCGTTTCTGAATTACCTGGCCGCCAGCGCTGATGCGCCGGAAGCTGCCCGTGCCGAGGCAAGTGCAGCGATTGCCTCATCCGGTGAGATTCTTGCCGGTGTTGCTTCCGACGGGGAGAGCGGTTCGCTCGCCCGGGGGCTTTCTGATTCTCAGGTGGTCAGTATTGAGCCGGAGATCGGACTCATTGTCCTTGATGCCGGACGACGCGCCGGGCTTCGTGTCGGCACTCCAATTTCGGTCCTCAAAGGGGACCAACCTATTTATTCCGCGATGATCATTGATGTTCGCGATTCAATCTCAGGGGCGGTTCTTCAGGATCAGTTCTCTGAAACAGCTACTGTTGCCGTCGGGGACGGCGTGAAGCTTCTCCCCAACCAAACCAATCTCTAAACGATCTCATCACCAAAAAGACCATGGATGTGACTTCCACCTACAAATTTGCAAGAATCTCCGCCCGAAAGGCGCGCGACGTCGCGAGAGAGATTCAAGGGCTCCCGGTTTCGGATGCGCTTGACCTTCTGAATTTCACTCCCCGAAAGGGTGCTGACTTGTTCGGCAAAACAATGAAGGCTGCTCTCGCTGATGCGGAAAATAATTTCGAGCTCGCCGTTGATGGGCTTTACGTGAAGAGTGCAGTGGTGGGCGAAGGCCCCACCTTCAAGCGCTTCAAGGCACGTGCTCGTGGCTCTGCCGCATCGATCCGCAAGCGTACCAGCCACATCACCGTGGTCCTCAGCGATGAGGTTACCGGCGAATCAGAGGCGCCTGCGAAGAGTGCTGCCAAATCAAAGCCTGAGGCTAAGCCTGCAAAAGCTACGAAGAAGGCAGCTCCGAAGAAGGAAAGTGCTACCAAGGGTAGCGGAAGAGTTGACGAGAAGCTCGGAATGGTCTATGACTCCGCCCCCTCCGAATTTGACGATCTAAAGGAGATCAACGGTGTCGGTCCCAAGCTTGAGGAAAAGCTGAACTCAATTGGGATTTACAGGTTTGAGCAGATCGCAGAGTGGACGGAAGAGAACGTCAAGGAGTTCGATGAGCTTCTCTCTTTCAAGGGGCGCATTGAGCGTGACGAGTGGATCGAGAAGGCCAAGGAGCTTGCCAAAGGGAAGTAAGGCTGATCACCAATTTTTAGAAGGATTTTATTATGGGACAGAAAGTACATCCAATCGGGTTTCGACTGGCGGTCAACAAAGACTGGCAATCCAAGTGGTATGCACCTGAAGGCGAATATGCCGACCAGCTGCATGCCGACCTGAAGATCCGCCGCTACCTTGAGAATCGCCTGCAGAAGGGTGCTGTTTCCAAGGTCGTGATTGAGCGTGCCTGGAACAGTGTTCGCGTTACGCTTCACACCTCCCGTCCCGGTCTTATCATCGGTAAGCGTGGTGCCGAGATTGAAGTGATGACCAATGACATCGGCAAGATGTGCGGTCAGTCCCAGGTGAAGATCGACATCTTTGAAATCCGCCAGCCTGAACTCGATTCGTCGTGGGTCGCTGCGCAGGTCGCGACACAGCTTGAGCGACGGGTTTCTTTTCGCCGTGCGATGAAGCGGGCTGTTCAGACGGCGATGGACTTTGGTGCTGAGGGTATTCGTATCCGAGCTGCCGGCCGTCTTGGTGGTGCTGACATCGCCCGCTCCGAACAGTATCGTGAGGGCAAGGTTCCTCTTCAGACTTTGCGTGTCCCGATCGACTATGGCTTCTGCGAAGCAGAGACTGTCTGGGGGATCATCGGAGTGAAGGTTTGGATCAATAAGAAGGAAGATACCGGTGAGGAGCCACGTAAGGGTGGCGGAGATCGACGCCCCGGCGGAGATCGCCGAGGAGGCCCCGGTGGTCGTGGCCCTGGCGGTCGTGGCCCTGGTGGTCCTGGTGGAGGTCGCGGACCGGGTGGTCCCGGCGGGAATCGTGGTCCTGGCGGCGGCGGAGGTCGTCAGAGATTATTTTTCAAGTGATAGAATTTTAAAGCGAAGAATGGAAATTTGTTTTGCCTTTGATGCCTAAAAGAGTGAAGTTTCGTAAGACCCATCGGGGTAGCCGTG
>JARGOD010000122.1 GCA_029210205.1 Verrucomicrobiales bacterium | reverse complement strand
ACTTCGTCCATGGTCGGGAAAGTCAGGAGTGGGTGCGACCTAGAAAGTGGAGTGAAAATCGAAGGAACGATTCATCAGTTTCGCGTCAGCACCCATGACAATTCCAGCAGGATTGATAATATGTAGTGTTCCCTGCGAAGCGAGCTTCCCGGAAACTCGAGTCGGGCCGCCGGAGTTTACCCGGAAAATAATATTCGAATTCGGGGCCTCGACAAAATTCGAGTAGGTGCCGTCGGCAATCATGGCTTCCATCATTTCATTGCTGATGTTGATGATGGAAAGATTACTCTTCGAAGGGGCGATGCTCTCCGGCAGGTGTGGATCGGTAGAAGTCGAGCAGAAGAAAAACCCGGGCAAGACACAGAGAAGAGTTAATCCTGCCACAAGTCTGCGTTTCATAGGGTGAGCCTATCGAATAGATTAACAGGGATCAATACTTCACTTTCTTCCGCGTCACTTTCATCGGTTTGTCGCCGCTCTCTTTTTTCAGCGTATTAATCTGATCGCGAATGAGGGCGGCGCGTTCGAATTCGAGTTTGCCGGCGGCTTCCTGCATTTCCTCTTCGAGTTCGCGGATGACAGATAGGGTATCGACGTCGTCTCCAGTTTCAGCGACGAGGGAGTTTTCGACGGCTTTACCCTGCACATACTGGCGGAGGGCTTCCTGATCGTTTCTTTTCACGGTGTGCGGAGTGATGCCGTGCTTCTCGTTGTATTCGGTCTGCACGCGACGGCGATACTCGGTGATGTTGATCAGCTTTTGGATCGAGTCGGTGACGACGTCGGCAAATAGTACAGCTTCTCCGTTCACGTGACGAGCCGCTCGTCCTACCGTCTGGATGAGGCTGGTTTCGCTGCGGAGAAAACCCTCCTTATCGGCATCAAGGATACAGACGAGGCTCACTTCGGGGAGGTCGAGCCCCTCGCGCAAGAGGTTGATACCGACGAGGATATCGAACTCGGCGGCTCGCAGGCTCCGCAAGATTTCGACCCGCTCGATCGCATCGACGTCTGAGTGAATGTAGCGAACGGAAAGGCCGACATTGCGGAGATAATCGGTGAGATCCTCGGCGGTGCGCTTCGTGAGCGTGGTCACGAGGATGCGCTCATTTTTCTCAATCCTCTGACGGCAGAGCTCGATTGTCTCATCGATTTGTCCTTTGAGCGGTCGCAGCGTGATGATCGGATCGAGGAGGCCGGTAGGGCGAATAATCTGTTCGACGATGAGGTCTTTGCCCTTTGTCTCGACATCGAATGTTTCGATAGGCTGGCGACTCCCGGAAATGCGGGGGAGGCGCTCCGGGCTGAGTTCCTCTTCGCCGATATTTTTCCGCCGATGGGGGATGTAACCTTTTTTTCCGGCAGTTGAATTTTGAATCTCGAACTTCGCAGGAGTTGCGCTGACGTAGAGCCGCTGATCGGTTGCGGACATGTATTCGTCAAATTTCAGCGGGCGGTTATCGAGAGCACTGGGAAGTCGGAATCCAAAATCGACGAGGGTGGTCTTTCGTGAGCGGTCACCTTCATACATTCCGCCGATCTGGGGGATGCTAACGTGCGACTCATCGATCACGGTAAAGAAGTCGTCAGGGAAAAAATCGATCAGGGTTCCCGGTTTGGTTCCGGGAGGACGACCCGTGAGATGCCGTGAGTAGTTCTCGATTCCCTGACAAAAACCCATTTCCTGCATCATCTCGATGTCATACTCAGTTCGCTGCTTAATCCGTTGCGCCTCGAGGTATTGCTGGTTCTTCTCAAAGTGCTCGATGCGTTCTTTTAGCTCGGCTCTGATTTCCTTGATCGCTTTCGCCATTTTATCTTTAGGCGTCACGAACTGCTTCGCAGGATAGAAGGTATAATCGTCGAGCTTGGTATTCGCGTTGCCCGTGAGTGGATCAATCGAACTGATCCGGTCAATCTCGTCGCCGAAGAACTCGACCCGGATTGCTTCGTTCTCGAGGTAGGCTGGATAAACTTCGACGACATCACCGCGAACCCGGAACTTTCCGCGCCCAAATTCGATGTCGTTTCTCTCGTAGAGAATGCTAACGAGACTCTTGAGAAATTCGTCCCGGTCGAGGTCCATCCCGACACGGACCGGGACCATCATGTTTTGATAGTCCTCCGGAGATCCAAGGCCGTAGATACAGGAAACACTGGCGACAACGATGACGTCTTTACGCGTCAGCAGTGAGCTCATCGCTGAAAGTCGCAACCGTTCGATCTCATCGTTGATCGAAGAATCCTTTTCAATGTAGGTATCGGTGCGCGGAATGTAGGCCTCCGGCTGGTAGTAATCGAAGTAGGAGACAAAATACTCCACCGCGTTGTTTGGAAAGAAGCCCTTAAACTCGCTGTAGAGCTGCGCCGCGAGTGTTTTGTTGTGAGACATCACCAAAGTCGGCTTGCCAAGGCTGGCGATGACGTTGGCGACGGTGAACGTCTTTCCTGATCCAGTGACGCCGAGCAGCGTCTGGTGTTTGTTTCCGGCGTGGACCGACTTTTCCAGCTTGGCGATTGCCTGACTCTGATCCCCCTCGGGATTAAACTCTGATTGAAGTTGGAAAAGCGACATTGAATTAGAATTCTACCGTGAATACGGAGAATTCCAACAGGCGGACTTTGTAAGCGGCAAAGTCAGGCTGGTGAATCGGGGATTGCGCCCTCAGATCAGCGAAGATTTACCCGGATGGTTCTCTAAAAAATCCCGGGGAAAGGAGGACTACTCCTCAAGCGATTCGTCGTCGACGCCGATCTTGCCCTCAATGATTTCCGTCAGGGCAATGTCTGCTGCACCCATGCGATGGTCAGTCTGAATAAGAGGCGCACGACCAAGGTTCAACTGCTTCACTCTGGCAGAAACCAGATTGATCAAAACGGGGGGTTCCGGGATTAATTTTGATGCCTCGTCGACTAAGTCACTTCTCATATTGCTGGAGCCATTTCGAATTGCTGTGGTTGTCTTCTTCTGACCTTCCGCTCCGGGGAACGAAACGATGTTTGAGTCGTTGTCTGCCATGGGTCAGTTCAGTTGCGGCAATTCTTGGGTATTTTACAATCCGGTCTGGCGATTTCCGGAGATGCAAGCCTTGCGAGTAGCCTAATAATTAATAAATTCAAGCGAATTGTTGAAACAAATGCAGTTGGAAGGGTTTATTTGCGCTTCTTCTTACCTTTCGTGTGGCGGTCTCCCTTTTCCCCGGGCATCCGAGTGCGATCCTTTTTTGTCATTCCCCCACCACTTCCGCCAGCCGCTTTTGCCTTCTGCGCTTCTTCCGCCTGCTCCTGCATCCGCTGCATGAAACTCTTTTTCCCTGAGGTTGGCTTCTTCTGCAGTTCCGGCTCAGGCATCTTGTTCATGAGCCAGGTCTGAAGAATTGAGAATGCGTTAGAAGTCGTCCAGTAGAGGGCGAGAGCCGCTGCGAAATTGTAACAGATAACGAGGAAAATCAGCGGCATCAGCATGAAAATCATCTGCTGCGTTTTATCTCCGGTTTTCGGGGTGATCCAGATTTGAATAAAGCTGGTAATTCCCATGAGAATCGGAAGGAGGTTGAACGGGATGTCCAAACCGGGAATCATGAACATCGTGTCCGGCATCGCAAGGTCATCGACCCAGAGGAAAGACTCATGACGGAGTTCCGCGGCACTCCAGAGCATCCGGTAGAAAGCGAGGAATATCGGAAGCTGAATGAACATTGGAAGACATCCGCCGAGTGGATTGATGTTGTAGGTCCGATACAACTTCATCGTCTCCTCATTCATTTTCTGAGGATTGTCCTCATACTTTTCCCGAATCTCTTTCATCATCGGGGTCAGCTTGGACATTCGCTTCATGGAGCGTGCTGACTTTGCGTAAACCGGCCAAATGATGAGTCGGATCAGGAGGGTGATGAGGATGATTGCGATTCCATACCCGCCAACATAACCTTTCAGGAAGACAAGCCCCATGATGAGCCATGAGGCGAGTGGTTTGATCGCCCAACCAAAGAGCCAGCCGAAGATCGGAATTTCGTCGTAGTGCATGACGAGCTGCTTCTCCTCGCCGAGCCCCTTCAGGCGCGCGAATTCCTTAGGGCCGAGATAGATATTGTAGCGGAGCGTTTGTTGATCGCCCGGGTTCATCGAAAGCGATGGGAGCCCGATGCCGGCTTCAGCAGCGAACATGCGCTTCTTCTCTGAAGCCTCTTTGTCTCCTTCGACAATGACGGGGAAGCGACTTCCCCAAAGAGTGGCTTCGTGGGCGACCTCCGGTTGAACGATGGTCACAAAAAACTGATCGTTGACGCCCGCCCATCGGAGTGATTCGATCGAAAATTCATCATCGGAGATCTCGTTCTTTCCGAAAATGCCAAGGATTTTGCGGCCTCCGTAATGGTCGACGGTTTCGTATTCGAATTTTCCGTCGCTCTGGAGCCAGAACATACCAATCTGCATCGACCACTCGTTGAGGTGAAGCGGGGCCGCAGAACCGGCATAGAGAAATTGATCCGCGAAAACGAGGGGAGTTTGAGACTCGTTGCGCACACTCATTTCGAGCGTGATCTCATGCGGATCACGGTCTGGAGCAGCGAGGCGATAGGTCTTCGAAAAGGTGAAGCCAACCGAGTTTGTCGTCTCGAAGGTGATTTTCTCTGCCGACTTTTCAGTGACGTTCCAGGTCGTGGTGTCGAAAAGCTCCGGGCCCATTGAAAACGCGCCGACAGGATGGCTCGCGTTTTCGTTGATCGTCACAAACTCGCCGCCCTCAAGATGTCGAGCCTGGTCTTTCAATTCCGCAATCTTGATTCCGGCACCGACATTGGTGAGGTGGAATTTCACGAGCTCGTTTTCAAGAAGATGGGTGACCTCTGGCACTGCTCCCGGAGCGTCGTCAGCGGGGGTGGTTTCCGCTCCTGCGGCCTTGTTTGGTGTCGCGGCTGCTTCAGCAACTTCTTTCGGAGGATTCAGAGCCTCCTGCGCGGCCTGCTCGCGCTGAGCCTCAAGTTGCTTAGCGGTCTCTTTCGCGTTCCACCAGCCCCAGGTAAAGAGCAGACACAGACAGACAATCACGCCTATCCAAGATGTTCGATCCATGTTTTTCACGACAGCTTTTTTCCTATTGATTGGGGTTTTCAGTTTCAGCGTCCGGCAGGTCGCAGGAACGTCGGCCTACATAAGCGGCCTCGGGGTGTTTTGCCACATATTCTTCCCATCCTGGCGGTGGGTCATATCCCTGTCCTCCCCATGGTTGGCACCGCAGAATTCTCCAGACACCCTGACCGGTACCTTTGATAGGTCCATTTACGGTCACAGCATCAATAAAATATTGGGAACAGGACGGAAAATATCGGCATCCGCTTAGTGGTCCACAGATGAAATGGAGCGGCGGTGAAATCACCTTCTGATAGCAGCGAACGAAGAAAATCAGCACTTTTTTCATCCTCGCTTCTCTTTTGGCAACATTAAGTCCGCTCGATGCATGAGCCACTTCCATTCCTTCTCGAGCTGTTCAGAAGTCGCTTCGGCGGCTGCATTACGAGCAATGAGCACGAACCAATGTCCAGGTGAAAAACGATCTCCGATGCGTTGCATGATCCCACGGAGTTTGCGTCTCACGCGGTTTCGGATCACGGCATTGCCAAGACGCTTGGTGGTGATTAGTCCCAGCTTCGAGGGTGCTTCTTCGGAGTCCTTGAAATAACCGAGGACAAGGAACCGGCCATGAACCGATTTCCCCTTTGTTCTCACCAACTGAAAATCCGACCTTCTCGTGATACGCCTTGATCTTGGGAACTTCATGGTCCCGAGGCGAAAATCAGAAGCAACGGCGAATAAATTCCCTGACAGGTTGCCGCGGAGCAAAGACAGCGAGCTGCCGTGCCCCGATGAAGGGCCTTATCTGCCGTGCTGAACCGTGTGACGCTTGTACTGAAGCTCGGCACCCTTAGGAATAAGGCGCTTACGACCTTTCTGGCGACGACGTTTGATGATGTCACGGCCGGACTTTGTTGCCATACGGGAACGAAAACCGTGCTGGTTTTTGCGCGAACGTTTTGAAGGTTGGTAGGTCCGTTTCATGTCTTACGGTTATAAAAGGGTCGATACTGCTGTGTGACGCGAACTTCGCGCTAAGGCTAAGGGGAAGGATATTATCACTCTGCCCCGTTCCCCCAGGCGGTAGAAGGACTTGATCGCCTTCCCGATTGGAGGGTCGCAACCATAAAAGAATACCTCAGAAAGTCAACGCGAGTTCTCAAACCTCTTATTCAAGACGCTCGAGCTCACCAATTCCATACTGAATCAGCTGCTGGTTGACGAAGTTCGAGGCTTTGTCATCCACGTAAATCACCTTGGGATAATCCACAAACTCAATCGTGTGGATGCCGTCCTCAGGTGCTTCGCTTAATGCTTCGGAGAGATCTTTGATGTTCTTGATCGATATCCCGTTCACTTCCGTGATGATTGCGGAGTTGAGGTTCTCATAGCCCAGAGTGCTGGGAGTTTTGAGCACGTTGCTGAGGAAAACCAGCTTATCGCGCTCCTCCTCTTCCCACTCTTCAGGGTTTGCATTCGCGTGAACCAGCTTGAATGGGGCCCGGTTGACCCATTCGTCGCCCCAACTTTCAAGATAAGGGAGGGTCAACTCCTGGAAAATCAGCCCGCCAAAAATCACATATTTTGGTCCCCGGTCAAACATGTAGGGATCGATCAGGAAGTCTTCGGGACCCTTGCGGATCAACTCAAGCTCGATCGTTTGTGGTTCTTTGTCCCTGATGATGTCCACGGTGATTGTGTCTCCGACTTTCGCGTCGCCGCGGACGAGGTGTGAAAAGCTCAGCTTGCCATAGTCGGGGTGCGTATAATTCCCCCGGGAGTCGATCGTATTTCCGTTGATTGAAAGAATGACGTCTCCTTTTTCGAGGCCGCCCTTTCCAGCCGAACTGTCTTTCGAAACATTTCGGATGAATACTCCGCCATCTTCGTCTTCGACTCCGGTGAATTCGCGCAATGTTTCGTCCAGCATCTGAGTGATGCTGATGCCGAGGTTGGGAAATCCTTCATACTCGCCATCTTTGAGATCCTCGAGGAACGCTTTGATGATGGGGACTGGAAGAACGGATGCGGTCTGCTCTTTCGAGGAGTAGCTCAGGAGCATCCCGCATAGCTTTCCATCTTTCACCACAGGAAGCGTGAAGCTGTTGACCCGGGCCTGAAGCGATCCCTTTACCTGATAGAGAAGAAAGACAGAACCACGGATAAAATAGCGACCGACATTGACGCGGAGAACGTCAACATCAGTGGTGACTCCATCCCCATTGTCTTCGATCTGCCAGACCTGAAGAGTTTCTCCAGCAGTGACTGATCCGTCGAGATCGAGAGGGGAAAGGCCTTCGAACACGGTTGAGCTCTCGTTCGCCGGTTCAAGGACTGCGAGGTTTGCTTCGTAATCGAGTCCGACGATACGGGCGGGGACACGATCACCGTTGGAAGGGTGTTCGAGTTCAAGAAAGGTGGAATTCACAACCAGCTCGGCTGTGACAAGAACTCGATTGCCTTCAAGAACAGCGCCAAGTCCACGACGGGGAGTCGGGGCACCCTTTTCCCAGGGGCGAAGGAAATTATAGCTCTGCAGCGTTGCATTGACGCGAACGATT
The DNA here is from genome assembly GCA_029210205.1 of Verrucomicrobiales bacterium. GTDB lineage: Bacteria > Verrucomicrobiota > Verrucomicrobiia > Verrucomicrobiales > DEV007 > Arctic95D-9. The sequence continues at coordinate 2,754 of JARGOD010000122.1, read as the reverse complement.
GAATTCTCCGGGGAGGCATCCTGCGCTGTGCCGAAGGCCGGGAGAGAAAGGGAAACGAGAATGGCGAGGAGCCATTTGGATGAAAATGAAGTCATGGGAATGAAAAGGTTTAGCTTCAAGGATATGGCTTAGGCGGCTTCTTTGAGTGGGCCGGCGTTCTCTTCCGTTTCAGATTCTTCGTCAACAGGGGCAAGAGTATCCTTCAGTTGTTTAATTTCCGGCTCTTCGATGAAATGGTCGAAGCCAACGTTGTATTTCGATTTGATGCGCTCGTGCGCTGCTTCTGAATCTTTGCGTTTTAAAACGAGGGGCCGACCTTCACCGACAAGGCGAATTACATGAAAATCTTCATAGCCGTCTTCGTGGTGATCTTCGTGAAAGGCGTCGTGCACGTCCTGTACCAGCCCGATTTTTTTGCCGTTGATCGAATCGACAACTTTGTGGATGTAGCTCTTTAGATGGGTGTTGGTCGAGTCAGGGAGAACTTCGGTGAGAATGATGACCTGTGGGCGTTCCCGATAGATTTCGTCCTGGCTGAAGAAAGTGTAGTGATAGCGGGTCTGCAGATCGCTGATAGAATGGGCGGCCATGAGGTTGCGATCCAGGGGCTGAAACTGAAGTCCGGCATAAAGCACGAAATTCGGCTGCTTGTCATACTGACTGGCCTGAATCAGATAGGGGAGGAAGCGTTTCAACTCGAGGGTGATCTCTTCGCGGGCTCCGTCTCGCCAAACCTCGAGGTCGACGGTGTCGCCGGCGAACTTTCGCTCAATGATTTCGTTGAGGTCAATTCGCTCGCCCCCGATTTCGATAAATCCATCTGAGGCGATCGTGTAGCCGTCGATCGAGAGGAGGACATCTTTGGTTTTGAGGACACCGCCTGCAGAACCTGCCGCATCAGCTTCTGCGACCATGACACCGACCCCGTCGTTGGGAAGTTTCAAGGCAGCTCGCTGCGCAGGATTAAGGATGTTTATCACGCTCGTCGCGAGATCGACGTAGAAATCATAGCTCCCGTCTTCAACATCTTTCAAAAAGCGTTCGATCACAGGAACTGGAATCATGTAACCGGTGTTTTGCGCAACAGCGCCTGAGTAACCCTGGAACGCGACGCCAACGACCTGATTGTTCTGCAGGACAGGACCGCCTGAGTTACCCGGGTTGATCGCAGCATCTACCTGGATACTAAGATGATTGTCGACGCTCGAGTGGCTGTAGGTGCGGAAGTCAATTCGTGAAACGACACCACGAGTGACGGAGATGCGCTCGCCGCCAATCGGATAGCCCACCGCAACGACGGTGGTGTTCAGTTTGGGAATCCCACCGATGAAAAGGGGCTGAAGATTGGCGAAGGCACCTTTGAATTCTTCTTCCGACTCAAGTTCGAGAAGGGCGAGGTCACAATCGTGCGCGACATTCACGACTCGTGCCTCGTAGGGCTTCGGGTCGCTCATTTTTTTGATGTAAATGAGTCGGGCATCGCTGACGACATGGGCGTTGGTGAGGAAGCGGTTTGGCCCGACGAGAAAGCCAGTGCCGTTCCCGCTATTCATTCCGCCGATGTTCCATGGGACCCGATAGTTGGGCTGCTTTGTGTCCACTTCGACGCGGACAATGGCATCCATGTCGACCTCAGAGATGTCCGCTTGGACGGATTCCGGGGGAGGCATTTCCACGGAGGGAGCAGTCGGTGGCGTGAGCGGTCCCGATATCAGCTCAGGGGTGTCTTGAGCGATTGCTCGGAAATTGCAGGTGAGGAAGAGTCCGCATGCGACCGTAAGAATTGCTGCAGAGACTCCGAAGAGAGAGAGGCGTGGGATGTTCATACAAAAAGTGCCTTTCCGAGTATCTTGATGGCAGGAAACCGGAGGGCGAGCGGAAGTGTAAGGTTCGGCGAATGAAAGTCAACGCTACCAGATGACTCAAAGACGGGTGGAAAGGGGGGCATCCGAATGTGGACTCAACAGGGTTAGGTCGATGTTCAAACAGGGTTAAGTCTTTAGTCTCACGGAGGGCCCCCACTTTTGTCGTCCGACAAGTTCTGCCCGTTACGCCGAGCGAGAGGTCATGACACGCAAATTGGTTGCGCAGTCGTAAGATTCACCGTTCTCTGGCCGATGAATTATCTCATCGTGATTGAGTTTCTCGCTGTGATCGTTTCCGCGATCTATGGAGTACTGCTTGCGGCACGCAAAGGCATGGACGTGATGGGTGTCTTCACGATTTCTTTTGCGGTGGCCTTCGGGGGAGGCACTTTGCGCGATCTCTTTCTTGATCGCACACCGCTTTTCTGGATCGGGAATCCACATTATCCGATGATTGTTTTGGGCATTGCGGTCTTTTCCGGATTGCTCGTTCGACATGTCGGGAAAATTCGGCCCCTTCTTGTTATTCCGGACGCACTTGGGATGGCTCTTTTCACGCTGACCGGAACTGCCTATGCGATGGATGCGGGGACTGGATTCTTCGTCGCTGCGCTCCTCGGAGTCATTACCGGGACCTTCGGGGGAGTTCTTGGCGATGTGATTTGCAATGAGGTCCCGTCGCTGTTCACTCCCAGTCCCCTTAACGCGACTTGCTCGTTTGCGGGTGCGTGGGTTTATCTGGGAATGGCGCAGTTGGATATGCTTGAGCCCTTTGCGCTCATATCCGGAATTGTCGTGATCGTTCTTTTCCGCCTCGCTTCGGTTCGATGGAACTGGTGTTTTCCGGCAGTGCGCGAACCGAAGTTGCCTTCAGGTCCGTAACTTCGTA
>JARGOD010000121.1 GCA_029210205.1 Verrucomicrobiales bacterium | reverse complement strand
CATCAAACAGAGGGAGAGTAACCGCTTCAACCCAAAAAGTGCCTCAACTCCGACAGGAAAAATTCTCGGGCTCCCCACTTGATTCACGGCAGAATCCAAGTAGAATCCCCCTCCCGTATAACTCCATGGTGTAACGGTAGCACAACAGATTTTGGTTCTGTTTGTCAAGGTTCGAATCCTTGTGGAGTTGCCACTTTTTTTCTTTCCCATTGTCGGGATATCCTGCGGTCGCTAACCTGATCTTTATGCGCACCTTACTCATTCTCGGACGAGTCTCCAATCTACCCACGGTCTGGACCAATGTGCTCGTCGGCTGGTTTCTCTGCGGCGGCGGATGGGTCCCCGAGCTCGCATGGATCGCGCTCGGTGTGAGCTTTCTTTATCTCGGTGGCATGACGCTGAACGATGCCTTCGATGCCGACTGGGACCGTGAATTCGCTCCTGAGCGCCCGATCCCATCAGGGAAAATTTCCCGCGGAGCGGTCTGGGCGGTCGGCGTTTTTGAAATGATGGCCGGGGTTCTTTTACTCCTCGCGCTTTCGACTTTTCATCCCCTTATCCTCGTCGGGCTCATTCAGGCAATATTGCTCTACAATTTTCTCCACAAACGCTGGCGGGGATCGGTGCTCATCATGGGCTTGTGCCGAGCCCTTGTCTATGTCGGAGCCGGGAGCGCAGTCGTCGCTCAGACGAGTTCGATCGAGGTCTCAGCGGTAGTCTACTTCGTCGCGGCGGCAGTCGTGATCTACATCGCGGGGCTGACGCTCGCGGCACGAAGTGAGCACCTGAAGTCGCCGGCGGGAATCTCGTTCACGAATCGCATCATGCTGATGCTTCCGGTTCTGTTTCCGCTCTTTGCCTCGCGCATCATGCCGGTGGGACCGGCGCAAATCGCTCTTGTCACCGTCGGCGTTATCGGAATTTGGTCATGGATTGTGATCATGAGAAAAGCGCTCGCAGAGAAAATTCCAAAAGGTATCGCCTATGCGATTGCAGGAATCGCCTTTTACGACGCCGCGACGGTAGCCTTTGCGGACTGGCGGGCAGCGGTAGTTTGTCTCGCCCTCTTCGGCATCACCCTTGTTGCGCAGCGATTTATCCCCGCCACCTGACTCTATTTCCCCATGAATACTTCGCTCATCATCAGCGTGATCGGGCCGGATCGCCCCGGCCTTGTCCAGCACTTATCTTCGGCCGTCACCGCTTCGGGTGGCAACTGGGAGGGCAGCCGTCTCATGCAACTGGCCGGCCAGTTTGCGGGCATGGTTCAGGTCGTGATTCCTGAGTCACAGTTGGCAGCACTGCAAAGCGAGCTCTCGAAGTTGGAGGAAAGAGGGCTAACGGTTTCGGTGATCCATTCCGGCGAAGAACTCCGCGGAGACGAAACTACTGGAAAGCTACTTACTCTTGAAGTCGTTGGTCAGGACCGTTCCGGTATTGTCGCGTCGATCTCGGAAACGCTCGCTGGCCTCGGAGTGAATGTGACCGAACTCGCGACCGACTGCAAACCGGCCGCTTGGTCCGGGGAAACGCACTTTTTCACGGAAGCGACCATTTCGTTGCCCGCGTCGGTCAGCGAGGAGGAGCTTCGCGAAAAAATCGAAGCAATCTCAGATGATTTAATGGTGGAATTCCCGGGGTAAATTTATAAACCCGGTGCGGCAAGGTCCGGAATGCCCTCGCTACTGTTTTCTGCACATTCTAAAATGGCTCGGGACGCTCTTCTTCATCGCGAACTAGCTCAGGTGACGAGGCCTCGCCTTCCGATTCCGGGGCTGCCTCCGGCTCAGATGTAGCCGCAGCCTCGCCCCAATCAAATTGCTCAAGCGGGCGAACCAACCTCCCGGGTAGCGGTCGTACCCGCTCCTGAACATTCTTCGCAAGCTCTCCGGCGACCTGATATCCACGATCAAACATCTCCATCTTCGCATCGAGATTGTCGATGTAGTGAAGCGCCTGCGCTTCAGGGGTCTTCGGCACGACAGGCGATCCAAACTCTAATTCTCCATGATGCGAAACGATCAAATGCAACAGATGCAGCCTGACTCGCTCTGAAGGCGGCTCAAGCAGGGACCACTCTTTTGCCTGCACCTCATCCTCGGTGAGATCGCGCCAGAGCTTGTTCACGATTTCCATTCCCAGCGGGATGTGACCGATGAGCTCACTGATTTCCGTGAAAGGCATCGTAAAGCCGTCCGCTGAGTAGGCGTTTTCCCAGAGCTTACCGACATCGTGAAAAAGAACCCCGGAGACGAGGAGATCACGATTCAGCATCGGATAAGCCTCACAAACCTGCACTGCCGTCCGCATCATCTGGGCGACGTGCTCGACAAGTCCTCCACGCCGGGCGTGATGGTAGTCACGCGCCGCGCCGGTCCGCTGCATGCGTTCGCCGAACCGGGCGAGGAAGGATCGACAGAGTGCACGCAGCCTGGGATCGCTAATTGCGGCCGTCGTCTCCGTGATAAACGCGAAATCGGCCTCCTGTTTCTCCCGCAATTCACCCGAACCGGCGAGAACCTGCGCTGACTCCTCCGCATTCAGCGCGCGAACCGTCCAGTTTTTCCCGTCGACAGATCGCCCGTCATTTCCGAGCGAAAATTCGCCGCTCACCTCGTAAAACTGACGTTCTTTCAGTTCGCTGCAAAAGGCGAACATTGGCGTGTTATTCCACACTCGCAGGACAAGGCTTTCTTCTGCATCGGCAAAACCGACTTCATAGAAGGGATTGCCCGTCTTCGTCATTTTCTGCCGACACTGTTCCAGTTGGGCATGACAGACCGCCTGCAATCCAACCGGCCCCGCTTGTTGTTTCAGTTCTCTCAGGGTAATCAACTCCATCCGGAGCGATCCTAGCGGCTCAAGGAATCGCTGACCACCAAAACCTCGGCTCTGAGGGGCAAAAACCGTTAACGACACATCGCAAGCCGCATCGACTGCCAGCTGCTTCCGCCATGCGTTATGAGATAGACCGCATAGGTGCTCATTCCGAGAGCACCAATCATCATGGCGACATTGAGAGCTCCATCAAGATAAGAGAATGAGAGAGAGAACGCCCCGATCACGAAGGCAGCCGCGACGATGAGTTTCCAATGTCGCTGAAGACGCGATTGAACCGTTCCGAGCTTTCTTGAACTCAGTAATCCTGCGATGAGAAGGGCAGCAAATCCGAGAAGTGGCGCCACCGACAAGCCCGCAAAAGCTATCGCAGCTCCAAACAGAATCGGAACAAAGGCCAAATCCATCCAGCCTGCCGCGACTCGTTGACGAAACAGCTCATGCCGTAATCCGATAACTCCAGCTAGCGCGAGTGCGGCGATTCCGGTCGCAAGAAGTGGAAGAAATAGAGATCGATGAACCAGCTCACCAAGAGCCTGATCATTCGAATAGATCAAAAGCGAGGTGAGAAGGAGAACCACGAGGTTAAAACCAAAGGCCCCTTTCGATAACTTAACCGTCGCGAGAAATTCGCGAAAGCTTCGACGGGAAGTTCCCGAGCCTCCGTGACTGTCATCACTCCGAACGGAACGCATCGGTTTCAGAAAGACGCAGCGTCCATCATAAAACTCCTCAAGACGTTCCGCCGAGACATCCGATTCCCGCGAGTCAGGGAATTGCACACAGTAGGTATCTTCGTCACGCTTCGCTGTCAGAATGACAAAGTGACTGCCGCCATGAACCTCAAGAATGACTGGATATTGAGACTCCGGAATTTCTTTTAAATTCACGAGGCGGCGACGGGCACGCAGGTGATTACACCTCGCTTCCTTTGCCCAGTTCCCACTCTTCCCTTGAGACAGCTTGGTGTCCGCACGTTCAGGAAGTCGATGATGTTTTCGCACAAGATCGACGACGCGTGTGGAGGCAGGGGTGTTAATGTTCCGCTCTTTATTCATCATCTTGCTATAATTATAATTATGATAATTATAATTTAAAGCTAAAAGTTTCTATTTCTTAAAGAATTCTGGCACTTTTCTTCCATTAAGAAGCCCTCGAGCCTCAGATCACGAGTTTCCAACAAGCGCATTGGTGGTATACCTTCCCACGATTCTGATCATGCCGAAACCTTCCCCCACGCTCGCCGAATCTCCCGCTGAAACCGGTTCACTCGGGAAAAAGTCCCGCACTGATTTTGCAATGGCTCGTGGGCGCGGGCGTCTTTGGAATCGCATCCATCGCACTCTTTTTAAGAGCGAAACTCCTCGCACTGAGGAGTCAATGCTTCCGATGCTGATCGAGGTGTTCGCTGGCTTTACGAAATTGGACGGACAAGTTGTCGAAGCAGAGATCGACTCGATCCTCGGCTTTCTCCGTTATGACTTTCCAGAAACGGTCTACACCGAGCTCAGACAGCTTTTCATTAAATCGCTCCGACGGAGACAGGATCTGGAAGCAATTGCAACGGATCTTGCTGATCGAATCCCCTTGGAGGAGAAGGTCCTTCTTGGCGTCCAACTCTACGTTCTAATCAGCCGCGCCGGTCTCCCGAAAGAGAATCTGATTACCTTCTATCAGTTCATGACCACCTTGGGAGTGGCGACCGAAGCGATCAATATCGTCTACCAACTCAACACGAGCGAACTTTCCCAAATCAAGGACGATGGAAAAGGAAATGTAGGGACCGCTCCGAAAACGGACGACTCTCACCAACTTGAATCTCTCGTCCTCTCTACTTCAGATGCAGGTGACATTTCGATTGCGGAAACTGATCAGGAGCACAGCGTCGTCGCATTCCGCTTCATTAATCTCATCCTCATCAAGAACCTAGGTCCCGGAGCGATCCTCGCACGAGGGCGCCAGATTAGTGCCGGAGACTTCTGCCGTATTTACGAAGGTCAACGAATTCTCATTGGAGAAGAAGTACTCGGATTCGAAGATCTTGTTTTCTATTTCAACTCGAAAAAGAATGTCTCCTCCGTTCAAATCTACCTCGCTCAAGATGGCAACGGAAACCAGTTCATTGAAAAGACTCGTACGAAACAAAGCTATCTGCGCGTTTCGTTCGGGCTCGATATTCAAGTCGAAGTTCTAAACACCGTCGAAGCAGTGATCGGCGGACGCCCCCTGAAGAAAGGAAGTTCTTTTGGAGTTTCTTCGCGGGAAAAAATCGACTTTCTAAATCACTCCGAAATCTCGTTTGATGATCTTCGCCGTAAAGCGCGGGAGCTCGGCGGAAGATTCAGTCTGCCACCCAACCGCAGTGTTTACCTCGTTTCGAATGACTCCAGCGAGCTCTCTGCCGGGGACATTCTCCTCACACCGGGCGCTTCCGGAAAGATTCTTCTTCGCATTAAATGTGATTCAACGACGAAAACCGGAAGCCTCGAAATCATCGAATCGGAGCGCCCGATTGCCGTCGAAGACCAGCCCGTCCGTGGAAGCGCTCCGCTTAAAGACGGCAGTGTTATTTCGCTCGGTGGGGGACAGTATCTCCGCTGCCATTTCTCCGAGGGAATTATCGAAGAGGAACGCAACGTGATCAATACCCTCAAAGTGCGGGATGTAACCCATTCCTACGACCGCAGAACCCCTGCTCTTGACGGTATCAGCCTGTCCATTCAAAGGGGCGAGATGGTCTGTGTTATGGGTCCAAGCGGATGTGGAAAGAGCACTCTTCTCAAGGCACTGGGAGGACAGATCAAACCACGCCATGGGCGCATCGATCTCAACGGGGTTAATCTCTACGACGGGAACGAAGGTCTGAAGTCCTACATTGCCCTGATCCCACAAGACGAGACTTTCGACCCTCTTTTGACCGTCGAGGAAAACCTCGATACCGCCGCGGCGATCCGTGCCCCTCATTTCCCAATCAAAGAGCGACGCCGAAGGGTTGACTCGAAACTCATCGAACTCGGACTAAACGAAATTCGTCACCGCATCGCCGGAGACCAAGAAACGAAATCCCTGAGCGGTGGACAACGGCGACGTCTCAACGCCGGCATGGACATGATCGGCATCGCCGACGTCTACCTCTTTGACGAGCCTACCTCCGGCCTCTCATCGAAAGATTCTGAGCACGTCCTCGACATGATCCGCGGGCTCACTCATAACAAGATTACCCTTGTCTCAATTCACCAGCCCAGTAGTCGCCTCTTTCATATGTTTGACAAGGCGATCCTGCTCGATAACGGCGGGAAACTGGCCTTTTTCGGCACCCCTGCGCAGATGCTCGAGTATTTCAACGAAGCTCGTAAGCAGGAAGGGATTCATACGAGTTCTTTCACCACTCACAATACGGAGAACGAGAGCATCAGCCTGACTCCGGATTTCATCTTCGACGTCCTTGAAACCCCACTCCGCGATCTTGGCGGTGACATTCTTTTCGAGCGCGACTCGCGCGGAAACCTGATCCCCGCGCGACGCTTCAACTCCTCTTTCTGGACTGACCGGTTTCAAACCTATCGCCTTCTTGAGGAAGTGAATCTTCGCGAAATCGAATCAGATTCTTCGCAAACGCTTTCCTCTTTGCAGAAAACTCCTGAAGCGCCTCCGCGACGCGTCAAACACGACTGGGTTCGCTTTGCGAACCAATTCAAGAGAGCATTTCTCAGCAAACTGAGAAACCGCGCCAACCTTGCGACAACACTCCTCGAAGCTCCAGCTCTCGCCATTCTTATCGCTGTTGTGATGCGTTACTCCGAGGATGGTGAATACAGCTTTGCGAACGCTTTTCACATCCCGACCTACCTTTTCCTCAGTCTCGTCACGGCTCTCTTCCTCGGGATGACGAACTCAGCCGAGGAAATCATCCGTGACCGGAACATCCTTCAGCGCGAGCGACATCATGGCTTCCGCATCAGCGGCTACATCATCGGAAAATATATATCGCTCGGCTTTTTTGCCCTTCTCCAGTGCGTCATCTATCTCCTCATCGGTGACGCGATACTCGGGATCCGCTCCATGTTTTTCCCCAACCTGCTTTGGATGGGGGCGACTGCTTTCGTCGGCATTGCCGCAGGCCTCCTCATTTCGAGCCTCGTCAACAGCCCGAAAACAGCGATTAACATTATTCCCCTGATTCTCATCCCAAACATCATTCTCGGCGGAGCCCTCATCAAATATGATGAGATGAATCGAAGCCTCGATATCATCCAGAACATCCGACAATGGTTTGTTTCCGAAGAAGACAAAGAGGAAGCAAGCAGGTTGAAGGTGCCCTTTGTTTGTCACCTCATGCCCCTGCGCTGGAGCTACGAGTCGGTCATCATCAAACATGCAGATCACAACCCGGCAAGCCGTCTCACCAACTTCATCGAAAAGGAAATTCGGGCTTTCAGCGAAATCCCGCTCGACCAGGATCTCACCGATGAGCAGGAGGAAAGACTCTATCAATTCAAGCAGGCACTCGCCGTCATCCATGGCCTTGAAGGCCGATCCCCCGGGCACGTCAGCCGACAGCTCAACCAGATCAGGGCGTCACTCAGAAACGGAACCTTCGAACCTGAACCCTATTTTGAAGCTGCTGCGAACGCGGAAAAGAAATACTCCGCCGGCGATCTCTACCTGAATGAAAAGGTTCAGGACCTGTTCAATCGCGCCGAAGTCGAGCGGCAGGATTATCGGCGGCAGGACAATCCACCGAATGTGTTTTTCGGGCAGGAACGGTCCTTTCGCTTCCCCCCGAATTCAAAAGACCCCTGGGCGGGCCCATTCCAGATCGAAACCCTGAAACTTAATCTCATGGCAATGGGCACATTCATCCTCGTTGCATTCATCCTCCTACGCATGAGCTTGAAGCGCCAATTGAAGAAGGTCTAGGTAAGCTTGCGAAATTTTAGTAATCGGTGCCGATGATTGGGCTTGATTCACTTACGGCAACAATCGGCTACGCTTAGGGGGAAGATTCAATAGCGGAAATGGCCCAAACCAGATTTTTCGTTGTTTCTCGGTATGTTCAGCAGCGATTCAGCTAAATGCGGTTCTCGCAACGGAAGCTAACGACTTCACTCCGCTTCATTAGGCAAAAAGAACCGCATTCAAGTGGTTTGATTTCGTTTGACGACAACCGGCGTTGGCTCGTTCCATACCATTGTAAGAAAAGGCAAATCAGAAACCCTACTACTAAGAGTCATGAAGAAGAACCATAGAAAAAATCTCCTCCCGACCTACCTCGTAATCTGGGTTGCTGTAGCACTCTCGTTTTCGACATCCCAAGCCGAAGAGTTTCGTGAATTCACGAACACCGCAGGCAGCAAGCTTCAAGGTAAAGTGATTTCTGCTACAGACTCCGAAGTGACTCTGAAGCTGGCAGATGGCAGGGAGATCAGCGGTGGAATAAACTTTTTCTCAAAAGCCGACCAAGACTACATCGGAAAATGGCTTAAAGAGAATCCGGTCCAAATCGATTATGACTTTGACGTGTCGCTTAGTCGAAGCCGCAAGAATAAGCGAGAAGTCAACGAAGGTTCGATTGTTTCAAACTACGAAGACTGGGAATACAAGATCACCCTCGAGAATCGCTCGAAGAACGGAACGACCGGGACGGAAGTGGGAGGATTAGTCCTCCATTACAATCTAGTCAAGACTGCGAAATCTAAAGGGAGAGAAGCTAATCAGTTGAATCGAGCGTTGAAGCCAAGCGGAAGACTAAGAGTCAAACCAGGAACCGTCATGATCCCTGATCTCAAGTACTTAGAAGACACTGACCTAGTTACAAAAACGATTCCAATCAATCTGAGCGAATTGGCACCCGGTTACTACTATCCCGACGGAACAAAAGATGAACAAAATGACGATTTCGAAGGAATTGTCATTAAAATAATGTCCAAGGGAAAGGCAGTTTTCGAAACTACCCATGGCTCGAATGCCGTTGAGAACATGAAATGGATGGCTCCATGAGCCAAACAATCAGACCGTGAGTACAATTACTCCAGCCGGACTTGGGCGGCCTATCAGGCTATTCCTGCCGAAGTATATTCTCCACGAGTTGGCCACATCAACCTGCATCCTTTGGGAGTGATTGGCAAAAGATGACTCACTGGCGCAATTTCAGAATGTTAGAGCTGAACATGATTGCTACTAAAGCAAAGCCTTCAAGGTCAAGTCTGCCGTGATGAACAGGCGCCTAAATACCCAATCAAATTGATAGGAATTGATCTACAGACCACTCATGAGAATTTCGTTGATTCAAGGTTTTCGGAATCACACCATCCATGATACTTCAGTTTCTAGAGCAGGATCTAGGTATATTCACCCATTCGAATCTCACTACTCTCGATTGAAACCTATTACTCACGTTATTCCGTTACAAATCTGAAAAGATTTTATCATGGTGAGGTGAAAGATATGAAGAATAATTGCGTAAGTAGACAATTCATATCTCTATCATCATGGAATCCTCTGAAACACCAGACCCGCAACGCGAAACTTTCGCCCCATCACAACGAGACGGTATTCTCTACTTACCAGAGGGCAGCGCCCTTCCAACTGACATCTGTATTTGCAGCGGTCGCAAAGCGACCAAGGTCATCACGAAGGCCCTCCGCAATCCCCGCAATCCGAAAACCTGGTATTCACGCCAACCGTGTGTGAAGATTGGTCTTAGCAAGAAACACTGCGATGACAACAATATCGGTATCGCACTAACGCTTTCAGTACTGGTGATCGGTGTGGCCATTTTCGTGGCTGGACTCATCACACTCGAAATGGTCTCGCTTATCATCGGTCTACTGGCGATTTTGGTCTCCGGCTTTTTCCGAGCACGAGGGCCGATCTTTTCCGAAAACCCCAGCGCCGATCCACTTCCGATTCAAGGAGCCAATCAAGCCTACCTTCAGCAGTTCCCTGAACTCGACCTGAACCTCGAAGACGATTGACCGAGGGCGGGTGTCTTGTAATTACTCCTTCATCGACCCACACGGATCATTCTTTCTTCTGATCTCATCGCCAAAGGTTGTATATGAGTTAGCCGCCAAGATCGTTAAAATGGGAATTTCAACGACCCGATTGAGCTGTTAAATCCTAGAACTACAATCGTTGGAGGCATACTCTGCATCCCATTTCTCTAATTGCTCCTTAGTCACTTGGGTGATTTTCATCGCCGAAAGCTGCTGCCAGTTCTTATCCAAGACAGCGAGGATTTCGTTTCAATCGTCATTAGGAGCCTCCTTCGCGTAAAGCTCACTGAAAATCCAAGTCTTACGAGGAGCAAAACCGCCAGCTTCAAGAGTTCACTCAGCCTTGGTTTGGCGATGCTTTTAAGTTTGGTTTTGATGCTTCGTCATGTCGGCTTGCCATTTACACGGATGCGAGCATAATACACGCCCGAATAGTGCTTGAATAAGTGCTCCGTCTTCGTTGGTTTTCGGGTTTCTCTCTCATGAGATTCTAAGCTTACAGAACCGTCGTTTGAATGGAGACCCAGGCCCAGTTTGAAAGTCCAATATCCCGTTATTAATTAACGCTTTGTGCCCTTAGCTCAGCTGGATAGAGCACCGGATTTCTAATCCGGCGGTCAGTGGT
>JARGOD010000004.1 GCA_029210205.1 Verrucomicrobiales bacterium | reverse complement strand
GAATCAGACCTCGTTCTCCCAGATAGCTTCAATCTTTTGGCGCCGCCGAATGAGTCGTGGCGTCCCACTTTCGCCGAGCATGACTTCAGCCGCTTCCGGATAGGAGTTATAATGCTTCGGTGTCATCGACGAGGCATAGGCGCCGGAGCCGTCGATGGCGATGTAGTCACCGATCGCAGCGACGGGGAGTTTCCGCGTTGAAAGAACTTCGGGATCTCCCGGTGCCGGGGTGAGTATGTCTCCGGATTCACAGCAGTGACCGACGACGACGTAGTCTTGTGAGTCCGGATTTGTCTTTTCCTGAAGGAGATGAATCGGATGCTGCGAACCATAAATGCTGGGTCGCAGTAACTCGGTCATCCCTGCATTCAACTTGATGAAATGGTAGCCTTCTTCTCCTGTCGAAACGACATCTTGAACCGAGGCAAGAAGAGAGCAGGCATTGGCGACTAAGAAGGTCCCGGGTTCAATTTCCAGATGAATCTGGCGCCCCGTCTCGGCAGCGAATTCCTCGAACTTTTCTTTCACCGGTTTACCCACGACTTGGAGATCGGTCGCGATCTCGTCGTCCATCCGGGCGACTTTGAAACCGCCGCCCAAATTCAGGGTCACGACGTCGGGAAACTGACGAACGAGGTCAAAGTTCATTTTTGCGACCTTGAGCCAGACTTCGGGGTCGCTACCTGATCCAATGTGAGTGTGGATCCGTGTCGCGGTGAGATCGTAAGTTTCGAGAAGCTCTTTAATCTGTGGGATCCATTCATGCCAGATGCCGAAACTGGAGGAGGGGCCTCCGACATTCGTGCGGTTGTTGCCGCCGGAACCAGCTCCCGGATTAAAGCGGATGCCGACGGATCCGCCGCGCTTCAACTTGCCGAAGCGTTCGAGCTGGTTCAAAGAGCAGGCATTGAAATCAATGCCCAGATCAAGGAGCTCGACGAGGTCATCGGGAATTTCCTGGGCACTCAGGCTGATCTTTCCCGGCGGAATCCCGGCGGCCATGGCGCGCCGGACTTCGTGACCTGATGAAGCATCGAAGTGAAGGCCCGCCGCTCCGAAGAGTTTCAGAATGGCGGCATTCGGCGCCGCTTTCATTGCATATCGGGCCGTGAGGCCGAAGGCGTTAGGAAAGGCGAGCACGTCAGCTGCGTTCCCTTTCAAGGTTGCCTCGTCGTAGACGTAAACCGGCGTGCCGAAATTTTCGGCGACAACATGAGCGTTCTCGTAGGTGAGGAAGCGGGGATGGGATGAGACTGACATTTCGGGAGAGCAAACGCGGCTCACGCGTTCAGGCAAGTCCGAATTACGCTTTGAAAACCCGCTTGGGGATCAATTTGCACCAAAAAGCGACGCGGCTCGCTTACCGGAGCTTCACTGACAGGGTCGGTGCAGGAAGAGTTGAGTGCCTTGCGCTGGCAAAGGCGTGGACGAGCCCTCCTCCGTGATTTTCCATTGTCGTGCGGACGACGACGAGGGTGGCCTCGCGGTTCTTGTCGCTATTGAGGAACGCCTTCAGTTTATCTCCACGAATCCCGAAGCTACCCGACTGGATTCCCTGAGAAAGAGTAAAGTTACCGAGCAGTGTCGCTGTGTTAGGGAGGAGTTCAGTTCCGCTGCTGAGGTCATTGGCGGGGGCGGATTCCCAATCCATCATCCCGGCACTCCAGTCATCGAATTTGTCGTTCGTAATTCCGTAAACCCTGAACTCCGAGTCATCGAGGTGCGAGGCAAGGCCCCATCCCGTCGGGACGAATCTGAGACTGAGTTCAGCGGTTTCAATTTCACGATCTCCGATTCGGCTCAGATCAAAGCGGAGGTAGGACTTCCGATGTGGGCCCTTCATGTCCTTGCTGTTTTTCAGAAGAAGTAACTCGTCAGAAACATGATCATTCGGCTCGCCGCCCCAGACATAGGCGTCATCCGAGCCGGGATCTCCGGTTGTGAGGGTGATCCAGTCAGCGTCACGATGACGCAAAGTCGGTGTTGGTGCCCAGGTCGCTTCTTCTAGGCTTTCACTCACATCACCCAGTCCCTGACCGGCGACAAAATTGCGTTGCCCCTCGCGTAGCTCGATGCTCTCCCCGGTGACGGGTAGCTCAACTTCGACGAGGCCGTCGAATACCTGTGTCTGCGTCCCGCCTGTCTGTGGATTGACGTTCACTGCAAATCGAGTGCCGTGGTCGATCACATTTGCCGTAGGCGTTTTGATCGTGAAACCTTCAGCTCCTTTGCTCACTTCGGCGACAGCCGTGCCTCGTGCCAGCACGCAATTCATCGCATCGACGAGTTCCAGCTCAGCGGGCGCTTCGAGAATAACCTCGGCACCGGAGTCGAACTGAATCGTCGCGAGTCCGCGGACAAGTTTCAGGGTGCCGGTTCCAAGCCGGGCTCCGTCCATCGTGGGAAGGTTTCCACTCTCCCAACGCGCCGCTGCCGTCCGCGCCATCGTTGCGAAGGCACCTGACTTTGGTTGGGGCTTCACGAGAGCGAGGGCGAGAAGAGAAATGATCGCAGCCGCCGCAAGGGTTTGCCACATTGTCGGTAAGCGCCGTGCGCGATACTCAGAGAATTCCTCGATCTCATTGTTCGTTGCCGGAATTTGCTCCCAGTGGAGAGCGGCGTGGTCGTGGGTGAAATCGACAAAGCAGCGCCGCGCCTCTTCGCTTCCCTTGAGAATGGCTTCGAGCCGGCTTGCCTCGTCTGCGCTGAGCGACTGTTCAAGATAGGAGTTTGCCAGCTCCAGCAATTCATCTCGTTCCGTTTCTTTCATGATGATAAGTCAGGCGGTTACTTCGTGGATTTCTTTTTCGACGCACTGGAAAAGGTTCTTACGGAGGCGGCTGAGGAGACGATAAACCGCGCCCTCGGTCCGTTCGGTCCGATGCGAGATTCGCTCGATCGAAGACTCGTCCCGATAGCGCATGTGAAGAATCTCGCGGTGCTCCTCACTCAGTTTCGTGACGCATTGCAGAAGTGCCTCTTCGCGCTTTTCCCATCGCTGCTCCCGTATCACTGACTCTGATTCCTCGCTCAGCATCTCCAGCATGCGGTCGCTTAATGTCTCAGCCTTGTCTCGCTTCGAGCGACGTCGATAGGCGAGAATCTGATAGAAAAGGATCTTTCGCGCCCACGCCGCGAAGTTGGTTCCGAGTTCGAAGTTCTCGAATTGCCGCCACATCACGATCTTTCCTTCCTGGAGAATATCCTGTGAGTCCTGAGGGCAGGCGATGAGTCCGGTCACGTAGATGCCGAGCCTTCTTTCGTGCTCGCTGAGAAGCCGGAGAAAAGCTTCGGTGCGTTCGTTGTCGGAGGAATCAGCCATCAGAGTGTCACCTTAATAAGGCAGGATTTCGGAGAATTGGACACTAGTTTCAGGTGACCCATTGAGGACCGGCATGGCTCTATCGCGTACTGCCTTGATTGTCCAATCGTGCCCAAGATGACCTTATTCAGGTAGAATGGTCGCTTTCCCCCGCATTGTAGCAGCTTTGGTGATGAGCTGTGGCTTAACCATTTCCGCCGACGCGACGGAAGCTTTCGCGTTTTTTGAAACGGAGGTTCGCCCCATTCTCGTTTCGCAATGCTATGAGTGCCATTCAGAGGAAGCGGATAAACGAAAAGGCGGGCTGTGGCTGGATCGTCGTGAAGGTTGGGAAGTCGGTGGCGACTCCGGGCCATCGGTGATTCCGGGTGATGTCGAGGGGAGCCTTCTCATCGAAACGGTGCGCTACCTTGAGCCAAGTTTGCAGATGCCTCCGAAGACACGGCTTTCGACGGAAGAGGTCGCGATCCTGGAAGAATGGGTCGCGATGGGAGCACCTGATCCACGCGACGCACTTCTTGCCGGCGCACTTCGGAAAGAGGCGATTGACTACGCCGCAGCTCGAGAGGAGTGGGCCTATCGACCGCTCACCGTTCCGGTGGTCCCTGCATTGGATAAATCGATATGGGCTCGCACTGAGGTTGATCGTTTTATCTTTGCCGGGCTCAAGACAATGGGGTTACAACCTGCCGCGGACGCCGAGGCGACCTCGTTGCTCCGCAGGCTTCATTTCGATCTGACAGGATTGCCACCAACCCGGGAAGAAGTCGCGCTCTTCATTGAGGATCACTCCCCGGCAGCTTTTGCCGCCATTGTCGATGACCTTCTTTCCCGTCCGGCCTTTGGCGAGAAATGGGGACGTCATTGGCTCGATGTTGCCCGCTATGCAGATTCAAACGGAGGAGACCGGAACTACACCTTCTATCAGGCGTGGCGCTATCGGAACTGGGTCATCGATTCCATCAACAACGATGAATCATACTATGAGTTTGTGAGAGCCCAGCTCGCCGGCGATTTGATGCCGACCGAAAGTGACGAGGAGAAGGCTCGTGGACTCATTGCCTCGACCTTTCTCGCGCTTGGTCCGAAGATGTTGACGGAGCGGGACAAAGAGAAGCTTTGGCTCGACACTGCTGACGAACAACTGGATACCGTCGGGCGGGCTTTTCTCGGTTTGACCCTCGGATGTGCGCGCTGCCACGACCACAAATTCGATCCGGTTTCACAGGAGGACTACTATGCGATGGCAGGTATCTTTCGTTCTACCGGGGTGGTGAACGGAACTCGCAATGGGTGTGTCAATGTCGCGAGTTGGATAGAGAGGCCGCTTCCTGTTGGTGGCGAACTTGAGGCGGAAACGACGAGGAAAGTCGAACGCCTCGAGCTTGCGATGCGCCTCACGGTCGACCAGCAGTTTAAGAACAAAGCCGGTGGAGGCATGACGAAAGATGATCTCCCGCTTGCCGGAATTATCTACGATGACAAAGAGGCCGAGCTAATCGGCGAGTGGAAAGAGAGCACCTTTTCTTCCAACCATTTTGGCCCCGGGTATATTCACGACGAGAAGAAGGGAAAGGGGACTAACAAAGCCATTTTCAGAGGCAGTCTTCCGGTGACCGGAGAGTATGAGGTCAGGATTGCCTACAATGCTCAAACAAACCGTTCTCCGAAAGCGGCTCTTTCTATCATCGCAATGGACGGGACACACAAAGCGATGCTCGACGAAACGAAGACTCCTTCCGTCGGCGGCCTCTTTGAGCCGGTTGGTCGGTTCGAGTTCGAAAAGGGAGGCGACTGCGAAGTTGTCATCGAGTCAGTCGAAGGTGATCGAGGCTACCTCATTGTCGACGCGGTGCAGTTTATCGCGGTTTCGGAAATTGAGCGTGAAGCGGATGCTATCGCAGCGATGGGGCAGGGGGAGATGGATCCGCTCTACAGCATGAGTGAGAAAGAGCTTAAAAAAGAGCTCGGCATTTTGATTAAAGATCTCAAGGACAAACCAGTCGCAATGGCGCCGAGAGACGATGCCGCTTCGGGCGATATTCACCTGCGAGTGCGTGGCGAAGTTTCCCAGCTCGGACCGGAGATTCCGCGGAATTTCCTCAAGGTTCTCCACACTGGAAAGGCTCCGGAATTGAAAGATGGCGAGAGTGGTCGCCTCCAGCTTGCTGATTGGCTCGTCAGTGAAGAGAACGCCCTTCTCGATCGGGTCATTGTGAACCGGGTTTGGCATCATCTTTTCGGGCGCGGAATCGTTGAGAGCGTCGACAACTTCGGGCGTCTTGGCTCCGGCCCGAGTCATCCTGAATTGCTTGAGCATCTTGCTTCCTCATTTCGTGAAGGGGGAGGATCGATGAAGGATCTCGTCAGGGAGTTGGTTCTCAGTCGCAGCTATCAGCTTTCCAGCGAATGCGAAGAAGGCCAAGTTGCTGACCCTGCGAACAAATGGTTTGGCCGTCAGAACCATCGCCGCCTCACCGCCGAAGAGATTCGGGATGGAGTGCTCTTCACCTCAGGCCAACTCGATGCCGAGCCCGGTCACGATACCGCGAACAGCTTTGGTGATGATCTTGATAAACCGATGTCCTTCGCCGCCGATACGAAGCGCACTGTCTACCTTCCTGTCGCGAGGAATAATCCTATTTCAGAGCTCGCCGTATTCGATGCCGCGAATCCGGATCTCGTTTCCGGAAAGCGAGCGCAAACGACTGTCCCGACGCAGGCCCTCTATCTCCTCAACAGCGAGTTCATGCACGAGCATGCTTCGATTCTCGCGAGCCGCGCGATCGAGGAATCTTCCGCTCCCGGAGAGGAAGTCGCCTGGCTCTACGAAACTCTCTTAGGTCGGGAACCAGATACTCATGAGTCTCAGTCGGCTCTTGGCCTTCTCTCTGAGCTGAGCGGTGACCTCGAGGATCCCATTGAGATGAAGGCTGCCCTTGGACACCTTGCGCATATCATTCTCGCGTCGACTGAATACCTTTACCTGGACTGAGATGAATTCACGAAACGCCGCTTCCCACTCAATTGACATGCCTTCTTTCTCGAGAAGGAACGTTCTTCAGTCTGCCTCCTGTGGATTTGGTTCAGTGGCTTTGTCAGGGCTGGCAAAAGCCGCAGAGGGTCCGTCGTTACATCATCCGCCAAGGGCGAAGCGAGTCATCTTCCTTTTCATGCACGGAGGGCCCTCACATGTCGACACCTTTGACTACAAGCCTGAGCTGCAAAAGCGGGATGGACAACGCCTTCCCTTTTCTCCGGCGAAGAATCTCGATCCTACAGCGACTCGACAGGCAAAGCTCATGGGATCGCCGTGGGAGTTCTCTCAGCACGGCGAATCAGGCCTTTGGGTGAGCGAGCTTTTCCCGGAGGTCGCGAAAATGTCGGACGATCTCTGTGTGATTCGATCAATGCAGAGCAAGGGGCAGTCTCACGGGCAGGCGGTCTGCATGTTGCACACCGGGTCGGACAACTTTGTGAGGCCGTCGGTAGGTTCGTGGGTTAGCTATGGCCTTGGGACGGAGAATCACGATCTCCCCGGTTTTGTCAGCATCAGTCCTTCCGCAACTCACGGGGGCCCTCGCAACTACGGGCCTGCATTCTTACCGGCAGCGAATCAGGCAACGACGATTGGGAGCAACGGCAAATTGGAGAGTGGCGCGAATTTTGATTTCCTTTCTCCACAATCAGGTAGCGATGTCCAGGCGAAGAAGCTGGCGTTCCTTCAGCAAATGAACCGACAGCACTTTGAAAAGACGCAGTATGCGCCGGTCGAGGGAATGATCGAGTCAATGGAGATGGCCTTTCGAATGCAGACCTCGGCTCCCGACGTGATCGACACCGCTGACGAACCGAATCACATCAAGGAAATGTATGGCATCGGCACCGATGAGACCGACACCTTCGGCCGACAGTGTCTGCTTGCACGACGGTTTGCCGAGTCAGGCGTTCGTTATCTTCAAGTATCGACTCCTAACGTCTGGGATCAGCACGGAAATTTAGTGAAAGGACACGAGAAGAACTCTCTGGCAGTCGACAAGCCGATTGCAGGTCTTCTCGCGGATCTCAAGCAGCGTGGCATGCTCGAAGATACCCTAGTCGTCTGGGGCGGGGAGTTTGGGCGGACCCCAATTGTTCAGGGTGCCAATGGTCGTGATCACAACCCGCAAGGATTCACCATGTGGATGGCCGGAGGTGGCGTCAAGGGGGGCTATGCCCACGGTGAGACCGACGAATTTGGTTATTACGCCGTAAAAGACAAGGTGCACATGCACGACCTCCACGCGACGATTCTTCATCTCATGGGGATGGATCACGAGCGACTCACCTACCGCTACGCCGGCCGCGACTTCCGACTAACTGATGTCTACGGCGAAGTCGTCAAAGGAATCCTTGCGTGATAAAAGAGTAGAGAAGGACGATGACTATTCACGGCGAGGATGACATCCTTCAAGTCAGGTCCTTTGGTGTGTGTTTTTACGTGCTCCGTGATTCTTCTTCGCTCTATTTAATTGATGGAGGCTTCATTGGTGGAGTGAGTTCCCTTCGTCGTGCTCTGAAGCTGGCCGGTTGGGAGGCATATCCGATCAAGGGAATTATCCTGACCCATGGGCATCTTGATCATATCCTGAATGTTTCGAACTTAGTAGATGCCACAGGCGCCTGGGTTGCCGCACCCACACTTGATCAAGGGCACTACGATGGACTGCCGACATACAAAGGGCTTTCGAAGCTAGTTGGGGTCATGGAAAAATTGGGTCGATTGCTGTTTGGCTTTCGAGCCTTTCAGGTGGACCGCTATCTCAATGACGGTGACTTGATTACTATTTCGGGAGGTCTGAGAGTCGTTCATCTTCCCGGTCACACCGAAGGGCATTGCGGCTTATACTCCGAATCGCGCAAACTGCTATTCGCCGGTGACCTCTTCGCTAGTCTCGGGCGATTCTCGCACCTACCTCCGCGCATTTTCAACCGCGACGAGAAAGCGCTGCGCGTGAGTGTCGGCAAAGCTCTGGACCTTGATCTGACGAGGGTCCTCCCCAATCATTGTGATCGATCAACAGGGGAGGAACACTTGAAGCGTCTCAGATCTATTGCCTATCGCCTGTGAATAGCAATTCTTGTATCCGAAAATAGCTATCGTGATTTCCGGTTTTCCGATAATCTCGGTGCTTCATGAAAACGATACCCTCTTGGATCACGCACTTAACCCTCTTCACTTTCCTCACCAGTTCAGTTGTTCTCGCTGAACCCGTTGTCGAAGTCGACGGTGTCGTCGCCATCGAAGTGGAAGAGACTGCGTCACCGCTTGGAAACTGGGAGAAGCGGACGGAGATAGAAGGCTATTCCGGCACCGGATATCTCGAGTTTACCGGCAACACACCAATCAGCGGTCCTGCTGATTCTCCGCTCGCCTACCAGTTCACGATCGAGCGTGGCGGTCTCTACTGGTTTCACCTTCATTGTGCGCGTGAGAGGGTCGAAGATCGTGATGACCTCGCGAACGATGCCTACATTCGATTGGAAGGAGATTTCGAATCCGGTCCCAACCCGGGAGATGAGCATGAGATGGACGCGCCCCTCGCGATGCTGAAAGAAGACACCAAGTTTTTCGGCGGCAAAGATCGCGCCTTTGTTTGGGCCTCAGGAAACCGACTCGATCCCGGTGGGCATAACAATAAACGCGTCGCGATTTATCGACTCAAGGCAGGGGAAACTTACACGCTGACTCTCTCAGGAAGATCTCAGTTGTTCAAAGCTGACCGCATTCTCTTCCGGCACGAAGAAGTGACGGCGGAAGAGGCTGAGGACTAGACTCTATTTTCGGGGCGAGACTCCGAAAGCCATCGTTAATCGCTAAACCGCCCCATACGCCAGCATTGCTTCGGCGACTTTCTTGAAGCCTCCGATGTTGGATCCGTCGATGTAATCGACGCGGCCGTTTTCGGTCGTGCCTTCTTCGACGCAGCGCTCATGGATGTTCTTCATGATATCCTTGAGGCGCTGATCGACTTCTTCGGGCGACCATGAAATACGCATCGCGTTCTGGCTTTGCTCAAGACCGCTTACCGCAACGCCGCCCGCATTGGATGCCTTGCCGGGGGCATGGAGAACGCCGTGCTCGCGAAAGATCTCAATCGCATCGTAGGTCGTCGGCATGTTGGCACCTTCGCAGACAGCGATGACTCCGTTTTTGACAAGCTCCTTTGCTCCTGCTTCTTCCAGTTCGTTCTGCGTTGCGCATGGCATTGCGATATCACACTCAACGCTCCAGGGGCGTTTTCCTTCATGGAACTCAATACCGGCACTCTCAAACTCTGAGAGACGACCGCGGCGATCTTCTTTGAGTGCTCTAATTTCTTCCCATTGCTCTTCGGTGAGTCCGTCTTTGACGTGGATGAAGCCTTTTGAATCGCTCAGGGTCACGACCTTTGCACCTTTGTGGATCAGCTTTTGCGCGGCGTAAAGAGCGACGTTTCCGCTTCCGCTTACGGCGACTCGCTTCGCTTCCAACGACTCATCGTGGTGCTTAAGCATGTCATCGCAAAAGTAGACGCAGCCCCACCCAGTCGCTTCCTTGCGGACCGCGCTACCGCCAAAGGAAAGACCCTTGCCGGTGAGGACGCCGCTCCAACGATTCTCCAGTCGCATGTATTGCCCGAAGAGATAGCTGATTTCGCGGCCGCCCACACCGATGTCTCCGGCGGGGACGTCGATGTCTTCACCGATATGGCGATGAAGCTCTGTCATCATTGACTGACAGAAACGCATCACTTCATTCGCGCTCTTCCCTTTGGGGTTAAAGTTAGAGCCGCCTTTGGCACCGCCCATGGGGAGGCCGGTGAGGCTGTTCTTAAAAATCTGTTCGAAGCCGAGAAACTTGAGAACACTCTGAGTGACGGAAGGATGAAATCTCAGCCCACCTTTGTAAGGACCTAGCGAGTGGTTGAACTGAACACGCCAGGCGCGGTTCGCTCGGATCTCGCCTTCGTCGGTCATCCAGGTGACACGAAAGGTGATGATGCGATCAGGCTCGGTAACGCGCTCCAGTATCTGGGCTTTTCGGTAATCGTCGTGCTGGAGATACCAGGGCATCACTGACATTGCGACCTCCTGAACGGCTTGCTGGAATTCAGTCTCATGCGGGTTCCGCTTCTTGAGACCCTGCATAAATTGATCGAGTTCTTTCTGTTCGGCGCTGGTCATAGGGTGGGGGAATTTGACGGGAAGTCTGATCTATTTGGACGCAGAAGGACAAGAAACTTACGGCGACAATTCCGGTTTTTTGCGCCGAAGCCAGGGCAGGAGAAGAACAGTGAACAGCATGCCTGCGATCAGGGTCATCCAGATGAGTCGAAGTGGGTAGGGGCCTAACACATCGATGATGCTGGGCTGTCCGGGTTTCCCGGGGCCCACAAATCCGTAGTTCCAACCGGTCATGCCATTCAAGAGGGCGAGGAATCCGGTGTAGAGAAAGGTCAAGATGATCGCTGACCTAAGGTCGGCGAGACCGGGACGGAACTGATCCACCGAAAGAACCCACGAGGTCGCGATGGGGATGAAAAGATGATAGAGCCAGAAAACCCAGAACCACGGGTGGGCGGGCCCGACCATGAGGAAGGGAGTGAGAAACGCCCAGATACAGAGAGCAAAAGTCCAGAAATACAAAAGTGATTGGGCGACTCTCCAGCGGAATCCGACTGCAACAGCAGCGATGAGATTGGCAAGGTTGCAGAAGTGGAGAGGCAGCGATTGATCGATCCTAAAGTAGCCGGGAAAGAACCAGAAACCACAGGCAATCGCCCAGATCGCGACGTTCCCAATCGCGAGAAAACGACGTCCGTTTCGTAGAGAGTGATCTCCCTCGCGTATCCGCGAAGCGAAGAGGGCGATCGCCACGGGGAGCGCAACGCACACGGCAAGCGCAGAAAAATGGAGCGGAGTGAAAGGGTGAAAATGCTCCCAGTCCATTTCTATGGATTCACCTTTTTGATGCCGAAGATCTCCACAGAGACACCCGGCGAAAAGGCCGCATGAACCGGTGGATCCTGACCGATAATAAATCCGGCCTGCGACAACGCGACCGGGCTGAAGGTTTCGACTTCTGCCTCGTGAACGGGGTAGGGCGTGTGATGGACTTGGCCGCAGAGGAGTTGTTCTTTGGTTTTGTCGTGGGCGAAGAGCAGATAGCGTTCGAGTAAAAAATACTCGAGCGAACCCGGTAGGGGGGCGTCTATTTTCGCACCGGCTCGATAACGAAAGCGTGAGCCTTTTTCGGGATCGCTCCGGCGCTGGCAGCTGTAGTCAATCATCCCACTATCCTGTGAAGCGGTCATCGCGGCCCTGAAGTAAGGGAGATGAAACAATCGCCGCGCCAGGGCAACAGCGAGAGCCTGGTTCGCATCGAGCGAGTAGAACCAAACGCCGGGATTGCCATGCCGGTCGTGCACATAGGTCCTGACATTCATCTCCAGAAAATTAGAGATCCCGGGCACGGTCGGTAGGAAGCGCGGCCGAATGTCACACATATAGAAGGGGACGAGCCCGAGATAGGCTTTGCCTTCGTGAAGGTCGACGTTTAGTCCGTCAGGTAGAGTGGACTGAATTTCCTCAGGAGCGACTTCCCAGTGGAGAAAGAGCAGGTCTTTCCATTTTTGATACATTACCACCGAATCCCCGGGTCGCTGGCAAACCTGTTGCCGGTCGTCGAGGGTCGGAGAATTCATGGCATGAAAGACGGATCAATAAAGCTGTCCCTTACGATACGCTGCCGGTGAAATCCCCCGATGCTGTTTCAGCATTCGGCTGAAGTAGTAGCGATTCGGGAAACCACAGTTTTCAGCGACCTGCTCGATCGACTGATCGGTGTGACGAAGAAGATGGCAGGCACGGTCGAGGCGGTAGTTCAGAAGCACGCTCATCGGAGCCATGCGGACTTGAGAGCGAAAGAGATGGTTCAAGTTTCGAACACTGACCCCGGCTGAACGAGCTGCATCATCAGCGCTGATCTTGCGAGCAAGATTCGACTGAAGAAATTCCATTGCCCGCTCGACCCGCGAATCAAGTTTCTGGTCGGTCCACGCTGCGTTGGGGAGCTTTGTCAGGGCGTGGATAACAAGGCTTGCTGACTCCCAGTTGTAAGGTTCGCCTTTTGCGGTCGCAAGCGTATCGACAAATCCGGATGAAATATCATCAACATCCTGGGAGTAAACTCCCGGAACCGAAAGCAAGTCGGAACGGCCGAGAATGAAATGAACATACCACTTTGAGAATGGCTCGGGATTATTCGAACTGAAAGAAGTGCGCGGGGGAATTAAATAGAGTTTTCCGGGAAGCAGTTCGGTCTCTTCTCCTTGAAATTCGACCACGGCTTTTCCTTGAACCGGACAGTAGAGGCGCCAGTAAGGGTCGAAGAGCCCTTTCAAGTTCCAGCGCTGAAGTCGAATCTTGCGGGTCGCAAGAATCTCGAGCGACATACCCGGGAGCATGACTTCTCTTTCCCCCTCCACTTCATGAGGTGATCCATCAGGGACCAGACTGAAAAACGATTCCTTATTTGTGCTCATTTCCGCAATTAGCCGAAAATGACACAAACAGATAGAATGTCGAGTCCTTAATTGCGGTGGTTTTAGTGGATGAAGCCGTATTGAGGTACAAAATCCATGTTCCTAACGTTGAGGATCTCCGCCAAAAATAAATCGTCCAATTCCGCGCAGGGCCTTTCCTATCCCGCCTTCCTCAGGAGGGGGGAACATCTCGGGCGGGAACTGCGCACCGGCTTCGCCTGGAATCGGAAATGCCTGAGGCAGTCCCCGGTTGTTAGTGAAAAGTCCACCACCATGCCCGCGACAGGTAGCACGTGGCCGCAAGTCAGGAGGAAGGAGCATTTGATATGGATTGCGGGTTCTATTTCCTTGCAGGAGTCCGCATTCACGACAAAGGACCGCATTTGTCGAGCCTTCCGGAGCAGGGATTCGTGCGGCGGGGTAATCCTCTTCGGCACGTTTCATGACCTCGGTCCAAATGGGGAGGGCGAGGGTACTGCCATAGCCACGATCCATGATCGTTTTTGGCTGATCAAGGCCGACCCAAACCCCTGTCGTGATCTTATCGGTGTAACCGACGAACCAGGCGTCGCGGTAGTCGTTAGTCGTCCCCGTTTTGCCTTTCGCAGGAGCGTTGTAACCGGCGCTGCGAGCACTCCGACCGGTGCCTTCATCCATCACTTTTGAAAGGATATCCGATGTCACCCAGGCGATTGACTCAGGAAATATCTGTTCGCCGGAGACTTCGTGTTGGAAAAGGACGCGACCATCTCGATGCTCCACTCGCTCAATGAGGAACGGCATGTAGTTAACACCTTTCGCTCCGAGAGTTGAGAAGGCGCTGGTCATGGTGAACGGACTTGTGTCAAACGCCCCTAGGTAGATCACCGGGGTGTCCGGAATCTCACCGAAGCTGAGTGAATGTGCCATATTCCGAACATTTTGAAGGCCGGCAATCTGGCCAACGCGGACCGACATCGTATTGCGCGACCGAATCAGGCCAATCGCAGCGGGCTGGAGTCCCGTAAAGGTGCCGTCGCTGTTCTTCGGAGCCCAGACAGGGCCGCCATTATGCTTAATGCGAACCGGGTCATCGCTGACATAGACTCCGGGAAGCATGCCGGGGCGTGTCCTCGTGGGACGCATCGCCTCTGCATAGATGAAGGGTTTGAAAGTGGAACCTGCCTGACGATGTGCGCGGTAGGCGCGATTGAAAGAGCTTTCGCCGAAATCTCTTCCTCCGACCAGTGCACGAATGGCGCCTGAGTGATTGTCGAGCGTGATGACTGCGCCCTGAAGATACGTTGTTGATTCCCCTTTTTTGTGGCCGGATCTTTTTGGGTGGCGATAGCCCGCCCGATTTTCGATAGAAGTCAGGTGGGTGTCGAGCGCTGCTTCAGCTGTCGACTGAAGGTTAGAGTCCAGCGTCGTGTAAACTCTTAGTCCGCCAAATTCTATCTCTTCCTCAGTGCCAAGATCTGTTGATGTTTCAAGGAGAGTGAAGACGGTTTGCAGAATGTAGCTCCCAGTGGCAAGACGCTTGTCGGGTGGTCTTAATGAGATGCTTTCTGCTCTTGCTGCTTCAGCTTGTTTCTTAGTCAGGGTTGCATCGGCGACCATTCTTGCGAGAACTTCGTCCCGTGTATCCTTTGCATTTTCAAGGCTGCGAAAAGGATTGAGCAGGCTGGGACCGCGAATGATTCCCGCAAGCATGGCGCCTTCTCCAGTGGTGAGCTGGGATGCGGGCTTCATAAAGAAGCCCTGCGAGGCTCGTTCGATGCCGTAGAGGCCGGAACCGAAGTAGATTCGGTTCATGTAAAATCCAAGTATTTCGTCTTTGTCAAAGTTGCGTTCAATCCGTTTCGCAATCGCAACCTCGAGGAATTTGCGGTTCAGTGTCTTCTCGCGCATATCAAATGCGTTTCGGGCCAGTTGCATCGTCAGCGTTGAAGCGCCCTGTTCCATCCCCCTTGATTTGATGTTCGTGATCATGGCCCGAACGACACCCCGATAATCAACTCCTCCGTGTTCGTAAAATCGGCTGTCTTCGCGAGCAAGGAGAGCCTGAATGAAGCTCTCTGAAACTTCTGAAGCTGGGACGACGAGCCGGTTTGCACCGTGCCCTGAGACATGACCAAGCAGGCCACCGTCGCGATCGTAGACCAGTGTTCTTTCCTGGACGTCTTCCAACCGATCCATGTCATAAGTCAGTGCTTTGGCTCCGTAAAAAATGGAGCCTCCCAGGTAGGTTAAGAGGACCAGCCCCAAGCCAACCAATGTCAGGATGAGAAGTCCACGAAAGCAACCGCCTCGACGTTCTGGCTTGCCACTACTGGATTCATTGCCGTCTTGAAAAAGAGAAGCAAATGGGCCCGGAGGGGGGGAGGGGGAGGATGAAGATTTCTTCCGGCTCATGATCAGGGCAGTTAAGATAGGTTAAGTATTCCGTCTGGTCTACCTCGGAGTATGTGTCGGCGCATCAGTAAGTGCAGAAAGAAATAGGCTTCCTGTGTCTGGAATACTCAGATAATCTACGACCCATATGAAAGAGCTCTTTCGGGAACCGGATTTTACGATGATTGGGCATTATAAGTCTCTCCTTGAGTCGCACGACATTCGGACACATGTGAAGAACGAGACTGTGGCTCTCATGGGTGTTACTGAGATTCCAATCCCGGACACTTTCCCCGCACTTTGCGTCGTGAACGATGATGATTTCGAGAGGGCGTGGAAGCTCATCCGAGAACATAGGGCTAAGAATGATGCACTCGCCGAGTTCGAGTTGAAGTGCCAATCCTGTGGGGAGGTCAGTCCGGGCAACTTTGATAGTTGTTGGTCCTGTGAAGCAGCCCTGCGAACTGAAAACGGGGAAGTGAAATCATGAATTCCCGACTCTGGCAGCGCTTGAAGTCTTTTTCCTTCGACGATCCCGAAGCTGACTTTTCTTTTTCAGATCGTCTCAGCAGAGAGAATGGATGGAGTCCTAAGTTGACGCAGGAGGTGCTGGAGGAGTATCGGCGTTTTCTCTACCTGTGTGTAGAAGCCGGACATCCGGTGACCCCATCGGATCAAGTCGATCAGGCTTGGCATCTCCATCTTTGCTACACCCGCTCCTACTGGGACAACCTCTGCCGCGACACGCTTGGGCAGCAAGTTCATCATGGTCCAACGCAGGGAGGGCGTTCCGAGAGCGAGAAGTTCACCGACTGGTATGAAAAGACAAAACAGTCCTATACTGAACACTTTGGGCATGAACCGCCAGCAGGTATTTGGCCTGGCTCTCGCCAGCGATTCCGTCGCGCGCGGTGGCAACGGATAGACCGGGCGGAGATGCTGATGCTTCCACGGAAGATGATTAGACTAGCGGCTCTTGGTTTTGCGGTGGCGATGCTGACGATTAGCTGCAAAGAAAATGAGGTCTACATAGGGTTAATCATCGGATGGGTCGTTCTTCTGATTATCGTCATCGCTATATCTTCTAACTTTCGAGGCGGCGGTGGACGCGGAGGTGGCTCTGGTTGCGGTGGGTGCAGCATTGGAGGAAGTGGCTGCGGTGGCGGCGGCTGCGGCGGGGATTGAGTCCCTCATTGCGCTGTTTTGCGCGCTGGATTTGCGTCTGGATTCAGACACCTTCGAGCCATGAGGAGTTTCGCCATTGGCTTTGCCATTCTTTTCGCCACGTTTAGTCTGTCTTTCGCGGATAAGAGGCCGAACATCATCATCATGATGGTCGATGACCTCGGCTTTTCAGACTTCGGTTGCTATGGCAGCGAGATTGAGACACCAAACATTGATGCGCTGGCTGAGAACGGATTGCGTTTCAGCCGGTTCTACAACACGGCAAAATGTCATTCCTCACGCGTTTCGCTGCTCTCAGGACTCTACTGTGATCAGGCGGGGAGCGAGAGTTTGAAGCGGGCCGTCACGATACCTGAAGTGCTCAAGGAGTCTGGCTACTCCACCATGATGGTTGGAAAGTGGCACCTTCAGCGCGAACCTACCGATCGTGGGTTTGAGAAATACTTTGGACACTTATCCGGGGCGACCAATTTCTTCACCGGCGATGATACGTTCCGTCTCAATGGAGAGTCGTGGAACGACTTCGATGAAGAATTCTACACGACAGAGGTCTTTATCGATTATGCCGAACAGTTTCTGGGGGAGGCGCTTGAGGAATCCCCGGAAAAACCTTTTTTCCTCTACGTGGCTCACAATGCCCCCCACTACCCCTTGCATGTCCTGGAGGAAGACTACCGCAAATATGAGGACCGTTATTCGGAAGGTTGGGACGTGATTCGGGAGCGCCGCTATCAAAAGCAGATTGAGATGGAGCTGATCCCGGAAGACTGGGCGCTTAGCCCAAGGCCGGATTTGGTTCCTGCATGGTCTGAACTAAGCGAAAAGGAACGTGAGTGGGATGAACGAAGGATGGCCGCATTTGCCGGGATGGTGGATCGAGTTGACCAAACCACGGGTCGCCTCATCGAGTTTCTGAAATCGAAAGGTGTCTATAAAAATACTCTGATCATGATTTGCTCTGACAATGGTGCTTGTCCGTTTGATCGCACCACCGGTGCAGAGTTTGAGCCTTGGGATGCCAGTTCCTACTGGTGCTATGACACCGGATGGTCGCATGTCGGGAACACACCGTTCCGCCTCCATAAACAAAACCAGCACGAAGGAGGGATTACTTCGCCGATGATCGCTCATTGGCCTGCTGGAATGAAAGCGGATCCCGGGTCGATCACCGACCAACCGGGACACCTGATCGACTTCATGGCCACTTGTCTGGAACTGGGAGGGGCGAGTTATCCGCAGACGCTGATGCTGGCGGATGGCACTGAGATTGAAGTTGATCCGTTACAGGGGAAATCGTTGGTCCCGGTTTTAGACGGGGAGACCAGAGAGCCTCATGATTTTCTCTATTTCACCTTTGGCGACAATCGGGCGATTCGGAAGGGTCCCTGGAAATTGGTGACGCATCGGGCAAGCCAGTGGGAACTCTACGACATCGAGAAGGATGGGACCGAGCTCAACAACCTCGCGGAACAACATCCAAGCATTTTGGAAGAGCTGTCAGCGCTATGGTATGAGACCGCTCTTGAGATCGAGCGATTGCCAAAGAAGCGAACAAAAGAGGTATCCGGAAAGGCTCCTCCAAAGTTGCTGAAAGATGGTCGACCCTCAAAGTGATGCGAGCTGGTTTTTCTTTGGTTGTCGCCCTGAGTGTCGTCTGTGTGGGCGGATTCGCCGAAGAGTTGGCAAATGTGAAAGCACTGGATTCCCGGGATCTTTTGATCGCTGATAATGGTACGGTGAAAGTCGGCATTGACCGGGCCATGGGCGCTTCGATTACTCATCTTTCCTGGAGCGGATATGAGAGGAACACGGTGAACATTCATGACCCCGGACGATTGATTCAACAGTCCTACTACGCAGGAGAGAAAATTGACCGACAAAACCAGGGACAAAACCAAGTTTGGTCGCCTTGGACTTGGAATCCAATTCAGGGTGGAGGCGTAGGATCATGGGCGCGTGTGACCACGTTCGAAAAGCAGGAATCAGGAAGCTTGTATGCCGAAACGATCCCCAAGCTCTGGGACATGCCCGATGAAGAGGCGGCTGCGGTCATGAGGCAGAGAACAGGTTTTGAACGGGGGCTAAAGAATGCGGTGCTAGTTGAGTGTGAACTCGAAAGTCAACGTGACGTGGAGGATCAATGGGGAGGAGGGCGCCCTCGCCATCAGGAAATTCCGGCGCTTTATTTCACTCGAAATTTCTCGGAGTTCCGAATCTACCGTGGCAAAGGAGAATGGGATAACGTGCCCCAATCTCCGGGGCCACCATGGGGCAGGACGGAAGTGCCGCTAAACATCATGGCGTGCTTCAATGAGCGGGGGCAGGGGATCGCGGTCTTCAGTCCAAGTGCAACTGAGCAATGGAACTTCGGACCTCATCGTGAAGGGAATAGCGATGAATCGACCGCCGCGCCCTGCGTTCATCTGGCGCCGTTGGTGACGGTGAAACTTGAGCCTAAGTCCGTGCTGCAATATCGATACTGGATAGTGGTGGGAACTGAGGAGGAAATCGTTCCGACGATTGAAGCCCTCTTAGAATTGTATTCCGGGGAAAACGTTGTGCTGATAAATCCTTAGCAGTTTGAATCAGCCTGACTTACCACGAGTAAGCGCCCCCGTTGATGCGCTCTACTTTGCGGATGAGCCAGAGATTGTGATTTTCGATGTCGGTAAACGTCGGATCTTTTGCCGACGAATCGCGGAAATAGTAGGGCTTTGTTGCGAAGTAATTCTGCAACGCTCGAGAAACAAAGGGGTAGCCATGGCGCGCATAGATTTCATTCCGTGCGATCGAAAGCTCCTGTGGAGTCATCGCCTGGAGCACAGACCGGGAAAGTGCCCGCTGCGAAGAATAAGCAAAAATGTCAGGAAATGTCTCAGCACCGTTCTGCTCGCCGGGCATGACTTTTTTGCTGCTGATGAATGGTCCGCCTTGTTCTTTCTCGATCTTTAAGATCAGCGCTGCGTTTGCTGTTTCCAGATCGCTTACGGAGGGAGACTTGAATCCCGGAATTTTCTCATACCATGACAGGCTGCCAAAGTATTCCTGCAAAAAGGCTCCATTGAAATCGTAGCCGTAGCGCGCGAAAATCTCGTTGCGGGCAAGATAGAGTTGTTGCAGCCCCATCTGCCAGAGTTCGTCTTCGCTCAACTCACGCGTGTGAGAATCCGGGATCACATATTCGAAGGACTCCGGCCGCTTTAGCCCAATAGCTTCAGGATTTTCGATACGTCGGCCGAGGCTGTATGCGTAAGGCTTTTGCGGATCGAACTCATCCATCAGTCCTGCCATCCGAATCTGGCCCTCAGTTTCGATCTCGACCCGCTTCTGTGTTTCCTCGAAAACTCGCTCCCAGCTGGAGTAGCGTTGCATGTCAGACTCCAGATTGATCGTCAGAAAACCACCGTTCGAACTACCAAGCGCAACCTGCCCGGGTGAGGCCGCGGTGATATCGACGAAGCCTTCGTGCTCAAGCAAGAGCGCATAAAGATTTTTCCATGGTTCGACCCGCTCGTCACCTTCCGCGATGACGAACTCCGGCGGGTAGCTCGAGCAGCAGTCGGTGATAAGAATTTTCAGCCGACACGGAAGTGCGGCAATGCTTTTAGCCCACTCATTTCGGCTGAGCTCAGACTCATCGACAAAATTCAAAAACTGTTCTCCGCTCAACGGATCGCGAATCACCCCATGACCGGAGAAATGGATGTAAACCGTATCCTCCGGACCAATGTTGCGGGAGAAGAGTTCAAACTCGGCGAGGAGTGCCTCTTTCGTCGCCGCCTTCCCCTCCAGAGTTCTGCGATTCAATTTCACCCCCCATGATTGCTCTGAAAAGTAGTCCGAAAAAATGGTGTTGAGGATGATACTGTCTGCAGTGACTCCTTCGTTGATCGCACCGCTCTGACCTTCGTAGGCGTTACAGAAGACCCCAAAGACGTGGATTGCTCTTTCGGCGTGGGCGCTTTGCGAAAAACCGGTTAGGAGAAGGATTGCTACGAGCAGGCAAATTCGTTGGAACCTGCTGAGGCGATAGGCGTGTTCGGCTTTCATGCTTTCACGCTAGCAAACAGTAGCAGGGAGAACCAGTCGCTTTCTATCACTGATTTTTCTAATATCGGGCACCAATATACCGCTGATTTTAAGGGGAAAGACGCTAGAAATCCCGTTGACCCGGAGCCTGAATGCGCTTATGAGTCCCGCTCCCTGCTTCCAAGGGGAGACCGAGAGCCCCGGGCCCGGTCACCAAAAAGACTACGCACTGATTTTTACTCATGGGAACGACATTAGAACGCAATAAGAACCGGACTCGCCCTAAGAAGGCTGCTGGCAAGAAGAATCGTCGTCGCCGTGACCAGAAAAAGCGCCTCATTGCTCTTGGCATGGACGAGAAGGTCGTCGAGCAAATGAACTCTCGCGATGTCCTCACTGCGCTTAAACACCCGAAGAAGATTGAAGCTGCTGCAGCGGAGAAATCATAGGGGCGTTTTACTAGAAATTTCGGAAAAAGGCGATCCATGCGGATCGCCTTTTTTTGTCTCTGCCCCCGCGAACAAAGCCTGCCATGCACCTCAAGCCTTGTCCGACAAAGTTTAGTGAATTCCGTTCCCTTAGCGCATGATCCTGGTTCGTATCAGAATCTTCCTGGGTATCATCATTTTCTGCGGCCTACTGTTTTGTGGAGGATGGACAGCGAACTTCGTCCTCGATGAGATTGCAGCTGAGCAGGCATCACATCGATCTTCTTATCAGTTTGAGATCGAAGAAATATCTAGAGAGTTGAAAGGAGATGCCCTTAAGGAATGGGCAGCTCCCATCATCGTTTACGCCTGCATCCTCCTTCTAGTCGCACTAGCAACGCTGGATGAGATTCGTCGGTCGAGGCTTTCTGCAAAAGCTACAGGCTTCGGAGGATAGGAACACGGGAACCTTCCGCGGAATCCGAAGCCACCGGATTTTAGGGGCACGATCTTAAATCACCCGGTCGTTCCCGCCGTCAACGGGAACCTGCGCGCCGGTGGTTTTGCCGAAGAGCGGGCTAGCCATCGCGGCGACCATGTTGCCGACATCTTTGGATTTAATCTCGGTTTTGAGGAGGTTTCGGGTCTTGTACTCCTCGACCGTCATGTTGTAGCGCTCAGCAGAGCGCTTGAGATTTTCCTCGGTCCAGAGCTTGGTGTCAAAGACAGCGTCGGGATGAATAATATTACAACGCACACCGAAAGGAGCGAGCTCGAGAGAGGCGACGCGGCAGAGCTGGGTTAGGCCGGCTTTCGCGCAGGAGTAACTCGCGGCGCCGGCACCGGGGGCGTTAACGTTTCGTGAACCAACGAGAACAACAGCGGGGTCGATTCCGTTTTTTAGAAATGGGATCGTGTACTTGAGCAGCTTCTGGTGGCTCGTCAGATTGACGGCCATTGAGAGGTCCCAGTTTTTGCCTTCGAGATTTTCGAGGTAGGCTCCAGCTGTAAAGATCCCGGCATTGCTCACGACAACGTCGATGCCACCGAATTTTCGGACTACGCCTTCGACTGCTTCGATGACCTTCTTATCATCAGTGAGGTTCGCGATGATGCCAATACCCCCAATGGATTCCATCTGGGCCTCAATCTCGGGACTGAGGTCGATGCCAATAACTTTCGCACCCTGCTCAGCAAGTGATTGGGCGCAGGCGAATCCAATACCCGCGGCGGAACCGGTCACGATCGCGACTTTACCCTGATGAGGTGGAGCGCTGCCGCCTTTTTTCAGCTTGGCTTGCTCAAGCTCCCAGTATTCGATTTCGAAAAGTTTACCGGCGGGGAGAGCCTTCCAGCCGCCCTCGAAGGCCCCTTCAGCTTGAGTGATGGTGCGCCAAGTGCTCGTGGAAATATCGGTCAGAACGCCTGCTTCTTTCTCGGTCGCGCCGAAAGCAATGATCCCTTTGTCCTGCCAGACCGCCCAGCGGGGATCCGGTGCCAGCATCGTTTCGCCCTCATTGTATTTTTCGAAATACTTGGCATAATCGGCGGCATACTTATCCAGTGACTTGCCGCTGTCATTGCCGATCACGACAGGGACGCGCTTCGTGCGGATCGTGTGGTCCGGAGTGAGCGGGCCACGGGTTGCAATTTTGCCTACATCCGCGCGACTCGCGAAGCCCGCAGCCTGAGGTGACTGATCGAGTGAGGCAATCACAGGCACGCCTCGAAGAGCAGAGACTTTGCCGCGGATTTCCGAAAGGGCGAGGAGGTCTTCATCAGGTTTGGCGGTGGGAAAGGAAAATCCTTTGCCGAGCTTCGTAGAAATGTAGATTTCAGCCTCGGTTACCAATTGGATCATGAGTTCATAACTGGTCTTCGCGTCGTCGTGCATCGTGAAGATTCCGTGATTCATGAGGATGATCCCATCGAGCTTGAACGGATCGACATTTTTGAGCGCCTTCTGAACGGCCTTGGCTAGATCGAAGCCGGGCATGACGTAGGGAACGACGACGACTCGGTCTCCGTAGACTTCATCGACAGCCTGACGGCCAAGTTTGTGGTTTGTCAGTGCAACAACGGCGTTGGCGTGGGTGTGATCGACAAACTTCTGCGGAATGATCGCGTGGAGTATCGCCTCAATACTTGGATTCGGTGCACTTGGTTCCAGCATCGCGGCCCGCTGCTGCTTCACCATTTCAGGATCGCTGAGGGAATCGAGCTCCGCCATCTTGAGAAGTGCCTCCATCCGTACAGGTGCAAAACCTGCGGCTTCGATCGTGCCGAGATCCCAACCGGACCCTTTAACATGAAGAATATCGACTTTGTCGCGGAAGAAGTCTTTCTCGGTGGTTTTCACCGAAGTATTCCCGCCGCCGTGAAGGACTAGCTCAGGGTTCGCGCCAAGGAGTCGTGAGGTGTAAACACGCTTTCCAAGATCGCCTTTGAATTTCTTCGCGTCGGAGTTGGACCAGAGGGATTTCATAAATCGGGGGAAAAATGTGAAGTGGGAGAATAAATGATTATTCTTCGTACGCTTAATCCTCTTCTTACTCTATCCAGATGAGGTCACTGAAAGTAAGAAAGATGATGAGGAGTAGGAGTATGAAGAGGAGCCTAGACCGTCAACTGTAAACCTTGTCCGGATCGTAGGACTGATCCTCGATTTCCTGCCCCAAGGCTACGGGGCTACCCGGCTCTTGTATATTTCTGTAAAAGCAAGATCGGTATCCGGCATGGCAGCATCCAGGGCCATGCTGGCGGACCTTGAGAACGAGTGCATCCTGATCACAGTCGGTGAGGATTTTCTCAACGACTTGAGTGTGTCCCGAAGTGGCTCCTTTGTGCCAGATTTCCTGCCGGCTGCGGGAGTAGTAAACCGCCTCACCAAGCTCGAGGGTTTGCTTAAGTGAATCCTCATTCATGTAGGCAACCATGAGGACCTCGTTGGTGTCGGCATCCTGAGCGATCGCGACAATGAGTCCGTTGTCGTCGAATTTAGGAGAAAAGGTGTGCCCTTTTTCAAGAAGTTTGCGATCCTCACGGGAGCCAAAGGTGATTTCGGATGAGCTGGACATAATGAAGTAGGTTAGTCAGTTTATTTTCAATTAGACAATCCTCTTGCTGCCATTCATAGATGCAAAAGCCTTTGATGCAACGCGGGAAATTTATCACTTTTGAGGGATCTGAGGGGTGCGGCAAGTCCACCCAGATCAAACGCTTCGTCGCCTCGCTGGAAAAACACGCCATCGAGGTTATTCAAACCCGCGAGCCTGGGGGAACCGTCGTGGGGGAAAAAATCCGGAATCTTCTTCAGTTTGATGAGGAGACGGCCGATCTCACCAGTGAGAGCGAATTGCTTCTTTTTGCTGCGAGCCGCGCCCAGCTCGTCAGGCGGGTTATTGAGCCCGCTCTGGAAGCCGGGAGTTGGGTCGTTGCGGATCGCTTTCTTGATTCAACGGCAGTCTATCAAGGAGTAGGGAGAGGCCTTGATCTTGACGCGGTGACTGCGATCAATCGCTTTGCGGTTGGGAGGGCGATGCCTGACCTCACGCTTCTACTCGATCTCGATGTCACGATCGGTCACGCCCGCGC
The DNA here is from genome assembly GCA_029210205.1 of Verrucomicrobiales bacterium. Lineage (GTDB taxonomy): Bacteria > Verrucomicrobiota > Verrucomicrobiia > Verrucomicrobiales > DEV007 > Arctic95D-9. Next base: position 67,202 of record JARGOD010000004.1, on the reverse strand, counting down.
CGTCGCAGCGAGCGGAGGAAAAAAGGACCGGATGGAAGATCAACCTCTCGATTTCTTCGAGCTTGTTCGGAAGGGATATCTGGAGCTCGCGGCCGCAGACCCGGAACGCATCGCAGTGATTGACGCTTCAGCGAGCATCGATGAAGTCTCAGCTGCGATTGACGCCTGCTTTAACTCCCGACTTGGAGGGGTTCAGGGATGAGTTTTTCTTTCGAGAAAGCAATCGAATTGATCGGACTTGCTAAAGACAATGGACGTCTTGCCCACGCATATTTGATCACAGGACCGGTCGGCAGCGGGAAGGAAAAGCTCGCTGTCGAAATGATCCGCATGGTTAATGCGGGAATAGACTCGCAGGCGACGAAGCTTGAAGACCTCGAATCCAGCACCATCGCGGTGATTGGTCCGAAATCGAAGTCAAGAGTGGTCAAAGTTGATGAGATCAGAGCCCTCGAACACATTGTCCACATGTCAGCTCCGGACGGAGCCACTAAATTTGCGGTGATTAAGGATGCGGATCGCATGAATGAGCAGGCGGCGAACGCTTTCCTGAAAACGCTTGAAGAACCGCCTAATCGAAGTCGAGTCCTACTCTTGAGTTCACGGCCGGAGATGCTCCTCGAAACGATCTTGTCGCGATGCATAAATATCCCTCTCGCAGGCGGCATCCGGCCAGAGCATCTCAGCGAATCAGCATGTGCTCTTCTCGATTCTTTGAAGAATCATGCTGAAAGTGGGAAAGGGGGGATATCCGGTGCTCTAGGACTCATGTCACAGTTCGCTGCAATCCTGAAAGAGGAGAAGTCAGTGATTGCGAAGCGGAACGATGACGCACTTAAGGCTGAGTCGGCTCACTATCGACAGAGAATGGAAGGCGACTATCTCAAGCGCCGTGAGGAATACTATAAAGCACTGACCGAGGCTGAGTATCTGGAAAAGCGAAATCGTCTCATCGACTACCTCATGATGTGGTTCGGCGATGCGATGCGTCAGCAGAATGGCGGGGCTAATTTGGACTTACCGGAATACGCGGAAGCAACGAGAGATCTTGCCGCTCATTTCACGGTCGATGAGTTGGGTCAGCGCATCGAAGCGGTGGAAAAACTGAGAACTAATCTGAGCACGAATGTGTTCGAAGCACTCGCGCTTGAGGTTGGGTTCATCCGTGCGTTCGCGTGAGGCTTGGAAGTTTCACTTTCATCCTCAAGACGAAAATGCCTTGAGGAGTCCGGTTCCTCTGCGGGTTGGAACCTAACCGGCATCTGGTCTCTCACCACTGGAATCGAGATGCACGTCCATCTGTGGATAGGGGATCGAAATTCCCGCATCATCCAGCGCGAGCTTGATCCGCTCAGTCAGGTCACATTTTGTGGCAAAGTAGTCGGACGTTTTCGTCCAAGGCCGAACAAGAAGATCGACGCTCGATCCTCCAAGCTCTCCGACGGCGACAAATGGGGCAGGATCTTTCAAGACCCGCTCGTCCTCACTGACCAACTCTTCGAGAATGCGCTTCGCTTTCCTAAGGTCGTCGTCATAACCAATCCCGACCACTAGATCAATACGTCGGGTGTTTTTGGCCGTCACATTGACTATAACTCCGCTATAAATGTCCCCGTTGGGAGCAATAACTTCCTTGTTGTCAGGAGTTCTAAGCTGCGTGCTGAAAATGCGAATCTCTTCGACAACACCTGCCGTCCCGGCGGCTTCAATGTAGTCGCCGGTTCGAAATGGTCGAAACATGATGAGCATGACACCTGAAGCAAAATTTTGGAGCGAATCCTTCAGAGCCAAACCAACGGCCAGGCCCGCCGCGCCGAGAATTGCGATGAAAGAAGTTGTATCAACTCCAAGCTGATCGAGAGCAGCCACGATCACGAGAAGCATCAAGACCCAACGAAGGATATTTTTGAGGAAGTCAATCAACATCGGGTCCAACGTGGACTTGCCGAGGGCTTTTCCGACCAATTTGACAATCCACTTGGAAACAGCTGATCCGATCAGGAAAATCGCTAAGGCAAACAGGAAGTTCGTCGCCCAGGGGATAAAATACTGGATGAAAACTTTGCTGATGTCGATTTGAGAGGCGTCAATATTTTGGAGGTCCATGGCGATAGATATGGCTCTATCGGTCACACCAAAATCCTGATATGTAGAGAAAAATTTACAAAAATTGCATAGAATGCCGCTCTCATTCGTGGACTCCTAGGAACCTCTTTTATTCATGAAATTTCTCTCTCTTCGCCAGATCCTAATTACCTTTGCACTGTTTCTCAGCCTTATCATCCCGATGACGTCCCAAGCCGAGGGAAAGACCATCATTATCTTCGATGCCTCCGGTTCTATGTGGGGACAGATTGACGGTAAACCGAAAGTCGAAATTGCCCGTGAAGTGGTCGCGGATTTAATGGGAAAGCTCGATCCTGATATTGAAATCGGCCTCATGGCTTACGGTCACCGCGAAAAAGGTAACTGCGATGATATCGAGCTTCTTGTCGCTCCGACTAAGGGGGATCGAAGTTCTTTTCTCGAGAAGGTAAACAGCATCATTCCTAAAGGAAAGACTCCGCTGACCGATGCCGTGGAGCAGGCCGCGCAGTTTTTGAAATTTGAAGAGAATGTCGCGAACGTCATCCTCATTTCAGATGGCCTCGAGACTTGTGACCGCGACCCTTGTGCTCTCGCAGGCGAGCTTGCTGCCAAAGGCATTAGCTTCAAAGCGCACATCGTGGCCTTTGATTTGACTTCGGAGGAATCGGACAGCTTTCGCTGCCTCGCCGATGAAACCGGCGGACAGTTTCTTCAGGCACGTGATGCCGCGACCTTAAAAGATGCCCTCGAAATGGCGGTAGAAGCATTGACCGATCCGGTAGCCGACGCGATGCCCGCTCCGAAATTAGATCCGGCGACCATCACAGCACCAGCTTCAGTTCCTGCCGGATCGGAATTTGAAGTCGAATGGATCGGCCCCGACAACAAAGGGGACTATCTCACCGTAATCGACAAAAAAGCCGAAGATCATCGTTACGGCAACTACACCTACACTCGAAAAGGTACGCCGTTGACTCTCACTGCACCGGTGCAACCCGGGCTTTGCGAGGTGAGATATCTAGTCGGCGAGGGCCAAAAACAAGTTCTCGGCAGAGTCGAAATCGAGGTGGTATCTGTGGAGGCAACACTCAAAGCACCTGAAGAAATCATCGCCGGATCAGAGATCGCCGTGGAATGGACTGGACCGGACAACAAGGGGGACTACATCACGATCGTTCCAAAAGGATCGGATCAGGGGCGCTACGAGTCGTATGCCTACACCCGTAATGGAGCACCTGCGGTGATTAGAGCGCTGACTGAAGTGGGCCCTGCCGAGATTCGCTACGTGACGGGACAAAAGGGCCTCACACTCGCAAGTCGCAGCATCGAAGTGAAAGAGGCAGAGGTTCTCGTTTCAGGCCCTGCCGTGGTCGATGGCGGGGCTCCACTCACGATCGATTGGATAGGACCAAACAATCAAGGCGACTACATCACAATGGTAAAGCAGGATGCAGGCAAAGGCGTCTACAATTCGTATGGCTACACAAAGAACAGCAAGGATGGAAAGCTGACGATCACAGCATTGGAGATAGCAGGGGAAGACTATGAGATTCGCTACATCGAGGGACAAGATAAAACGACTCTGGCGAGCTATCCCATTTCGGTCCGTGCCGTGACCGCATCCGTGAAAGGGCCTGAAACCGCAGTCGCAGGAGGTCAGGTCGAAATAGAGTGGATCGGGCCAAAGTATCAAGGCTGGTTCATTACAATCGTTCCGGCCGACGCCCCTGAGAACAAATTTACGAAGTATTTTTACACCCAGAAGAGCGAATCACCGACGATACTTCAGTCGCCTGAGCTGGTCGGCCCCTGCGAGATCCGATTCATCTCCGAAGATCGCAACGTCTTCGCGAGCGCTCCGATCAAAATGATCGCAGCAACGGCAGAGTTCACGAAGATCCCCGAAAGTGTTGCTGCGGGCGAAGACTTCCAAGTGGAATGGACGGGTCCCGATCACGCTCGTGACTATATAACGATCATCGAAGCGGATGACGCGGACAACAAATATGGCGACTACATCTACGTTGAAAAAGGGCAGGATCAAGACCTCACCGCACCTGATGAGCCAGGCGTGTATGAGATTCGCTACGTGACGTCACAGAAGAAGAACGTTCTTGCCAGAGAGATCATCAAAGTGGTGGCGGAGTAGGATGCCTTCGCCACAAAAAACCGAACCCTTCCTATGGAAGGATTCGGTTGAAGGGGCGGTCTATTCTATCCTGGCTCAGACCCAGTTTGTAATCGCCCACCAGTAGACAGGGATGCCGAGGATAATGTTGAGCGGGAAGGTGATTCCCATGCTCATCGTGAGATACTTCGCCGGATTCGCTTCAGGAAGGGCGTCCTTCAGGATAGCGGGGGCGACGATGTAGGAAGCCGAAGCACAGAGAATGGTGAGGAGAAGCGCGTCCCCGTGCTCAAACCCGAAGAGCATGCTGAGGAGAATCGCAATGATGCCGTTGAAGATGGGCGCGAGGATAGCAAAGGCGAGGAGAATTGGAGGAAACGAGTCGATCTCTTTGAATTTCTGCCCGACGAGTGTTCCCATGTAGAGAAGGAAGAAAACAAGCATTCCGGTGAACATGTCACCGCCGATAAAGGTCGCGAGCGGGGACTTTTCTGTTCCAAGAGCGGTGAGGATGTAACCGATCACCATACTACCGACGAGGACGAGAAGGGTCCCGTCGGTAAGGGCTTCCTTGATTACTTCCTTGGTGTTTTTCTGACCCGCGCCCTTCAGTGACATCTGAGCCATCACAATGGCGAAGATAATTGCGGGCGTTTCCATGACGACGAGGGCGACGGTCATGTAGCCAGCGTAGGACGCTCCAATGGAAGTGAGGAATCCGGCAGCAGTGATGTAAGTGAGAGTACTGTTCGATCCATAAGTAGCGCCAATGGCCGCAGCATCGGCGACGCCCAATTTCTTCCGAAGCAGGAAGAAGGAGTAGATCGGCACTATCGCGCTCATCACGATGATGATCACGATGATAAGGATCCCGTCCCCAAAGAGGCTCGATGAGTGGAGGCTGACGCCTCCTTTGAATCCAATGGATAGCATTAAGTAGATGCTGACGAATTTTACAACTGGCTCGGGAATCGAGAGATTCGATTTGAGCATGATGGCGACGAATCCCAGAATGAAGAAAAGCACGCCGGGATTGAGGATTGTGGTGAGGATATCCATGATATTGCGGTTGGTTTAAGTTTGGCTATCGGGGGAGTTCATTCCTCCGACGTCTTGAAGGTGCGCTTGAATACAGTTCCTTCTAATATATGTTTCAGAAGAATTACTTCTGTTATTCCGAACGATAATATGGGCTTTCTCAACTATCACCACCTGCGCTACTTTCGAGCGATCGCAACGGAAGGGACCTTAACTGGAGCCGCCGTAAAGCTCGGAGTGGCGCAGTCGTCCCTAAGTGTCCAGCTCAAGCAGTTGGAGGAAAGCATCGGGCAGCCTCTTTTCAGGCGTGAGAGTAAATCGCTCCTCCTCACTGAAGCCGGTCGCATTGCGCTCGACTATGCAGAGACAATCTTCCGCTCCGGCGATGAGATGATCAGCGTGCTGCAAAATAGTCCTACGAATCGGCGGCGGGTCCTGCGAGTCGGCGCAGTGGCGACCCTTTCGCGCAACTTTCAGCTCGCCTGCCTTCAACCATTCATCGGTCGGCATGATGTCGAACTGGTTCTCCGTTCGGGTAGTCTGCAGGAGTTATTGCGCCAGCTCAAAGCGCACACCCTTGATCTTGTCCTTTCCAATCTTCCGGTGCGTCGCGATGCGGAAACGGAATGGCACAGTCACCTTCTCGAAGAACAGCCAGTTGCGTTGGTGGGCGAAAAGCCGAGAGGGAAGAGAAAGTTCAAATTTCCGGAAGATCTGGAGACCTCTCCTCTACTACTCCCGACACTCGACAGTAATCTAAGGGCCTCTTTCGACCTCGTCATGGAGCGCGAAGGAATACGGCCAGTGATCGCCGCTGAAATTGACGACATGGCGATGATGCGACTGCTGGCGAGAGACGGAGCAGGGATCGCGCTTGTTCCACCCGTCGTCGTGGCCGGTGAATTGAAGCGGGGACAATTGGCGGAGCTCTACCGTTTCAGCGACTTGAAGGAGAGTTTTTATGCCATTTCCCCAAGTCGCCGCGTTCCAAACCCTTTGGTGGAGGAGCTACTCCGGAAGGCTAAAAAAAGGATCAATGACTGAGAAGAAGGCCTCTAAAATTCAGGGTGTCATCAGTCCAAGCTCATTCATCCACTGCTGCGCCAGCATCGGCCATTGCTTGATAGGGCTGTCGATTTTATCGAGGCCGAAGCCATGCCGACCACCGGAAAATATGTGCAACTCGCAAGGACGGTCATGGCGATGCATCTCGATATAGAATCGGGCGCTCCCCTCAACGAAGCGCCTGTCTTCGTCTGAGACGGCCATAAAGACGGGTGGCGTCTTTTCGTTGACGACGATACCGGGTGCGAGATCATCAGGATTCTCCGGGTCGTTCAGATACGCAGGATAGATTAGGATACCAAAGTCCGGGATGCATCCGGGCGTATCGAACGCGGAGTCAGGCTGATAGTCTCGTCTACCGTCGGAGCTTAACGCCATGGTAGAAAGGTTCCCCCCTGCAGAAAATCCGAGAACCCCAACGCGCTCGGGATTGATGTTCCACTTGATGGCATTGGTTCGCACGATCCCCATGGCCCGTTGCACATCTTGAAGCGGAGCTTCGTGTGGCTCAAGGCCCTCCCGGCGAGGGACGCGGTACTTGACAAGTCCTGCTGCGATACCGATGGAATTGAGCCACTCGCAGACCTCAGTGCCCTCATGCGACATCGCAAGAATGTTGTAACCTCCTCCCGGCAGAACGAGAACAGCAGCGCCATTGGGTTCTTTGGCAGGATACCAGGTCAGGGTAGGATTGCTGACGTTGGAAAGAATATCGATTTGGTATTCGCCCTTTACCTCGATGGATTCCTCCGGGAGTTCGAGATGGTCTTCGCCAGGCACTCCGTCGGGCCAGAGTGGGATTGGTGCGAGAGGTTCTGCCATCGTGACATGGGTCAAGAGAATGAGTGATAGAGTGGCGAAAAGGGATTTCATCAGGGAGGAAGGCTAGCAGTCTGATAAACACAGCGCGAGTGCGTTTTTCAGTGAGGCGATGTCTTCAGGCAAGTGTGAGGCCGACAGCGTGATGCGAAGTCGTGCCGTTCCTCGTGGGACAGTGGGGTATCGGATCGCAGGGACCAGAAACCCCGATTTTAAAAGAGTATCCGATGCATCAAGCGCCGCATCGTTTTCTCCGATGACATGCGGGAAGATGGCGCTTTCCGCTGTTTCCGAAAACATACCCAGATGATTCCAGAGTCGGGTTCGAAGCGCTGCGCCGTCATCGCCGGCAATCAAATCGATGGCATCGGAAATGGTCGCCGCGAGAGCTGGGGCCGGTGCGCTCGAGTAGATGAAGCTGCGAGCGCGGTTGATAAGCAAATCGACGAGATCCCTGCTCGCGCAGACATATCCGCCGGAGAGTCCAGCCGCCTTGCTAAAAGTTCCCATCTGAAGATCGACGCGTGATTCGAGCCCTTGCTCGGCAGCAAGACCACGTCCTTCCGGCCCAATGAGACCAAAGGCATGCGCCTCATCGAGGAGCAGTAATGCATCGACTTCGTCTTTCAGGTCGACGATTTCAGCAAGCGGGGCTCGATCGCCGTCCATACTAAAGACGGACTCGGTGACGACCATGATTCGATTGCCCGGGGCCGCCTTTCCACGAGCCCAGGCAAGGTGATTACTTAGCTTTTCAAGGTCGTTGTGAGGATAGATTCGCATGGTTGCGCCGGAGAGGCGGGCTCCATCAATCAAGGAAGCATGACACAACTTATCGAGAATAATGAAATCGTCCTTTCCGCAAAGCGCGGGAAGAATGCCGGTGGCGGTCGCGAAGCCTGAAGCGAAGGTCAGGGCTGCTTCGGATCCTTTTAGCGCGGCGAGTTTCTCCTCAAGCTCAAGATGAACATCCATCGTTCCGCAGACAAGTCGGGAAGCACCTGAGCCAACGCCGTATGTCTCAAGGTATTCTTTAAAAGATCTCTTCAACCTGGGCGAAGCCGTCAGCCCCAGGTAGTCATTTGACGAGAAATTCAGGCATTGTCCTGTTCCTTCGAGATCGATTTCTCTCTGCTGAGGAGAGTTCAGCCTTCGAAGATGACGCCTCAGCCCCCGAGCTTCAAGAGCCTTGAGTTCTTCGTCAGGATCGCGCATCAACGACGGGTTTTGCGTCCGGATTCAAGAAAGGCGTTGGCGTTGAGAAGATCCACGGCCTGTTGTAGTGCACGGTCCTGAAGCGGAGGTTTGTCCCATGGCGTTTCCTTTCCGTTAGTCTTCAGAATGTAGTAATCAATCTCAGGATCGATTCCCGCGACAAGAGCGGCCTCATTCATTCTTGGGCGTTGCTTGTGGTAAAGGAACCCGGTAAGTTTCTGCTCGTTTTGAGTCGCATCAAAAATCGCATGCTTGGATTCGATGGGTGTAGGAGTTTCAATGTCAGGAGCAATTCCCTTGCGAAAGATTGAAGAATCGTCGTCGAGCACGACTTCGGCGATGGCGTAGCGCATGATGCGATCATCTCCAATCGCAATGTCACGATATTCGACGGTTAGCCCCGGCGTTGTTTCACCAATAATGAGCGGATTCGACTTTCGCTTCAGAACAGCGGCAATGATTTCACCGACATTTCCAGTCTCCCGATCAACAAGTAGAATGAGATTTCGAGACCAGTTTGGCCCCGAAGACTTGGAGACAAACAAAGTGGGCCGGTCTGCTCCCGGGCGCCTGATTTTGAAAAGCAATTCATTGGGAGGACGAAACCGGCTTAGGATTTCCGAAGCGATCGCAAACTCAGCTGTCGCTTGCGGTGATCTGAGGTCAATAATGAGATCACTAATCTGCTTTTCGTCGATGAAGCCATTCAGAGCCTTATCCATTCGCGCGAGACCAGCCTTGTTGTATCGTCCAAAACGAAGATAAGCCGTGGAACGGTTGATTTTTTCCGCGTGAAATACGAATCGCGAATTTCGACTTTGAATCGACTTCTCAGTGAGAAGCATCGCCCCAAAATCGAGTCTACTTAGCATTCCCTGCAAGGCAGAGCGATTCACTTCCAGCGAATCGAGCTCTTCACCATTGATGTAGTCGTCAGTCAGAAGCCGAAACGCTTCCTGCAAGCTCGCTTGATTGAGGGTATCGATTAGCTCGCTCAGTTTCTCTGGATCATCAGCTTCCGGAGTAGTCTCGGGAGCCTCGACGCTCGTAGTTTCGTCGAGCGACAAGCCGAGAACGGGGATGTAAAGAAGTGTGAGCAGAAGGCAGCGCATCATGATAGCGGTATCAGTCTACGCCATCGGGGAAATGGTTCAATGCTGCGATCATGTCTCCGTTGTTGGGCCATTGATACTGCTGACTGAGACATCGAGATAGGTAGCTGATCCCTGCTGCTACCGCTTCGCGGAGTGAGATCCCGATCGCTAGATTCGCACATATCGCAGCGGAGAGGGTGCAGCCGGTCCCATGGGTATCTGCAACGTTGATTCGAGGGTGAGAATACGGAATTGTCTCACCATCTATCCAGGCATAGTCAGTAATGAGTTCTTTCTCCTCGAAGTGGCCGCCTTTGACGAGAAAACTGCAGCCATAACTTTCCGAAAGCTGGCGCGGGGCGGCGATGAACTCCTCTCTCGTTCGGATACTTCTTCCCAGAAGGGCTTCGGCCTCCGGCAAATTCGGAGTCACAATCTCCGCCAGTGAAAGAAGTCCGGCCTTCATTTTCTCAACCCCTTCGTTGGAAAGCAGCCTCGATTCTGCAGTCGCAAAAATCACAGGATCTATCACGAAAGGAATGCCGGGATGTTTTTGAGCAAACTCAATCGTGATGTCGACATTTTCGCCATTGGCGAGCATTCCGGTTTTTGCGGCTCCGATTGAGAAATGAGAGGCAACACTGTTAAGTTGGTGACCCAACAGGGTTGCGTCAGTCGCATCGAAGCGCGCCACTTCGCCCGGCACTTCAGCGACTGTTGCGGTTAATGCGTTGACCCCATAGATTCGATGAGCAGCAAAGGTCTTAAGATCTGCCTGCATTCCGGCTCCTGAAGAGGAATCTGAACCGGCGATAGTGAGGGCAACAGGAGGAGCTTTATGCATGGTCATGAAGGATAAAGGTTACGATACTAAATTCGACTCGAAACTCTCGAAGTGTTCTTGATCAGATTCATTCCGTATCGACAATGATGGCGTGAGTGAAGAGAGCCCCTATCCCAAATCAGTCTTCGGAAAAAAACTGACGGACCATTCCGGTATCACCGAGCTAATGGATGACCTCGGCGAAGCGCTTACCGCAGGACGCGGACGAATGCACATGATGGGCGGCGGGAATCCTGCCCATATCCCTGAAATGCAGCAAATCTGGCGGGAGCGAATGCGCGAACTGGTATTGGACACACCTGAAGAGTTTGACCGCGTCATGGCCGACTATGACCAGCCGGCAGGCAGCCCGGCATTCCGCGAGGCGGTTGCCGGATTTCTCTCGAAAGAATATGCCTGGGACCTAACGAAAGATAATATTGCGGTGACGAATGGGGGACAGACCGCGTTTTTCTTTCTTTTAAATCGATTTGCCGGGAGGATGCCGGACGGAAGTGAGAGAAAGATACTTCTTCCTCTTGTGCCGGAATACATCGGTTACAGCGACCAAGGTGTTTCCGGGACAGGGATGTTTGATTCCCGCCGTCCGCTGATTGAACTCACTGCGGACCACCGTTTCAAGTATCGCATCGACTTCGAGTCTCTCGAGGTCAATTCCGGACACGGTGCAATCGCAGTTTCCAGACCGACAAACCCAAGCTCCAACGTCATCACCGATCAGGAGGTCTCCCGGCTTCGGGAACTTGCCCGGACCAACGGGATTCCATTGATCATCGACAATGCCTACGGACTTCCGTTTCCCGGGGTGGTCTTCGACGATGTGGAGCTTGTTTGGGATCAGAACATGATTCTAACTATGAGTCTGAGTAAGCTTGGACTCCCGGGGACACGAACCGGAATCATTGTCGCACGGGAGGGGATTATTCAGGAGGTGCGCTCAATGACTGCCATTGTTGGACTCGCAAATAATAATGTAGGTCAGGCGCTCGCGCGACCGCTTCTGGAATCTCATGAAATGAAGATGCTCGCGGAGAAAGTGATTCGGCCCTACTACCAGACACGCTCCGACAGGGCTCTTGCTCTCGCGCATCAGCATCTCCCTTCGGATATACCCTGGAGAGTTCACGAGAGTGAAGGAGCGTTTTTCCTCTGGTTCTGGTTCGACCGACTTCCGATCAGTTGCAAAGAACTCTATCGACGACTGAAAGAGGCCAGCCTTATCGTCGTGCCCGGCGAATATTTCTTTTTCGGCCTGGAGACAACAGACTGGGACCACTCCCGCCAATGTGTCCGCGTGAGCTACACCCAACCCGAAGCCATCGTCGAGGAAGGAATGCGAATCTTCGGCGAAGTCGTGCGGGAAGCGTATCGTTAGCCCTCGACCCGCACTGCAGTTGGAGTGCCTGACTCATCGGTTGAGAAACTCATCTTCAATTTCCAATGACTGGAGATTTTCTTGAGAAGCTCACGACGCGAAACATCGCTACTTGAAAAATTGAAAGCCGGGGCACCGGACGGTAGATTCGAGGTCTCGTAAAAGATATCATTCAGCGGAACCTGATCAAAAATCAGCGCCGGCGTCATGTGCTTGTAGTCGACTTCAAAGCGCTCATCGAGCCACTTGTTCAGCGGATCATAGTCAGTCTTCAAAAAGCCCACCGTGTTGATAGGGCCATTGTCAGTGGTTTGCGAAGGAGTGATGACATCTCCATTGTTTCCGGTCGTTTCACAACCAGCGATTCCAAAGGAAACAACGGCTGCAAAGGTAGAAATCAAACTTTTAGCGACTTTCATCATGTAGATAATAGCGGGAATTTATGAAATGTCTTTGAAAAATTTTGAAATATGGGATCATCCGACCTCGAATTGGGAATAATATCCTAAAGTTTTATGAAAACCGCAATCTATCCGGGCAGCTTCGACCCGATTCATAATGGCCACCTTGATGTGATTGAGAGGGCGAGCAAATTGTGGGATCGCATGATTGTAGCTGTGGCGTTCAATGGAGCCAAGACAGGGCTGTTCACGCCGGATGAGAGAGTCAAACTAATTAAGGAATCGACGAGTCATCTTAACAATGTGGAAGTGACCTCCTTCGAAGGCCTCCTTGTAGATTTCGTTCGAGCTAACGAGGCCGATGTTGTTATTCGTGGTCTAAGAGCGGTTTCGGATTTTGAATACGAATTTCAGATGGCGCTGATGAACAGGAGTCTCGATGAAAATTTGGAAACTGTCTTCCTAATGCCGAGTCAGGAAAGCATCTATTTGAGTTCACGGATCGTGAAGGAGGTCGCGAGCCTCGGAGGAAGTATCGACCAGTTTGTCCCAAATTGCGTCAAGGCTGAGCTCGGTCGCAAGCTCGAGGGCCCGGGAAGAGAATAGGAAAGAAGTCGAGGAGAAAGTAGCGACCGACTGCGTTGAAATATTCTGTCCTCCTTTGCTTCTCTGCTAACTTCACTTCTTAGCACTTTTCTTCTTAGCGGCAGTCTTTTTCGTTGCCGCTTTTTTTGCGGCAGTCTTTTTCTTAGCAGGCTCGCGCGGAGGAAACTCCCACCCAAGCATTCGCTTCCCTTTGGTGTTACAGGTCAATGCAGCTTTGAAGGGGCGGCCTTTCTTACTGATCCATTCCTCGATAACGTCCGTTTTCCCCTCTTGGAAATACTTCAGGGCCTGCTCGCGTGGGATCTCGTATTTACACATCACCTTCGAGAGGCGCGCCTTGCAGCCATCTCCACTCGCGCGTCGATCGCAAAGGTAACTGTGAGGCGTTACGTGGATGTCTCCCTTTTCGCAAAGAGGACATTTGCAGAGTTTGTTCTCCGGCTTGATGGCTTCGGCTTCTTCCTCCTCCTCGGGTGACTTTTCAAAGACGAAGGATGCCTTAAGGCCAGTCTTCTTGTCTTCCTGCAACTCAATCGCGGCATCAAAGGGCTGCTTGAAGCGGTTCACGAATCCGGTGAGCGGACCAACGAGCTTCGTTGTCAAAAGAGTCTTCGCTTCCTCCTCAGAAAGCGGACGGCTCGCGACGACCTTGGGAAGGGCAAACTTACAGTCCGGCTGCTTACACTTGTAGCGCCCGTCATCCTGATCGAGCTCGGCCGCTCCGCAAACAGGACACGGCACGGGGAACTGAGGCCACTCCCGCTCGAGCGCGGTCCGGGCATACTCCTTTGCGGTCTCCACAACTGTGCCGGTGAGATCCTTAATCTCGTTCATGAAGCGAGGACGATCGAGTTTGCCCTGCTCCATTTGCTTGAGCTTGTATTCCCACTCGCCAGTCATTTCGGGAGAAGTGAGAATACCAATTTCCATGTTATGGAGCTGGTCGATGAGACGCATCCCACGTGTCGTCACATAGATGTCACGACCATCACGAGTGATGTATTTGTCGTTGATGAGACCTTCAATAGTGGATGCTCGTGTCGCCGGGGTGCCAAGACCGCGCTCGGACATGGCATCTCTTAGTTCTTCGTCGTCGACTCGCTTACCGGCTGTCTCCATTGCAGAAAGAAGTGTGCTTTCGTTATAGCGAGCCGGGGGACGGGTTTGCTTGTCGAGACGCTCGACTTTTTTTGCTTCAGCGGTTTCTCCCGCTTCAACAGCGACGATTTCTTTATCGGCACTCGCGGAGGATTTCTTTCCGCGGCCTTCCTCACCCTCGACAACGGGGGCAGGCGGCGGCGCTCCTACCTTCTTTCCGTAAACAGCAAGCCATCCCGCTTCGACGAGAATTTTTCCGTCAGACTTGAAAGCGTCTTCTTCGATCCTGCTGATTCGGGTTGTGATCTCGAATTCGGCCTGAGGATAGAAGGTCGCGATGAAACGACGGCTCACCATATCATAGAGCTTTTGCTCCGCCTCATCGAGATTGGCCGGGATCTGCCCCGTCGGAATGATCGCAAAGTGGTCGCTGACTTTGGCGCCATTGAAGACACGCTTGTCCTTGCCGTTAACCCATGACTTCTCGATCACTTTTGCGGCGTGACCCGGCATGTCACCGATCGTGTAACCGGAACCACTCGCGATCTTCTTCAACGTCTCGATACTGGTAGGCACGTAGTCATCAGGTAAGTAGCGAGAGTCTGTTCTCGGATAAGTCAGCGCTTTGTGGCGCTCGTAAAGGGACTGAGCGAGTTGAAGCGTTCGTCTTGCGGAAAAGCCAAAGCGACCGTTCGCCTCACGCTGCAAACTGGTCAGATCGTAGAGCTGAGGTGAAATCTGTTTGGTCGGCTTTTTCTTTTCTTCGACGATAGCAGTTTTGCCCAGACACCGATCAACAATAGCCTGAGCCTCGGACTCATCCCAGATGCGCTCAGCCCGGGCGTGCGGCTTGTCTTCGGATTTCTTGAAGGTTTCACTGAACCAGCGACCAAGGTAGTCACCGGCCTTAACGCCGAAAGTGCCATGAACCTCAAAGTAATCTTCGCTGACAAATTTATCGATTTCAGCTTCGCGCTCAGCGAGAAGCGCGAGGGTCGGAGTCTGGACTCGACCAACTGGCGTTTTGTTAAAACCGCCAAACTTGCTGTTGAAGGCGGTCATAGCCCGTGTCGAGTTGATCCCGATAAGCCAATCTGACTCAGAGCGGCAGTAAGCCGCGTCTGAAAGAGGACGCATTTCCTCGTCAGTCCGGAGAGCTCCGAAGGCTTCTTTGATTGCACCATCAGTCATCGACTGCATCCAGAGACGGCGGGTTGGCTTCGCTATCCCTGCGAACTGGACAATGTATCTAAAAATGAGTTCACCCTCACGGCCGGCATCGCAGGCATTGATGAGTTCGGTCACATCCTTGCGCTTCATGAGGCGCTTGAGAACGGTGAGGCGGGATTTGGAACCTTTTTGTTCACTGGGTTCGAGCGTGAACTGCTCAGGAACAACTGGAAGGCAATCAAACTTCCAGGGAAGTGTTTTCCCCTCAGCCGTCATCGGTAATGCCTGTTGCACAAGGTGGCCGACAGCTGAGGAAATGACATAGCGATCATTCTCGAAAAAGTCGTCTTTCTTGTCGAATTTCCCAATCGAAGGGTCTTTCCCGAGGACACGGGCGAGGTCGTTAGCGACGCTCGGTTTCTCGGCGATAATAAGTGATTTCGACATGTATACGGGGGAAAGAGGTGCGGAGGGAAGGATCTCGGTCGCCAATGGAGTGGCCCGATTTCAACGTTCCGTCAAATCAGTTTAATGAAGTATTTGCCGGGAAGCTGTTTAATAAGACTCTTCATTTCGAGCTGAAGCAGCGTTGCACTGACCACTCCGGCCGGGAGCGAATGCTGCTCTGAAAGCGCATCGATTGTAGATTCCCCGGACTCCAGAGCTTTGAGTATGATTCGCTCCTCTTCGTTCAATTCGGGTGTCGGCCTAGTGATCCTGGCAGGGGTTACCGGCGGATCGAAGTCGAGCGCGAGCGAGTTAATTCCTGCGCCGAGATCATCGATAATATCCTGCGCGGTGCAGACCAGGGTGGCCCCGGCACGAATTAAGCGATTGCACCCTTCGGAACTCGGACGGTCAATCGGACCGGGAACCGCAAACACGGTTCGTCCCTGTTCGAGTGCCTGATTCGCGGTGATCATCGATCCGCTCCGCGCGGGTGCCTCAACAACAAGAAGCCCCTGTGACATTCCGGAAACAATTCGGTTTCGAAGAGGAAAGGATTGCTTGTCTGGAACATAGAGAACGGGAAACTCGGAAATGACCGCACCGTTTTCTGTAATCTTGTCAGCAAGAGCCTGATTTTCAGGAGGGTAGACATTTCCGATTCCAGAACCGAGAACGGCGACGGTTCGGCCCTCGGCGGCCAGTGCGGCCTCGTGGGCAGCGGTATCGATCCCTCTTGCGAGTCCGCTGACAATGCAGAAGCCGGTGCGTGCGAGTTGAAAACTGAGCTTTCGTGCCTGCTCACGCCCGTAATGAGTCATGCGCCGGGAACCAACCACACCAATCGCCGCGGAGTCAGATGGGAGCAATTTCCCTTTTATGTATAGCAGGAAAGGAGGGTCATGAATTTCACGGAGCGCAGGAGGATATATCTCATCATCCAAGGTGATGGCTTCGATCTCGTGTTCTTCCATGCGGCGTTGCTCTTCCGGCAAGTCAACGTGGCTCTCCCACTGATGAATCTGCTGCGCCATTTCCTGTCCGATACCAGGGACTTCCCGAAGCTCCTTTTCTGATGCGGAGAGAATCTGCGCAGGTTCCTGAAAATACTCCAGCATCCGGCGAACCCGGATCGGACCGATGCGAGGAAGCAGATTCAGGGCTAAAAAAGCATCTTTGGAATTCATCGCTGGGTTTGAATACTTGAAAATAAGAGGGAATACAAGTGTTCATTTGAGTTGCAGGCAAGCAGAACTCCATCGACGGGATTTCCTTTCTCCGATTTTGAATTAGCGGATCGAACTGATTCCGGCTAGGGTCGCACCAAGTTCACTATGGGAGAGAAATGGACACTTGAATCAGCCGCTGAGAAGAAAGCACCGGGCCTGCATCCGCTGGCCGGTTCTCGTCTCAGGGTCTTTCTACGCCACTTTTTGTTTACTCCCGGATTTGATCCGAGGACCCGGTATCAAAGGTTTATCGCTTGCGTCGCCCAGTTCGTTCGCTTTCCGCTCGCGCTCATTGAAAAGGTGAAATACGCGGGAGCGATCAAGCGGCACCCCATGAAAAACCCTCCGATATTTTTGATCGGTCATTGGAGAAGTGGAACGACCCATCTGCACAACCTCATGAGTCGTGACCCACAGTTCGGTTATCTGATGTTTACCGAGACAGCTCTCCCGCTTGATATGCTCGGCCCCAAGGTTCGCATCATGCGGCGAATCATCGACCGTGCTCTCCCTGATGACCGTGGTTTCGATAAGGTTAAACTCACTCTTGATGAACCACAGGAAGAGGAGATGGCGCTCGGAAACCTCAACCCAGTCGGTTACTACAGCATCTACTACTTTCCGGAGAGAATGTCGGAACTGCGGGACGAATCACTGTTTTTTGAGAACTGCTCGGAGTCCGCCGTAAAGCGATTTAAGAAAAACTATTCTTTTCTCGTGAGGAAGCTCAACTACGCGAAAAACGGTCGGCAATTGCTCTTTAAGAATCCACCTTCGACGACGCGAATGAAGATGATTCTCGAGATGTATCCGGATGCCCGCTTCGTGCATATCGTCCGAAATCCGTGGGAGGTTTATTGCTCGACACGGAGCCACTTTCCTCGCGTCTTCAACGCCTTCGCATGGCAATCATTTCAGAGTGTCGACGTTGCCGACTACACGATGGAGACCTATGAGAAACTAATGAAGCGCTACCTTTCAGATCGAGATGAGCTCAAGCTTCCAGCGAATCAATTGGTCGAAACGACTTATGAGGCGATCACTAAAAATCCGCTCGGGGAGATCGGTCGCATCTATGACGAGCTTGGCCTCGGTGGTAAAGAGGAGGGACTCTCTGAAATCGGCGATTATCTCGACGGACTTAAGGATTATCAGCGCAACGTTCACTATGTCAGCGAGGAGGAGTCGAAAGAAATTCGTGAGCGCTGGGAATTTTCGTTTAATGCCTGGAATTACGACACCGAACCACCCGAAGCGATTCAGGTCAGCTAGTTGAAACGCGTCAACCCGAACCCTATTTGAAGTCTCTATTCGTCATTGCCGGTGAAATCAGTGGAGACACTCATGGTGCCGAACTCCTCAGGGCGTTGCCTGATGCTTGTGAGTGGAATTTTTCCGGCCTCGGCGGCCCAAGGATGGCTGAATTAACAGGCACGATTGAGAACTGGCTCGACGAGGCAGCGGTCCTCGGCCTCCTTGAGGTCTTGAAAAAATACGGCTACTTCCGCCAGAAAATGGAAGAGGCTGTTCTCCATATTCACGAGGCGAAACCCGATGGAATTCTCCTGATCGATTACCCCGGTTTTAATCTTCGACTTGCGAAACGGCTTCGTGATGAAGGTTATGAAGGTAAGTTGATTTACTACATCAGCCCTCAAGTCTGGGCGTGGAAAAAGGGGCGTATCAAGGTCATGGCTGAACTGCTCGATCTCATGATCTGCATTTTTCCTTTCGAAAAGCAACTCTACGAGCGAAGCGGTCTCCCGACCGAGTTCGCGGGACATCCTCTCATCGATGAGATGGGAGAAGTTCGAGACGGGAGCATTGCCCGAAATCAGGATCTCGTTGCGATGCTGCCCGGTTCAAGGGAGAGAGAGATTGCAAAGCTTTTTCCCCCCATGCTGCAGGCAGCCGCGGAATTACGGAAATCCCGTTCCTCACTGAGATTTGCGACGACCGGAGCGACTCCTGCTCTCACGGAACGACTTAGAGAACTGGTTGCTGAGGCAGGGCTTTCTGAAGTTTTTTCTGTCGGCGAGTCGTCGAGTCATCACATCATGCAGGAAGCCGGAGTAGGAGTTGTCGCCTCAGGAACCGCGACGCTCGAAGCAGCCTGTCTCGGACTTCCGTATTGCCTGACCTACAAAGTAGCTTGGCTCACCGCCCAAATCGCCCGTCAGGTCATGTCAGTTGATTTCCTCGGCATTGTCAACGTCATGGCAGATAAGGAAGTGGTGAAAGAACTGCTCCAAAGCGAGGCAAATGGTCATGCGATCGCAGCAGAGCTGAATCGGCTTCTCGATGACAAGATCGCCCGGGAGAAAATCGAGAGAGAAATCGCGGAGGTTGTCGCAATGCTCGGGGCAGGGGGTGCTCATGAAAAGGCAGCAAAATCAGTAGCGGCTGCGTTGGAGGTCACAGCGTAATTTGAGACGATGAATGAAGGAAAGTTGATTCGGTTTCTAATTGTCGCGCTGCCGACGGGCTTGCTCTTTCTCGGTGTTGCCGCAATGCTCAAGACGCATCTATCGACGCCAGAGATACCGATTGATCCGAACGAAGAGGCGCGTCTCGATGCGGCCGCCCTCAACCGAAAACCCGTGAACCGCATTGATCTTGAACGTTATCTGAAAACGCTGACTGAGCAGATAGGGGAGCGGCATGTCGGCAAACCGGAGAGTCTTGAGAAGGCTGCGGTCTGGATTGAATCGTCTCTCGGTGGCGGCAACATCGGTTATCCCGTCGAACGCCATGTTCTTGATGCGGACGGTGTCGAAGTCAGAAATCTGATTGCAGAACTTCCGGGGAAGTCGAGGCGGGATGAAATTATCATTGTTGGGGCTCATTACGACACAATCCAAAGCTGCCCCGGCGCTAACGACAACGGGACCGGGGTTGCTGCCATGATGAGTCTCGCTCAGGCAATGGCCGGCGATCAGCAGGAGCGAACGATCCGCTTCGTGGCCTTTGTGAATGAAGAGCCACCCTACTTTCAAACAGACCGCATGGGGAGTCGCGTCTATGCCGCGCGATGCCGCAGTCGGAGCGAAAATATAATAGCGATGTTGTGTCTCGAAACGATTGGCTATTTCTCGGACGAAGAAGGCAGTCAGAAAGTTCCGGAAGGACTCGAAGGATCGTTCCCAAAGAGGGGGGATTTCCTCGCCTTCATTGGCGATGAGAATTCTCGTTATTTTGCAGATTCCGCGAGTGTCGCTTTCGAGACCGAGAGTGGAATCCCTGCGATCGGGGGAGCCTTTGCTCCTGAAGCCCCCGGAGTGGGATGGTCAGATCATTGGTCCTTTTGGCAGGAGGGATACAAGGCTGTCATGGTGACAGACACCGCCCCGTATCGTTATCCACACTATCATAAGCCAAGCGACACGATGGATAAACTCGACCTCGATCAGTTGGTGAGAGTGGTCAAAGGGCTCGAAGCGGCCGTGAAGACCTGGGCAAATCCGGAGTGAGCTTCCCGTGAATTAGGTAGAATGACTGAGACGGCTGGCTACACCACCGGAACCTCTCCCTGCGCCTCGCTCAAAAATTCAGCAATGCCATTCTCCTTGTCACAGAGTATAACCATCGGTTCGACTGGCTTTTCAGTGAGCTCAAAACCCATAATGATTACTTTTTCACCGGCATTGATGAGGTGAGCCGCGGCTCCATTGATTTCGATTGCTCCGGAACCGGCCTCGCCTTCGATGACATAAGTTTCAAGGCGGGCACCTGTCGTCGCACTGACGACAAGGACCTTTTCACCGATCCACAAGCCCACTGCATCGACGAGATTCCGATCGATCGTGATGCTCCCGACATAGTCGACATTCGCCTCTGTGACCGTGGCAAGGTGAATCTTGGATCTGAGCAAACTCCGCATTAGAAAACGGGCGAAAGGTTTCGCAAAAACTCAAGAAAAGCAAGATATCACTGAGGTGAGCTTTTCCCGGACAGTGTGATTAGCTCAGGGTTCTCTCTACGGCACGATTCCACGACTCCAAATCAGCCTGCATCTTTGCCTGCCCGGGCCCGGGACCAAACCGGTCCCGCTCTGCCCAGGCATCAGCGATGTGCTCCTTACTTTCCCATACCCCGGTCGCAAGACCTGCGAGGTAGGCAGCACCCAGTGCTGTCGCTTCGGCTGTTTCGGATCGAACAACGGGGACGCCGAGGAGGTCTGCCTGGATTTGCATGAGGAGCTCGTTTCCAGTTGCACCACCATCGACACGAAGTTCAGTCAGCTCAGTCTCCGAATCCAGAACCATCGCCTTGAGAATTTCATTAACTTGAAAGGCTATCCCCTCAAGAGCGGCTCTCGCAATGTGGGCTTTGTTCGAGCCACGCGTCAGACCGGTAATACTTCCCCGGGCAAAGCCATCCCAGTGGGGGGCGCCGAGCCCGGCAAAAGCGGGGACAAAATAGACGCCACCGTTGTCTTCGACTTCCCGGGCGAGCCCCTCGATCTCCTCCGAAGTCTTAATGATGCCAAGCTGATCCCTCAGCCATTGCACGACAGCACCTCCGATGAAAATGCTTCCTTCAAGCGCGTATTCGGTCACTCCATCGATTTGCCACGCGATTGTGGTGAGAAGCCGATGTTTCGACTTCACGGGCTTGGTTCCCGTGTTCATGAGCATGAAG
Source organism: Verrucomicrobiales bacterium (assembly GCA_029210205.1). GTDB lineage: Bacteria > Verrucomicrobiota > Verrucomicrobiia > Verrucomicrobiales > DEV007 > Arctic95D-9. The sequence goes on along the minus strand of JARGOD010000004.1, from coordinate 45,944 downwards.
CAACCGGTTCCATAGGTGTTTTTCGCCATGCCCGGTTTGAGGCAAGCCTGTCCGAAAAGAGCGGCGTGTTGGTCTCCCGCGATTCCAGCTATAGGGATACCGGCGCCAAACAGTTCGGTTGTCGTTGTGGCGTATAGTTCGCTGCTACTTCGGACGTCGGGAAGGAGAGGGCGGGGAACATCGAGAATCTCCAGCATGCGCTCACCCCAATCCAGTTTGTGAATATCAAAAAGTAGTGTCCGACTCGCATTCGTGACATCAGTGAGGTGATACTGGCCGCCGGTGAGATTCCAGATCAGCCAGGAATCGATCGTGCCAAAAGCAAGTTCACCAGCTTCGGCGCGCTCACGGAGACCTGGTACGTTTTCAAGCAGCCAACGGATTTTGGTCCCGGAAAAGTAAGCATCTATGACTAGTCCAGTGATCGCTTGAATTTCTTCAGCGAATCCCTCCGTGGTGAGTGATTCACAATACTCTACCGTCCGACGGTCCTGCCATACGATCGCGTTAGCGACCGGGGCACCTGTTTCACGATCCCAGATGACCACTGTTTCCCGCTGATTCGTGATGCCGATTCCGGAAATTTCGCTCGGAGAACAACCGCATTGCTCAATCGCGGCACGAGCGACCCTCAACTGGGTTTCCCAGATCGTTTTCGCATCGTGCTCGACGAGGCCAGGCTCCGGAAAAATCTGAGGGAATTCCTCCTGGGCCTTCGACTTCACAGTTCCTGATTTATCGAAAATAATCGCCCGGGAACTCGTGGTGCCTTGATCGAGAGAGAGAATAAGAGCCATTACGAGAGCCTAGCGCATCGAAGCCCATTTTGAGAAGACAGAAATCGACGGGGGAAGTCATGGATGACTTCTTGCAGAAGCTATGATTAAAACTACCTTATTTTATGAAAATTATGAAATTAGGCTTTTTCTTTGGCGTCGCTTTGGCTTTGCTGTCAGGATGCGCGAACCACAAGCCCTTTGAGCGAACAGAGTTCATCGCGCTTGAGGCGACGGGCTACTGCAAGTGCCAGCAGTGCTGCGGATGGAAGCGTAATCTGCTCATGCAGCCGGTTTTTGCTTACGGACCTCAGGAAGGTGAAAAGAAGAAAGTCGGGGTTACCGCTTCCGGCACGAAGGCAAAGCCCGGGACGATTGCGGCCGACACAAGTGTTTTCCCTTTCGGCACCCGCATGAAGATTCCGGGCTATGGATGGGGAACCGTCGAAGACCGCGGTGGTGCGATCAAGGGCGGGAAAATTGATCTGTTCTTCAAAACCCACAAGCAGGCTCTGGAATGGGGACGCCAGACGGTCACTGTTGAAGTAAAGCGCTAGCTGAGTCTGGTTTTGATGAGATTGGACACGCAAAGCGTGCCTTTATGACGCAAGTGCAACTAATGTGGAAATCCGATACTTTCTCATCGGATGAAAATCACCCCCGCAGTTCTGATTGTTGCACTGCTGTCGAGTCTTTCGGCAGCGTCGGCGGTTGATCTCAGCCGCGAGGATCTCCAGTTTTTCGAATCGAAGATCCGACCCGCGCTCGTGACTCACTGCTACGAGTGTCACTCGCAGGAAGCGGATAAACGAAAAGGTGGACTCTGGCTCGACAGCAAGGCGGGCTGGGAATTGGGCGGCGACTCCGGACCAGCGGCGATTCCGGGTAATGTGGACGGAAGCCTTATCATCGAGACGATTCGCTATGACGATCCGGATCTCGAGATGCCACCGGATGGCAAGTTGCCATCCGCAGTGATTGCCGATTTTGAAGAATGGGTTCGTCGTGGATTACCGGATCCGAGGACCGGCGTATCTGCTGACTACGACGAAGAAGGTATGAGCGTCGAAAAGGGCCGTGAATTCTGGTCGTTCAAACCCAGGCAGGAGACTTTTGGCGAAAAACACAGCATCGATGAGTTCATTGACGTCAGGCTGGAAGAGGCAGGTCTGGCACCTGAGCCGGAGACAGGACCGCTCCAGCGCCTGCGGCGTGCCAAGATTGACCTCACCGGGTTAATCCCGACCCTTGAGGAGCAGGAGGAGTTTCTCAGCGATCCCAGTGAGACGAAGTGGGAGGAGATGGTTAACCGCTGGCTGGCATCAGACGCTTTTGGGGAGCGCTGGGGCAGACACTGGCTCGACATCGTGCGCTACGCGGATTCCAGCGGGGGTGGAAGGGCGATGCCGTTTCCCGATGCGTGGCGTTATCGGGACTATGTGATCGAGGCCTTTCAGGAGGATCGCCCGTTGGACGAATTCATCACCGAGCAGATCGCGGGAGACCTGCTTCCATTTGAAAATTTGAAAGAGCGTCAACGCCACCTGACCGCGACCGGCTTTCTTGTTCTCGGTCCTCACAACTATGAGAACCAAAATAAAGCTGAACTCGATTTTGAAATCGTCGATGAGCAGATCGACACGATCGGCCGTGCTTTCATGGGCCAGACAGTCGGCTGTGCCCGGTGCCACGATCACAAGTTTGATCCAGTCCCGACGAAGGACTACTACGCGATGGCCGGGATTTTCCTGAGCACCAACTCGGTCACCCATTCCAATGTCTCAAAGTGGCATCGGGAACCGATTCCGCCGACGGAAGAAGCAAAAGCGGCGATTGCCCGATTCGAGAAGGCGGAGAAACAACTATCTGCTGAAGTTGAAAAGCTCAGCGACCGTCTCGCTGAGATGGGGAGGGGGAGCGGTGGCCAGGTGAGAAGCGTTCGGGCAGACTCACTCCCGGGGATCGTCCTGGACGATACCGTTGCGATCCTTTCCGGTGAATGGGAAAGCTCCACCAGTGTTGGCCGATGGATCGGTGATGGCTACCTTCACGACCAGAATGCGGGAGGCGGGATGAAGCGCATCACCTGGGAGACTGAGTTGCCTGCTGCGGGTATGTATGAGCTGAGAATCTCTTACGCACCCGGGCCAAGCCGGAACACTAAAGTTCCTGTGCACATTGAAGTGGGTGGGCGGAAAGACGTCGTGACGATCAATCAAAAGCTCTCACCGGAGCACCATGCTCTTTTCCAAACCATCGGCACCTACGAAGTGAAACAGGGTGAAACGGTGAGGGTAGTCCTGAGCAACGACAGCGCTGAGCGCGGTCATGTCATCGCCGACTCGGTGCAGTGGCTGCCCGCCAAGGACGTCACCAGTCCGGACGTGGATGAAAAGCTCAGCAAGGAGACCAGGGAGTTGGAAAGCAAACTTACGGTTGCGGAAAAAGCGCTCAAGGAGCTTCGCGCCAAAGCGCCTGCCATCCCTATGGCAATGAGCGTCGTCGACCATGCTTCAGATGCGATCGGAGGAACTGAGCTTCGGATTCGCGGGATGGAATCGAATCGCGGGGAGGTGGTTCCTCGGGGATTCCTCGAAGTTGCGACCTGGGAGACGCCGTCCATTTCAAAGGAAGCCAGCGGACGACTCGAGTTGGCGAACTGGCTTGTCGATGAGCGCCACCCGTTGACTGCCCGCGTTCTCGCCAATCGCGTCTGGCTCAAATTGATGGGCGAAGGGCTCGTGCGGACTCCTGACAATTTCGGTATCACCGGTGAGGAACCGACTCATCCCGAATTACTCGACTACCTTGCAGGACGGCTCATCGCGACAGGGTGGTCGACGAAGGCGCTCGTGCAGGAGATTATGATGTCGGATGTCTATTCCCGCTCAACCGGCCGAGGACTGCAGGAAGGCGACGAGATCGATCCCGAGAACAAGCTCTACGCTCGCGCCCATCTACGACCTCTTGATGCCGAGTCACTGAGAGATGCGATGTTGACCTTGTCAGGTGAACTGGATGATCAGGCGGGCGGCCCCTCCCTGCCGAAGAATTTCAGATCCGAGTTTGGCTACGAGTTCACAACGATGCGCCGGAGCATTTACGTACCGGTATTCCGGAATTCAGGCTACGAGATGTTCACCGTTTTCGATTTCGCCAACCCGAACTTCTCGGTCGGAAAGCGATCGCGGAGCACGATCCCGACCCAGGCGCTCTTTCTGACAAACAGTGAGTTCGTTCACCAACGTTCGTCCGCCGCGGCGGATGTCCTATTGCAAGCGCCGAAGCAAAGTGATGAGGAGCGCGTAGAGCTCGCCTTCCGACGCGCAGTTGGTCGTCCTCCCACGACCAGTGAAGTGAGTCTCGCGCTAAGCTTTCTCCGGGAATCCGGAGACTCTGATCACCGGGACGATCCCGAAGCGTGGGCCGCTCTGAGTCGCGCCCTCTTTGCCTCCGTTGACTTCCGTTACCTGCGCTGACCGTACCCTGTTTACTGATGGACCCAACCCTGTTAAATCCCAGTCGCCGCCAGCTTCTCAAAACCGCTGGATGTGGTTTTGGTAGCCTCGCTCTCTCAGCGATGGCCAACCAGACCCCGGTGATCGCGCCGCGGGCAAAGCGGGTTATCTTCCTCTTTATGCAGGGCGGCCCGAGCCAGGTCGATACCTATGACTACAAGCCGGAGCTCTTCAAAGCCGATCAGCGCGAAGTCGGCTTCTACGTGCCCCGAACGAGGGTCGAAGAGCAGCGGACAGTGATGAAGCCGATGTGGGACTTCAAGCAATACGGGGAGTCAGGCCGGTGGTCCTCATCTCTGTTTCCCGAAGTCGCGAAGCATGTCGATGATTTGTGCTTCATCCACTCAATGCACACCGAAGGTGTCGCTCACGGTCCGGCAACCTTGTTCCTGCACACCGGCGCAACGAACCTTGTCCGTCCTTCCATGGGCGCCTGGATCAGCTATGGCCTGGGGTCGGAGAATGAGAATTTACCCGCGTTCGTGACGGTCAATCCGCCGGCCAACAAGGGTGGCCCTCGAAATTATGCGAATGCTTTTCTTCCGGCCTTTCATCAGGGGACGGTTTTGGGACAGCCCGGTAATCCAAATGCGAATCCGGAGATCCGGAATCTCAACAGTCCGCTGAGCGATCAATCGATAAAACGAGAGCACGATTTTCTTGAGGAACTCAACCAGATGCAAGTGGCCGACTCGACCGATTCGGTTCTCGACGGATTGATTAAGTCTCACGAACTCGCCTGGCGGATGCAGACGCACGCCTCAGAGCTCGTCGATGTAGACCGTGAATCTCGCGAAACCCAGGAACTCTATGGGATCGGCAATGACACGACCGATGGCTTTGCGCGCCAGTGCCTTGCCGCGCGGCAACTGGCCGAATCAGGTGTGCGGTTTATCCAGATCAGTCACTGTGACAACGCTGCGACACCTGTGTGGGACCAGCACAACAATATGCCCAAACATGAGCAACTCGCCGGTGAAGTCGATAAGCCCATCGCGGGTCTGCTCGAGGACTTGAAACGCCGCGGACTTCTTGAGGATACCCTTGTCTGGTGGGGCGCTGAATTCGGGCGCACGCCGTTTTCACAGAACAACAACGGTCGTGATCACAATCCCCGTGGCTTCACAGTGTGGCTCGCCGGTGGTGGAGTGAACCCGGGGACCTCGATTGGAGCGACCGATGAATTCGGTTTTCAGGCGGTTGAGAACAAGGTTCATATGCACGATCTCCATGCAACAATCCTGCATGCCCTCGGGCTCGACCATGAGCAGTTGACCTACCGCTTCGCCGGACGCGACTTTCGACTCACCGATGTCCACGGCCGGGTCGTAGAGGAAGTCTTCGCCTGATTTCTAGTCGAAGAGATCAATAATCGAGGGATCACTTGTCCGGCCGACCTGACCGTCGGCAAAAATGACCCCGTAATTTTCGCCCTCAATTGGTTGTGGTGTCAGGACGATGGGAGAGGTGCCGAGATCGTTCGAGCGAAAGCCTTCGAGTCGATAGCGATAGCGCGAAGCCTGATCGCTACCCGATCCATACGGCGCAAGTGATTCCCAGGTTGGCAGGAAAAGCGGCACGAGCTGCTGGAGGCTCTTCGGGTAGGTGCCTTCCGTGATCGAGTAAGTCCGGAGAGCAGAGCTGATCTCGTGAAGCTCCGCTTCGGCGGACTGTGCACCGACCCGCTGTTGAAAGCTCGGCTCCGCTGGATCAAGAAGGACGAGCCAGATTCCCATGGAGAACAGTCCGATGATCGTTCCAATACATCCGGTCAAAATGCCTGCCTTAGCAATGCCGTGACCGGATTTTTCCGGATTCGGTCCACTGGTTTTCCCCAAGGCAACACAGCCGAGGACGATTGCAGGAATGGAAGTGAATATCCAGCAGGCAGCAATGCTGAGAATCCCGAAAATGAGACTCCACTGCGCCGATGCAGACTGTTGTAGTTTATGAGAGCTGCTCATCAGGACTCACCATCGACTGACTTCACGTGCTCAAGATAAGAAGCCGTTTCTTTCTTGATGACCGGCAACAGAAAATAGAGACCGATTAAGTTGGGAATCACCATCGCAAAGATCATCGCATCAGAAAGATTGAGAACGTTGGTCAACGAAGCTGATGAGCCAACGACGACGAGAAGACAGAATACAACTTTGTAGACCAACACCGGGATCTTCGTTCTTTCATCCCCGAGAAAGCTGAAGAGATACATAATGCCCTGTTCGCCATAATAGGACCAGGAGATCATCGTCGAAAAGGCAAAGAGAACGACGGCGATGGTAAGCAGGGCAGGGAACCAGGAAATCACCGAGCCAAAGGCCAGGGAAGTCATTGGCACGCCTTTTCGATCGGTGACGGTGTCCGCGGCAATCCATCCTTCAATTTTTTCAACAGAGCGATCTTCAGATGAAACGAGGCCGATCACTTCGAGATGATCGTCTTTAGAGAGTCGAGTATGAACGAACTGACCTTGCTCCAATTCCTGCACGACTTCAGAAGATCCAGGAGCGGCAACCAATTGGGCGCCTCCGGGATTCACCTCGGCACTGACCTGCCAAACGCCCGTGATGACGATGACAAGAGCGGTCATGGTGCACACGACGACGGTGTCGACGAAAGGTTCGAGCAGCGCGACAAAGCCTTCAGAGGCTGGCTTGTCGGTCTTCACCGCAGAGTGAGCAATTGGAGCCGAACCGAGACCTGCCTCATTTGAAAAGGCCGCCCGCCGAATCCCCTGAATGAGCACTCCGATGAGTCCCCCCGTGACCGCCTCGTTGCTGAAGGCGGACGAAATGATGGTCCCGCAGGCAGGGAGGACTTCGCCGAGGTTGGTAAGAATAATGATCAGAGCAGTCAGCACATAGACGCCGCACATGAAGGGGACAAGAAACGCGGTCACCTGAGCGATCCTTACAATGCCTCCAATAATGACGAGCCCGACGACAACGGCGAGGACGATGCCGAAAGTGAGCTTCGCCGAACTGCTGCCTGCGACGTCCGCATCAAGGAAGGTAGAACTGAATTGACTGAACGCCTGGTTTGACTGGAACATGTTTCCGGCGCCGAAGGCTCCTCCGATCACGAAAAGCGCAAATAAAGCAGCTAGCACTGCACCGACCGGCCCCATGCCGATCTCCTTAAACCCGTCGCGAAGGTAATACATTGCACCACCCTTCACGGTTCCATCCTTGGCGATGCGACGGTATTTCACTCCGAGAGTACACTCCGCGAACTTCGTTGTCATGCCGCAGAGCCCCATCACAATCATCCAGAAGGTGGCGCCAGGCCCGCCGACACCGACTGCGACCGCGACGCCCCCGATATTCCCCAATCCTACGGTAGCGGAGAGGGCAGCGCTGAGGGCTTGAAAGTGGGTGATTTGACCCCGAGCATTCGGGTCGGTGTATTTGCCCTTCACCGTTCGAAGCGCAATGCCGAATCCCCGGAGATTAATGAACTTGAAATAAAGCGTCAGGAAGATGGCGGTTCCGCCAAGCACCACGAGGACCAACGGGAGTGTCACGCCATCGGTAACTTCAAATCCCCAGAAAATGATATTCAGAGCCGTGTTGGCGATGGGTTCAAGAGCCGAGTTGATTTTGTCAGCAGCAGATGCTGTGGCCTCTTCAGCAAGAGCGGCAGCAGGGAATAGGCAAGTCGCGAGGAGGACGAGGGAGCGGAAGAGTGTCGGCATGGTTCCAAAATGGAAGATGCTAGGGGTGTCACAAGCCATTTGGCAATGAGAATTTGTCTCAAGAGGTGCCCCGAAACCGCAGCGATTGCGCCAATCAGGCATGGATTCCAATTATTTTGCACTATTTCTGTTTTTCACCCCCCATCTTCTTGCAAAAGAGCATCGTATTGCTTAAGAAACCGGAAATGAACGCGCTAGGAAAAGCTCTTCTTGGATTTTGGGAGTCCTCCATTGGTAAAAAGCTCATTGTTGCCGTGACCGGCATCATGCTCGTGGGCTTTCTCGTTGCCCACATGGTCGGTAATTTGCTCATCTTTCAGGGACGCGAGTCGCTGAACGATTACGCCTATTTCCTGCATCACTTTCTCCATGGCTGGGGGATCTGGATTTTCCGACTTGGACTGATCGGAGCGTTCACTCTCCACATCATTGCAACGATTGCCCTCGTCCGTGAAAATCGGTCAGCCCGCAACAGCCGCTATGCTTACGATGCAACCGTGCAAGCGCCCCGCAGCTCACGCATGATGATCTGGAGTGGACTCACCGTCCTCGGCTTTGTCATCTTTCACATCCTGCACTTCACGATTCGGGTTGATCCTGATCTTGCTGCGATGAAAGACCCGATGGACCCAAGTCGTCACGACGTTTACGGAATGGTTATCAAAGGGTTCCAAAATCCCATCGTGGTGCTCTTCTACATCGTGGCGATCTCATTTTTCTGCACGCACTTGAATCATGGAATTTCCTCCCTTTTCCAAACGCTAGGTCTTCGATCTGAGAAAACACGATGGGTGATCGGCAAGATCGGCATCGCCGTAACGATCGCTCTTTGGCTCGGCTTTCTCTCCATTCCGTTTCTCACCTCGGTGAACATCCTGAAGGATAAGGGATCCCCGGAAAAATCTGCAGCCCACGGCGCCTCTGTCGAGGAAGTCGTTAAATCCTGATCCTGAATTTTAGAAACCTCTACTGACTCAACTCATGGCATACGACGGTTCAACGACAGGCTCACTCGCCGGCACGCTGGAATCCACCATCCCGGATGGCCCTCTTTCCGACAAGTGGACGAATTACAAGAGCAACGCAAAGCTGATTAATCCGGCGAACAAGCGAAAGTATAACATCATTGTGGTTGGGTCAGGCCTGGCCGGCGGTTCAGCCGCCGCGACGCTCTCCGAGCTCGGCTATCAGGTAAAATGCTTTTGCTACCAGGACAGTCCGCGCCGAGCACACTCAATTGCAGCGCAGGGCGGAATCAATGCCGCGAAAAACTACCAGAATGACGGTGACTCTGTCTGGCGCCTGTTCTACGACACCGTGAAGGGCGGTGACTTCCGATCCCGTGAAGCGAATGTTCACCGTCTTGCCGAGATCAGTGTGAATATCATCGACCAGTGTGTCGCCCAGGGTGTTCCGTTTGCGCGTGAGTATGGCGGGTTGCTAGACAACCGTTCCTTCGGCGGTGCGCAGGTGAGCCGAACGTTCTACGCTCGGGGCCAGACAGGGCAGCAGCTGCTGATCGGTGCTTATCAGGCACTCGAGAAGGAAATCTCAAAAGGCGGAGTAACGATGTATCCCCGCACTGAGATGCTTGATTTGGTGAAGGTAGACGGGCATGCCAAAGGGATCGTGACTCGTGACCTTCGCACCGGCGAGATCGAGAGCCACGCTGCTGACTGCGTGATTCTTGCCACTGGTGGATACGGTAACGTTTTCTTCCTCTCAACTAATGCGATGGGCTGCAACGTGATGGCGGCTTTCCGGGCACACAAGCGGGGCGCTTACATGGCGAATCCCTGTTTCACTCAGATCCACCCGACATGTATCCCGGTGAGCGGAGACTATCAGAGCAAGCTCACGCTGATGTCTGAGTCTCTGCGAAACGACGGACGAATCTGGGTTCCTAAATCAGCTGACACGGCCAAGCAGATCCGCGAAGGGAAGCTCACGGCAAAAGATGTCGCGGAGGAAGATCGCGACTACTACCTTGAACGAAAGTATCCGTCCTTCGGAAACCTGGCGCCGCGCGATATTTCTTCGCGCTCCGCTAAAGAAGCCTGCGATGAAGGTCGCGGGGTGGCGAAGACCGGACTTGGCGTGTTCCTCGACTTCAGCGACGCGATCGCCCGCCTCGGAGAGGACACAATCCGCGCACGCTATGGCAACCTCTTCCAGATGTATGAAAAGATCTCCGGCGACAACCCTTACCAAACGCCGATGATGATCTACCCTGCGGTCCATTACACAATGGGCGGTCTCTGGGTAGATTACAATCTGGAGTCGAATGTGAAGGGTCTTCACGTCCTCGGCGAAGCGAACTTCTCTGATCACGGCGCTAACCGACTCGGAGCGAGTGCTCTCATGCAGGGACTCGCTGATGGATACTTCGTGATTCCGGCCACCTTGCCGAATTATCTCGTCGACCAGACACCGGGCTCTGCGAGTACGGATATGCCTGAGTTCAAGGAAGCTGAGGCGGACGCCAAGGAGCGCATCGAAAAGCTTCTCAGCATTAACGGAACGAAAACTGTCGACAGCTTCCACCGCGAGCTCGGTCTCCTCGTTTGGGATAAGTGCGGCATGGCACGAACCAAGGAAGGACTCGAAGAGGCGCTCAAGCGAATCCCGGAAATCCGCAAAGACTTCTGGGAAAATGTTAAGATTCCCGGTTCGGCAGACGGAGTCAATATGGAGCTCGAGAAAGCCGGTCGCGTTGCTGATTTTATCGACTTTGCTGAGGTCCTGTGCCACGACGCGCTTGATCGTGAAGAGTCCTGTGGAGGACACTTCCGCGAAGAGTATCAATTTACGAAGGACGACGAGGCGGTTCAATCAGGCTACACCAACGAAGGTGAGGCCAAACGTCGCGACGATGAGTTCGCCTATGTTTCAGCGTGGGAATACACGGATCCCGGTGACGAACCGATCCTTCACAAGGAAAAGCTGGTCTACGAAAACGTAAAACTCAGCGTCCGCAGCTACAAGTAAGCCGACGGCACCGTAACCTTTTTATACCCAACGAAGACGATATGAACCTCACTCTTAAAGTCTGGCGTCAGGCCCACGCAAACGATACGGGAAGCATTCAGACCTACGAAGCGAATGACATCCCAGTAGAGGCGTCCTTCCTTGAGATGCTGGACATCGTGAACGAGCGCATCATTATTGATGGCGGCGATCCGATTCACTTTGATCACGACTGCCGTGAAGGAATTTGCGGAATGTGCTCTCTGACGATCAATGGTGTTCCTCATAGCAAGGACCGCGGAATCACGACCTGCCAGGTGCACATGCGTAAGTTCCGGGACGGCGATACGATCTGGATTGAGCCCTTCCGCGCGAAGGCTTTCCCAATCGTAAAAGACCTCATGGTTGATCGCGGCGCTTTCGACCGAATTATCGCAGCGGGTGGCTACATCGACGTCAGAACAGGTTCTGCTCCTGATGCCAATGCTGTTCCGATTCCCAAGCACGACGCGGATGCTTCGTTCGACTCAGCTGCCTGCATTGGTTGCGGAGCCTGCGTCGCTGCCTGCAAAAACGCCAGTGCGATGCTCTTTGTCGGTGCTAAGGCAAATCACCTCAATCGACTTCCACAGGGTGAGCCCGAGAAAGACAAGCGCACCTTGGCGCTCGTGCGCCAGATGGATGAGGAAGGTTTTGGGAACTGCACTAACCAATACGAGTGCGAAGCAGTTTGTCCGAAGGAGATCAGCGCAGATGTGATCGCGAAGCTGAACCGTGACTACGGCGCAGCCGTTGCTCGTGATGCTGTCGCTGACTGACCGCTACGCTGATTTATTATAATCGAAGAGGGTCGACATTCGTCGGCCCTTTTTTGTGCGGCACTCAATCCATGGCCGGGGCGTAATCTTCAGCAATGGACCACGACCACGTCATTGGGAAATACATCCACACTGTTCTTGAGACCGGGCATCCACCTGTCTCAGTCTATGCTTTCGCTAAGGAACTGGATGTCAGCGAGCGAGAATTCTTTGAACACTTCTCCTCATTGGAAGCGCTTGAGGCAAATATCTGGAAGCGCACCGTGACTGATACCATCCATGCCATCGATCAGAGCGAGGAGTGGGGTGGTTTCAGCGCCCAGCAAAAGCTCCTGACATTTTACTATGCGCTCTGTGATCGCATTCTTGATCGACGATCATTCTTCCTCGCCCGCTTTCCGCGCTTGCCGAAAGGGGAGAAACCCCATCAAAGCCTCTGCGGGATGCGTCATGCCTTTACCGAGTTTGCCGAGCGAATTCTCGACTCAGGCCGCGAGAGCGGGGAAGTCGCTTGCCGCGGCACGTTGGCCAAGGCCTACCCTCTGGGTCTTTTTGGGCACCTCCTCTCGGTAGTTGAATTCAATCTTGAGGACACCAGTCACGGGTTTGAGCGCACTGACGCCTACATCGAGAAGTCAGTCCGCCTTGCTTTCGACGTCATTGGAACGCAAGCGGTGGACTCTGCCTTTGACCTCTTCCGATTCCTCAGCGGCCGCAGTTGGGGGACACCCGATCCATCATGAGCGCGAGCGAGCAGACATCAATCCCTTCAGGGAAAGCATCACGGATAGCTGCTCTGGCAGGTGCGGGGGCTAAGGTCGGCGTGAACTACCTGAAGCACTACGGAAAGCGTGCTGTCGGAGGTGGGGACGACCGCACCAATCTGGAGGAAGCCAACGCCGGAACTGTTTACGAGACTTTTTCCAAGTTGAAGGGAGGCCCGTTGAAACTGGCTCAAATGTTGAGCATCGATAAGAATATGCTGCCTGATGCCTTTCGGACTCAGTTTGCGCAGGCCCAGTATTCGGCACCGCCACTTTCTTATCCACTCGTGGTGCGGACGTTCAAACGTGAGTTTGCAAAGGGGCCGCTTGATCTTTTTGATACCTTTTCACAATCCGCAAGGCACGGCGCTTCCATTGGGCAGGTGCATCAGGCGACGAAGGGAGATACGACCTTCGCGGTAAAGGTGCAGTATCCGGGCGTGGCGGATAGCCTTCACAGCGATCTTGCTGTCGTCAAACCAGTCGCACTTCAGATCCTGGGGCTGAGTGACATGGATGTGGAGCCGTATTTTCAGGAGGTTAAAAAGCGCCTCCTTGAGGAGACCGATTACTCGCTGGAGTTGGAGCAATCCATCGCGCTTTCCAAAGCCACCATGGGAAAGGTCAAAGGATTGAAATTCCCAGGCTACTACCCGGAACTTTCGAATCGCCGAGTCCTGACGATGGACTGGATCGATGGCCGGCCGCTTGACCGGTTCGCGAAAGAGGAAGCTGATCAGTCAGTGAAAAATCGGGTCGCTCAGGCGATCTGGGATTTCTATCAGTTCCAGATTCACGAACTCAAACAGTTTCATGCCGATCCGCATCCCGGTAACTTTCTTGTCGATGAGGAGAACGAGGTGGTTGTCCTCGACTTCGGCTGCACCAAATCACTGGATCACGATTTTCATCGGGATTATTTCCGCTTTCTCGACCTCGAGGTCCTGAACAACCCGGAGAAGTTTGAAGCCGGACTCAGGCAACTGGACGTTCTCTCTGATAACGACTCGCCGCGTGAGCGAGAACTGATTCTCGAAGGAGCCGAGCGTGGAGCACGCCTTCTCGGAAGGCCGTTTCATGAGGGCGAGTTCGACTTCAGTGACGAGACCTACATGGCGAGCATCTTCGAGATGGGCGAAGAACAACGCAAGAACTCTGAACTGAAGCAGATGAGAACCGCGAGGGGATCTGCTGATTCGATCTATCTGAACCGAGCGTACTTCGGGCTCTATTCGCTCATGGGGCTGCTGAAGGCGCAAATCAACACGCGTTGAGTTTGTCTCCGATCAATCCGGGCGACGTTCTTTCAAGATCGCGGTGAGTTCAGCGACCACGTCCGGCTTCTCTGTCGCGATGTTCCTCGTTTCGCCTGCCTCACTCTGGTGGTCGTAGAGTTCCACGTGATTAGGATGAAGGATCATCCGATATTGTTCAGTTCGAATCGAAGCCATGTCGTTTCGGTAGGCAATCGCCGGTCGGCCTTTCGCCCCGTTCTCGATCATGTCGCGAAGGGATCGACCATCGGTGAAATCCGGCATTTTCACACCTGCTACGTCCGCAAGCGTAGGAAAAACGTCGATGGTTTCGACGATCTCGCCGGTTGATGAACCGGGGTTAGGCATATCAGGGTATCGAATGATAAGAGGTGAGTGAAGTGACTCTTCAAAAAGAGTATGCTTGCCCCAGACGGAGTGTTCGCCCAGGTGCCAGCCATGATCCCCCCAGAGCACGACAATGGTGTTCTCGCTCAGACCAAGTTCCTCAAGTCGATCGAGTAGACGACCTGCTTGAGCATCCGCATAGGTGACGCAGGCGGCGTAGTGACGCCGGACTTCCTCCGCGAATTCGGCATCGCTGTTTGGATCTCTTCCCCAGCGATTGTACTTCATGAACTCACCGGACTTGTGCCAGGTTGTTTTACCCTCAGGTATGCCGGGGTGCGGGATGGTAGGAAGCTCGGCACCTTCGTAGTGCTTCATGTATTTTGCCGGAGCGCCGAAGGGGAGGTGTGGTCGAATGATTCCGACCGCGAGAAAGAACGGCTCGGTATCACTGGCTGCCGCGAGTTCGTTGAGCTCTTCAAGGGCCGTGTCGGTGATCAATCCATCAGGGTAGATGTAATCATAGCCCTCCTCCAGTTGGAAGAGGTCCATATCCTTGGCATTCACCCGGATCTCTCCGTGGGCGAGCCCATGCATTGAACCACGAGGGTGCTGCCAGTCACCGACAGGCATTGGGTGTCGAACCCACGCTCCCGGCATCTCGATGATCGATTCATCGTTCCAATCCGGGCCGCCCAGTCCTCCTGGATGATGAGACACTTTGCCGACTGACACTGTGATATAGCCTTCTTCACGAAACCACTCCGGTGCGGTCGGGGTGCTGACACCCTCGATTCGCTTGAAGAGCGCATCGTTCGACCCCGGCCCATAATTGCCGGTCATGAGGGTGTAGCGTGAGGCTCCGCACGTCGGGGCTTGAACGTAGTGGCGATCGAACCTCATTCCCGTCGCGGCCAACCGGTCGATATTGGGAGAGTGAATGTAGTCCACCCCGTAGCAGTTAAGTTCTGGTCGCAGGTCGTCGACGCAGATCATGAGCACATTCGGACGATCGTCGCTGAAAGCAGGCAGAGCGAGGCAAAGGGAAGTGAGAATCAAAACGCAGCGCATGGCGAATGATAGAATAAGACAGGGCGGCATGGCTAGATCTGATGTGCGCCGTATACTTCTGCGAAATTACGCTGAAAGCGAATTGAGCTTTTCGCATTGCGTTTTGTCCGCTAAACAGAGTAACGGAAACTTTTTCAGTTAACGATGGATCATCCACTCACCAAAAGTCAGCTGTGTTGGGTTTTGCTGCGACTCTGCGGGGTTTCAATGCTTTATCAGGCCGTCGTGAAATTGATTAGTATTATTGTCGCGAATTCATCAGCCCCTTCACTGAAAGCTGATTCAGCTGTCGTTACATTGGTTTTTCTTCTAGGTATCACCTGCTTGATTGGATTCTATCTTCTCTTCTACGGCAGGGCACTTCATCGCATTATCATGCGGGAGCCTTCACCCATTCTCGAGAGCGATGAAACACCATATGGTCAGCCTGTCCGGATGATGAGGAAAGGATCATGGATGGCTGCAAACAGGAAGAAAGAAGAGCCAGAGGATCCTCAGACGACTCTCACTGAGCAGGAAACAAAGGACTTCGCTGCCTGGCTCAATGAGAACGACGCAATTCAAAATCGACCACTAACCGATCAAATCGCATTGTTCCGTGACTTTCAAAAGAAGTCAGGCAATGGCCCATCGTGAGGATGTAAGCTGACTAAACAGGATTAAGTGATTCACTAAACCCTGTTAGGTTGGCCGGGCGACTACGCCAGAAAAGTTGCGCGGCGCTTGCGGACGTCGGTCGCCAGCTGGTCAACCATTTCGAGAGTTGTTTCCCAGCTCACACAAGAGTCGGTCACACTCACGCCATATTGGAGCTTGGAGCGATCAGAGTCGATCTTCTGGGCACCCTCGTTGAGGTTACTCTCGATCATGACCGCGCGGATTGACGTGTCGCCGGTGGCTATCTGAGCCCCGATCTCGGCGGCGACGCCGGGCTGGTTGCGATAGTCTTTGCCGCTGTTGGCGTGACTGCAGTCAAGCATGAGGGCGGGCTCGAGGTCTTTGGCCTTCAGCGCTTCGCGAACCGTGGCGACGCTTTCACGATCGAAATTAGGACCAGTCTTTCCGCCACGGAGGATGATGTGGCAGGTATCGTTTCCTTTCGTTGCAACGATAGCGCTGTCGCCTGATTTGGTCACCGAGAGAAAGCGGTGAGGCTGGCTAGAGGACTGGATTGCATCGATCGCGATCTGGAAGTTGCCCCCGGTGCCATTCTTGAAGCCGACCGGCATGCTAAGACCGCTTGCGAGCTCTCGGTGGAGCTGGCACTCGGTAGTCCGGGCACCAATCGCGCCCCAGCTGATGAGGTCGGCGTAAAACTGCGGACTGATCGTATCGAGAAACTCAGTGCCAGCGGAAATGCCTTTTTCAGCGATACCGAGAAGAAGCTTCCTCGCAATCGCGACGCCTTCGTTGATGTCATAAGACTCATCGAGGTGCGGATCATTGATTAACCCCTTCCATCCAACCGTGGTGCGCGGCTTTTCGAAGTAGACTCGCATGACAAGAAGAAGATCGTCGGAAACCTTTTCCTGAAGCTCAGCGAGGCGATCTGCGTATTCGAGCGCTGCGTCGGTATCGTGGATGGAGCAAGGCCCCACGACAGCAAGGAGGCGGTCATCTTTACCTGCGAGGATTTCGGCGATTTCGGAACGGGCTGTTGAGACGACTTCAGCGGCTTTCGCAGAAACGGGGACTTCCTCCATAAGGATCGTCGGTGCGATAAGCTGTTTCAAGCTGTCGATTCTGATATCGTCAAGTGGGATAGACATGGGGCGGGGAATAAGCACGCGAAAGAGGGGGCACGAAAGGAAAAAATCCGCTTTTTCGGGGATGGTTTTCCGGAACAAAGATTGAGCCGTGGCGATTCATCCCGTAGCCTCGGCCTGTATGAGTAAAAGACGCCACCTACGCCGCGACCCGCGTGACTTCACCGGGGGAGGAATCTTTGGTTTGCCTCGTAAATCAGGCTCGACCGGAGATGAAGCGATCGATGCCCGAATTCGCGAACTCGTCGAAGAGTGGGCTTGCGATGCCTCGAACTCGCTCGTTAGGGAAATGATCGTTACGGCGCTGAAGTTTGGGCGTGATTGCCCTCCGGAAGGTGATCTGAAGCTCTACAATCGTGCCCTCAAGGAAATGCGCCAGTCGAGCCGCGTCTTTGGCCCCTACACCGATGAGCGGAAGATTTCCATATTTGGGAGCGCGCGGACGAAGCCGGAGGAACCTGAGTATCAGGCGGCGGTTAAGTTTGCGGAGAAAATGAAGGAAGCCGGTTTCATGTCGATCACGGGCGCCGGGCCGGGGATCATGGAGGCCGCGCAGGAGGGCTCGGGACGCGACAGCTCCTTTGGCCTGAACATTAAATTGCCGTTTGAGCAGGGTGCCAATGTTCATATCGAAGGCGACGAGAAGCTCATCAACTTTAATTACTTCTTCACTCGCAAACTCGCTTTCGTAAAAGAAAGCGATGCGATTGCGGCGCTCCCGGGTGGCTTTGGAACGATGGACGAGCTTTTCGAGGTGCTTACCCTAATACAGACGGGCAAAGCGCAGGTCGTGCCGATCGTGCTCGTCGACGCTGATGGCGGGACCTATTGGAAAACCTGGATGCAGTTCGTGAAGGATCATCTCTTTCGTCTCGGGCTCATTTCCGAAGATGACTTCCATCTCTTCAAACTGATGACTGACATTGATGCAGCGGTCGAAGAAGTTGTCACTTTCTACAGCAACTTTCACAGCTATCGCTATGTTGGGAAACGGCTCGTAATGCGCCTTCAAAAGCCAGTTACCGATGAGCTTCTGGCAAAATTGAATCGTGACTATCTCGACCTCCTTGAAGACGGCGAATACGAAAGCTGCAAAGCGCTCAAGGAAGAGTCGGACGAGACTCATTTAAAAGATCTGCCCCGATTGATCTGCTCCAAAAAACGTGGCATGGCAGGTCGCTTCCGTCAGCTTATTGACGAGGTCAATACCGTCGCCTGATTTTTAGAGCCTGATTCGATGCCTGATCTTGCCTACGAGAGAGCTCTCCAGAATGAAGGGTTCTCCGTAGTTGCAGGGATCGACGAAGCAGGGCGGGGACCACTTGCCGGGCCAGTCTCGGTCGCGGCTGTCGTCCTGCCTGCTAGTTATAGGCATGAGACCTTAAATGACTCGAAGCAATTGACCGAGAAGAAGCGGGAGCTTCTCTACGAGGAGATCACGAACGATTCTTCGATTCGTTGGGCTTCCATCATGGTCGCAGCCGAGGAGATCGATGAGATCAACATCCTCCAGGCGACCTGGGAGGGAATGCGCCGTTCTTTTTTGAAACTGAAGCCATGTCCTGATGTCGCGCTGATCGATGGAAAGCCGGTGAAAGACTTTCCTTCACCCCATCGGGGATTGGTAAAGGGCGACTCGCTCAGCCTTTCGATCGCGGCGGCGAGCATCATTGCTAAAGTCGAACGGGACCGTCTCATGATCGATTACGCGGCGAAGTATCCGGAGTATGGGTTCGAGCGGCACAAAGGATACGGAACCGCGATTCACAAGGCGGCCCTGGAAAAACATGGTCCCTGTCCGATTCATCGGATGAGTTTTGCTCCAGTCGCCGAAGCAGCAAAGAGAAAGCGGTGAACTGGATTAGAACAGCTTGGTTTCGATGGTTCGACCGGGAGTTGGATCGAATCGTGAAACTTCCGTCTCGTGATTCGATCGAAACAGGCGAATGGAATCGCCTTGTTGGTGAGACGGGCGAGCGGCTTGCTGGAAAACAGATTCACCGGCGAGGGGGAAAGGTGCTCTTCAGAAATTTCCGCGCGCCGAAGGGTGGGGAAGTCGACATCGTCTATCGCGATGAAGAGACTCTGGTTTTTGCCGAAGTGAAAACACGAACGAGCGATCAGTTTGGTCGTCCCGGCGATGCCGTTGACCGTGAGAAGGAACGACTCATCATTCGCGGCGCCAATGCCTGGCTAAGGGAGCTAAACCTGCCCTCGGTGCTCTTTCGATTCGATGTCATCGAGGTATTTCTCCTTCCCGGAAAACAGGTAGAAGTAAAAATTAACAAGGACGCTTTCACGACTCCTCAACGCGGGCTCGGCGAGTAGGTTGGCGAGCCCTTAGCGGATCTGCAATTGCTTCTCTGGCCATGCGAAGTTTTCTGCGTGCGCCTTTAGAAAACCCCAGTCTTTTTCCGCTGCCTCATAAATCCGCAACTGGCTCCTTGCACCGACGATGGCGGCAATCTCAGGCAGGTCAGTAAACCGAAGCACATTCAACAACTCTGGTCCTTCACGATGGGAGACTGGCAACGCGTGAAGGTCGAGGCGATCGATGCCGGGTTCGAAAAGAGAAGCATATAGCGCATTTCCCGCCATTGCGTTGCCTGCCTGAAGCCAAACCGGCATCTCGGCAGACATCTCTGTCGATCGCAAGGTCTGGACGGCTCGCCGGATGTCCCAGATTCTCATGGTGTCGAGCGTTTGTCCGAGGAGAGCAAAGCGCCGTCGAATGTGAGTCCGTTCTTTCTCATCTGTAGTCCAGGCTGTCGGGCCAACGCCGCGAACGGGAAGGTAGATCATTGCCCATTTTTGAGAGGCGTGCATTTTCACTTCCGACTCGTAGGCTGCTTCGTCGAGCGCGGGCAATTCCAAGCCGGGGAAGGCTTCTGGAAAGGCCGATCCGATGCGAGTGAGAAAATCCGTCCAATCCTTTGAGTCGAGGGGGTTGAGGACAGAAAGATCCAACTCATTGATCGCACTTGCGGCTGGAGTGGCGAAGTAGAGCGGCAGGCGAACACCAGTTTGGCTGTCGAAGCTCCACCTGCTGAAGCTGATCCCATCCCGTTCGATTCTAAGGTCTTCGGTTGCGTTAAGATCCTCAGTTGTCGAGGGCCAGCCCCGAAAGGTGCGCGACTTTAAACGGTTCAAAATCAGGGCCTGCCTCGCAGCCCAATCGGACGCATCCGGCGAAACCTTCAGAGTGCGGGGAACCCGCCTCGTGAAATAGTCGTCAATATAAGTATTGCGTTCATTCCCCGGAATTTGCTCAAGGACCTTCAACTCCTCAGGTTCAAAGATCTTAGGCGCGATCGTCTCGCTCATCTCCTCGGTGAGAGCCATCCCTTTGAGATGGCGCTCGAACCAGTGAAATGCAGGGACTCGCAGCGGTTGGGTATCTTTGTGAGGACCCTCGTAGAGCGCGAGACCAATCTGCTTTTCGGCACCCACTGCTGCGTAAAGTTTTCTAGTTTTCTGATACACGTCGACGACGCCGTCGATCGGAAAAATTCGGTCCTTGTCAGTGTTAAGAATGAGCTGAGGGCGGGGCGCCATGAGTGATGCAAGGAGTGGAAAATCCCAGCGGTAAGTGTTGACCATGAACATGCAATCGCAATGACCCTCGATGCAGTCGTCGACGATATGATTTTGCATCGAGGTGATTCCAGCAACGGGGGCGGAGACAGCGATTCGCTCATCGAGCGCACTGATCCAGAAGGTGTAAGCACCACCCCCGGAGCGCCCGGTCGCGCCGATCTTGGAAGTGTCGACTTCGGCACGCGTCTCGAGATAATCCAGTGCCCGAATCGAATTCCACGCCTCAACACCGGCAGGAGTGTATCCGCGTGAATTCCACCACCAGCGACCAAGACGATTAGTCCCGTGGTGATGGCCTTCGATCTCGCCGAGTTGCAGAGTATCCAACGTCAGACAGGTGTAGCCGTTTTTCGCGAACCAGGTTCCGTGGTGTTGGTAGTTCGCTTTGTTGCCGTAGCTAACGCCGTCAATGTTCACTTTTCCATGTCCGCAGAGATAAAGAATCGTTGGGAGTGGCTCTTCTTGCTCTGCCGGCCGGTAAAAGTTGGCAGTCACATAGAGGCCGGGCCGTGATTGGAAAACGATATTCTCGACGACGATGCCTTCACGCTCGATTGATCCGGTGATCTTAGCTTTGAGATCGGAACGTGCGGGAAGCGGTTGGAGTCCGAGCATTTCAAAGAGCTGGCGACGAAGATCAGCTTTCAATCGCGGCCAGTCTTCTACATCACTGAGGATCGAATCTGTTCGCGAAGAGATTTTTCGAGTCTCACGTGCGAAGTAATCTTCCAGCATCGCATCGCCGGCGGTCGGATCGGTCGGGATTTCACTGAAATCTGCTGCAAAGATGGTGAGAGAGCTGAATAAGAGCAAGACGCAGACAAAGCAGGGGACGTTTCTCATGATCTAAGGCTAGGGAAATGAAGGCTGACTCAGCAAGTCAAAACCTGACCGCAACCCGTAGGCCACAGGCGAAATGAAGAGTAACTTCGAACATTGACGGGGGAAAGGCGTCCACCATTATTAAGCAATCCTCCTCATGACGCGCTCCTGCCTCTTCCTCCTTCATTTTTTCCTACCTCTCTTTCTGAGTGGTTGTCAGACGCCGGCTATTGAAGGGGAGGCGGTCTCCTATGGACAGGGTTCGTTTCGATCTTCGTTTCTCCCGAAGTTTTCAATCGGTGAAACGGGGACGCATGAGTTTCAGGTGTCGGGTCTTCAGTCCCGCAGCTTTCCACACAAGGTCAGAATTCACTCTCGGTGGGGAGGTCGGGGCGCCGAGTATCGCCCCAATTCCTTTGATCGAGCCCGACTGAAAGTTGAGGTCCTTGACGATTCATCGAGGAGAGTTCTTGCCTCAAAAGTCTTCCGCCTCAACACGGTCCGCTATGTGAATGATGGTGCTCACGACCAGTTTTTCTGGGGACCAAAGGAGCCGAAACTTGATTTCAGAAAGAGCTATCGAGTGCGGATCACCGTCATCACTCCTTCCTCGAGACGCTTTGACGAAGCCCAGATTATGCTGCGTTAGGTGGCTTACCACATCGAGGTCCCGACATTCCATTCCTCGGTCAGTTCGGTAGGAATGTCGTCGAGAAATCGCGAAGGTCGCTGTATCACTTCTCCGTTGAAGGAGCCATGCCACATGAGCGGATAAGTCAGGTAAAGTTCATCTTTGGCCCGGGTCACAGCGACATAGAAAAGGCGGCGTTCCTCCTCAAGGCCAGTCTGATTTTCATCGTCTTCGTCAATAACCCGACTGTTGGGAAACATCCCGTCGGCGAGCCAAACGGCGAAGACAACCCGCCACTCCAGCCCTTTTGCCTGATGCACCGAACTGAGGCAAACCGACTCGCTGTCCGGTTCATCCTGGGTTGCGGCAACGGCATCCTGGCCTGCGAGAAGACTGAGTTGGCTGAGAAATTCTTCGAGATCCTCAAATTTTTCAGAGTATTTCTGCAGTTGGAGAAGGTCCTGACGGCGGTTATCGAAGTTCGAGAACTTGCTCCGCATGTAGTCCTCATAAACCCCGCCAAGAATCGAGGGCATCATCGGAGCGGGCGGCTTGGGCTTGCCTTCGGAATCGACCAGTTCGTCGAGGGTGAAGGCAAGTTGCTCAAACCCACTTTTGGCTTTCGCCGGAATCTTGAACCCAAGCATGACATCGGAAAACGAATGAACCGTTTCCGCTTTCGATTCGTCACAGGCGAGCCACTCTTTCCACAGATTGTCTGCACTCTTTGCCCCCACTCCGGGGAGCATTTTGACGACGCGCTTAAACGAGACTTCGTCGCGCCGGTTGTAGACGAACTTCATATAGGCAGCGACGTCTTTAATGTGCGCCTGTTCGAAAAAGCGAAGACCACTCGTGATGACAAATGGAATCCCGCGCTTTGTGAGCTCAAGCTGGATTTCCATGGCGTGGAAGTGGGCGCGATAGAGGACGGCGATTTCATTCAGCTCAATTCCTTCATCACGAAGTTCAAGAATGCGCTGAGCAACAAAAGCGGCTTGAGTCGCGGTATCGTTCAGGGGAATTAATCCCGGTAGTTCCTGTCGATCCGGTCGTGCAGGAGCGAGATCCTTCCGGAACTGCTTTGTGTTCGGAGCAATCGCCGCGTTTGCCAAGGTCAGAATTTCGGGGACAGATCGGTAATTCGTCTCGATGACATATCGCTTTGCTCCCTCGTAGCGCTCGGGAAAGTCGAGGATGTTTCGAAAGTCAGCGCCCCGCCACGAGTAGATTGACTGAGCATCATCCCCAACAACCATGACATTCTTCTGCGGCGCCCCGAGAAAATCGATCAGCTCCGCTTGAAGGGTGTTTGTGTCCTGATACTCATCGACGAGAACCCACTCAAACTGCTGTTGGTAATGAGTGAGGATACCGGGATTCTCATGGAAAAGGCGCAAGGTCTTTTCGAGGAGATCATCAAAATCCATCGAGTTGGTCTGCCTCTTCTTTGTCTCGTAGTCATCCTGTAGCGCGATGATTGGCTCAGCGAGGTGATGAAAGTAAGAATACCGGCTGTGAAGGATGTCAGCGATTTCTTCACCGGTATTCTTCGAGAGACTGAAGACATCAAGAAGAACGTCCGGTTTTGGAAAGCGCGTCGCTTTTGTGTCGAACTCACTCTCGCCGATGACTGCATTCATGAGTTCCTTTTGGTCCTCACGATCCATGATAGAAAAGCTCCGTTCCCAACCGAGTTCGGTTGCGTGGCGACGAAGGATCTTGTTCCCAATCGAATGGAAGGTTCCGCCCCAGAGATCTCCGGTTTCATAGGGCACCAACTCCTCAACCCGCTGCAACATCTCCCGCGCCGCCTTATTGGTGAAGGTCAGGAGAAGAATGTTCTTCGGGGCAATCCCATTGTCGAGGAGGTAGGCGACCCGATAAGTAAGGGTTCTTGTTTTCCCTGACCCTGCGCCAGCAATTACGAGCGCGGGGCCGGGAGCAGCGGTTACGGCGGCGAACTGAGCGTCATTCAGTTCTTTCCGGTAATCGATTTCCGATTTTGCCCCCTGCGGGACACGATTAATGGTGTAGTCACGAGCCATCGTCGGGGAACCTTATTCCCCGTTGCCGGCCTTTGCGCAAATAAAATGCGGTTGGTCCGCCTGATTTACATTTTCTTCGCGGCTGCCTCCGCCAACTGGCTCCGTTCGCCACGTTCCAGGGTAACGTGCGAACTACAGGCCTCGTCGCGAAGACGGTCACGAGTGTAAACCAGACCATTACTAAGTCGATCCACATAAGGATTGTCAATTTGGGCAGGGTCTCCGATAAGAACGAGTTTGGAGCCACGCGCCATTCGCGTGACAATCGTTTTCGCCTCAAGCGGGGTCAATTGCTGCGCTTCATCAAGAATGAAATATCGGTTGGGAATCGAACGCCCGCGAATGTAACAGAGTGCTTCAATTTCGACGAGTCCAGAGTCCAACATTGGATCATAGACCTTTTTGCCGGGAGCATTAAATGCTGAATCAGTATTCCCTTTTCGCCCGCGCGCCTGCTTACGTTTCGTTGGGTTCTGCTCGGGAGTAAGGAGGAACTCGAGCGCGTCGAAAATAGGCTTCAACCAGGGATCCAGCTTCTCCTCCAGCGACCCGGGGAGAAAGCCAAGGGTGTCGCCGAGGGGAATGACGGGACGACTGACAGTTACACCGTTGTATTCGCCGGCAAAGGTAGCGTGAAGAGCAGAGGCTACCGCTAGAAGAGTCTTTCCTGTGCCGGCCTGGCCGTAACAAGTCACGAGAGTGGCTTCCGGATTGAGTAAAGCATCAATGAAGCACTGCTGCCCAAGATTCAGGGGGCGAAGAGGCTTGCCCTGTTGAATCCGAATTTGGTCAGGAATGAAGAGCTTGTGAAAAAGACCGTCACTTCCCATCCGTGCAGGCATTGTTCGCTTTTCACCGGCCTTTAGAAGAACGTATTCGTTCGGGTAGATCTTTTTCACATGAGCAGGCAGCTCGATCGAACCGGAACTCGCAAACCGCTGAAGGTCGCTGGGCCGCAGATCAATGATCGTCGGCCCGGTTTCTCTGACGAGATTACTATCAACTTTGTCATTCTGATAATCTTCGCAAGGCAGGCCGATCGCATGTGCCTTGAGCTGCATGTTGAGATCCTTTGTGACAAGAACGGTCGGGGCAGAGTTTTTCGATGCAATGAGTCGGGTCGTGACAAGAATTCGATTGTCATTCGTATCCTGACCACGGAAAAGAGAGAGAAGCTCATCTGCAGCCGCCCCGCGTGTTCCTCCGGGCAGTTGCCCTGGAACAAGACGAATCGAGCCGCCTTCGGAAAGGGCAATTCCTGAAGTGGCATTCCCAGGGTGGCAGGAGAAATGGGCCGCCAGTTTCCGGTGAGCGGCTCGAGCATTCGCCCCACGCTCAGTCTGCTCTGTCTTGAACCGGTCGAGCTCGCAAAGTACCTCTAACGGAATACAAATGTGATTATCTCCGAACCGGTCAAGGCAATCTGGATCATGCAGGAGAACATTGGTATCAAGCACGAAATTCTTTCCCAAAGAAGACGGCGCCTTCAGACCATCTCCGTAGATGCCTTTTTTTGCAGGACGATTCTTTTTCGCCGCGCTTCCTTTGAACATCTCGACTTGCACAGTCCCTTCTGAAGATGCTCCACCCGCTCCCGTTTCAGATTGCAGATCACTCATATTTTCGATTCGGCCTCAACGGAGAACCCGTGAAAACGAACGTTTATGAAACACAGCATGGACACTATACTTTGTGTTGTCAAAAAATTAGGGAAACTAAAATTCCACCACACAATCGAGGCCCCGTCCCATGGCATGCCCGGCGCTCAGCTGATCTATGAGGGACTCGACTTCGTGTTCAATTTTTGCCAATGCGAGAACCGGTGGAGTGATGTCAATGTCAGGAATATTCCAGTAGCAAATACGATCCGTCCATCGTGGAAACTGCTCTCTTATCATGGGAGCGTGCTCAGCCTCGTAGAGTGCAATCACAAGAGAGGACTCAGCAAGATCGAAGGAAGTCAGCTTCGCAGGCTTACTCGATGTTCCTGAAACAGGGACATGGTGCTCTTCGAGTCGTTCCACAGCCCAATGGGAAAGATCTTCTTTCGCAAGGTGAGGGCGAAAGCCTTTTGACTTTGCCTGCCAGTTTATGCCGGCGCAATCTGCCTGATGATTAAAGAGAGCTTCCGCATAGCGGCTGCGGTAAAAGTTTCCAGTGCACAGAAAAAGGACAATTTGCTTGCTCATCACGTGGCCACAGTAGACCTCGTGTCGCTTTAAGAACCACTTAGGGAATGTTAAGTTTTCGACCCGAAAGGGTGATCACGCTTCTCCGGTCGCTTCATCGATGACACGCAAGAGGAGGGGAAGATCGACTGGCTTTGGAAGAACGATTGAGGAGCCACTCTGAGCAACTGCTCCATCAGATAGTTCGGCGGAATCAACGAGAGCGGTCAGCATGATAACCGGAACATTAGTCAAAGTGGAATCCGACTGAAACTGCGCCTGAACATCTCCGCCATCCATACCTGGCATGACCACGTCGAGGAGGACAATATCCGGCTGCAGAGACCTCGCCGTGGTGATTGCCTTCATCGAATCATTTTCAATCGTGACTTCAAAATCGCCCGACTTCTCCAGGTTCATTTTTAGAAGCTGTGTGAAACCGGCTTCATCGTCGACCAGGAGAATTTTGCGAGCCATGGGAAGAGAAAAAGGTTGAATGAAAATTACTAAACTCTTGCATCAGCGTCTCAAGATAAGCGCATGAGTGTCAATCTATTTCGATGATTTTGAAGAGACCGGAACCTTCCCTGTATCGATCTTTGTAGGAAGGATTAATTTAGCGATCGCACCTTTCTTATCGGAACGATCTATCACCTGGAGCTCACCTCCATGTAGCTGAACAATTTTTCTTGCGACGGAGAGACCGAGCCCGGTTCCCACTCCTGTCGCTTTCGTCGTAAAGAACGGGTCGAAGAGTCGCGTTGCATCTGCGCTTTCGATACCACACCCGTTATCAATCAGTTCAAGAATCACGACAGGGTCACCGCTGCGAAAAACTTCGTATTTCCTTGCTCCCTGATTCTTGACGACACCATCCAACTTCTTCGAATGCGCCTTGATTTGGAGTGTCGGCTTCTTCGATTCGGACATGGCATGGACCGCATTGATGACGAGATTGATGACGACCTGCTCGAATTTGGAAAGATCGAGAAAGACATGAGGAAGATCATCCGGCACCTCAACAGTTACGGTCGTATTCGAGCGTGTTAGTTCGTGCTTCACAAGGAGAAGCACCTCATCAATCACAGCATGCAATTTCACCGGCTCACGAGTCAGTGCCCGCTGCGACGAAAAATCAACAAGGCCACGAACAATGCGGTCAGCACGATCGACTGCCTCACGCATCTGCTTAAGAATTGTATCTACATTTGGGTCGTCCGGATCGATTCCATCGGAAAGGTAGTCAACACCAAGAAGAAGCAGAGCAAGAGGATTCTTGACCTCATGAGCAACGCCGGCGGCGAGACGACCAATCGATTCAAGTTTCTCCGCCTGAATGAGCTGCAGTTGAGTCTCTTGAAGTTCACGGTTCGTTTCGAGGAGATTTTTATTGAGACTCTCCATCTTTGCTCTCGCCTGAACCTGCTCGGTAATGTCCTCACTGATTCCCACGACGAGCCGGCGACCCGTTTCCTCTTCTATCACGGGGATCTTGACAGTACGAAGATGAATGTCCTGTCCGTCTTTTCCTTCAATGATTTCTTCAGGAACTTTTAGAAGTTTTCCCCGTTTCAAAACTGCCTTGTCGACACTGCGAAAGTAGTCCGCTGATTCTTCAGAGAAGAGATCATAATCATCGCGACCCACGGCCTTCGAGGCCTTCACCGTCGTTATTTGTTCCTGCTTTTTGTTCCAGAGAACAAAGCGAAAATCGTCATTCGCGTCTTTTGCGAATACGGCTACAGGTAGGTTGTCGAGCACGGACTCGACGAGACTGAGAGGCTCCATAAGATCCGATGATTGATGGAGTTGTATCAAAAATCAGAAAAACTGGAAAGCGCTCAATTTTCAGCGAGGGATTCGATATAACAGCCAATGGGTTCGGTCTCATGAAACCCAATCTCTTCACCGGCGAGAAGTTGCGCGAGAACGTCTCGAAGGTAGGTCTTCGTCGCGATGCTTCTTCGATCTCCAAACTCAGAGTAACGGTCATCGATTTTGCCCCGGTAGATTAACTGATCATTCGAATCAAAAACGGCTGCTTCCGGAGTGACGATAACACCACTCTTCGTCACAAGGCGATGGGTTCTGTCGTGATGATAGTCAAAATCGAGCGAGTATTCCTTGAGATGTGAAATGATCGAAGATTCATGCAATGACGGTTCCGGATAGACAAGAGTGAAGTCAATGCCACGGCTTTCAAAATCCTGCTGCAGGCGATTTAATTCGGGGGCATAGCCATTCGCGATCGGGCAATCGACAGCAACGAAGATCCAAACCTTGCCCCTAGGTGTTGTGTGTCCCGTTTTCTCCTCTTGAGCACTTGTTAGAAGAGACGCGAGGAACAGGAGTGAGAGAAGGAAGCGGGTTAAAGTCATACTCCCTCGCTGGCTTTCAGATTCTCGAGCCAATCCTTCAGCGCTTGCAATTCGGAAGGGTTTAGTGACTTGTCACCATCAGCATCAAGTTTCAAAAGGAGCGCTGCTCGCATTCGCTCCGGCAGTTCGGATGCATCAAGATTATCGTCACGGTTCTTATCGAGCGACTTGATGATTCTCGGAAGGCGGCTCGCAACTCGCGAATTGATTAACTCACGGCCAAGGGAGGTTAGAATTTTCGCACGCTCAACCTTCGTGGCGCGGCTCAAGCGAGTGAAGTCGTCCGCCTCAACCGGCACACCGATGAGAGTGATACTGCCCATCTCATCGGTAGACTCGCGTCCCCATTTGATGCGCTGAGACGGAATGTGGGGATTGGCGGGATTGTTTGATGAGTTGTCATAACTGATCACTGATTTGATAATGGTCCCTGCAGGCAGGATGACTGATTCTTCGAAGTAGTAGGTGTCCTGCCAGTCCATGTCCCAATCCGTGATTTCGAGCAGCACTTTTCTCTCACCGTCGGGAAGGGTTGCCGTCATTTCCATCGTCTTGCAAATGTAGTGAGCGTGTCCGCCAACCGAAATCGCTTCGTAATCGACGGGAAGCGTGAAACTGTCTTCGATAACGTAGTTTGATTCTCCGGCTGGAATGTCGATTCCAACGCCACGACCGAAGCCAGGCGGGACCTGGACTTCCTGAAGCTGCCGACTTGGCGGGGAATCGGCAAAGTACAGTCCTATCGTAGTTCGCTCGTTCTCCACTTTTCCCGAGGGGTGAAAATGGGTCGAAAGAACAATATCGGATCCTTTTGGAAGAGGGCGCGCAAGATCACCGGGAAGCCGCTTTGATGTTGCTCCGGGGACAAAGCCGCCCAGAGATCCGCTTTTCCGAAATCCCATTCCCGAGAATCCGGGCTTCCCGTCTTTTCCGTCGAGTGATCGGGCAGTGCCACTGTCATCGAGAAAAAAGAGGCTGTGGTGAAGAACTGATCTGGCAGAAGGTCTCAGTTCGATAGCTTTGACCCATTTGTCTTCAGGTAGGTCGAGGGGAAGGACAAAGTTTCGATAAATGTCAGGGCCATCAGCAGGCACTTCATAGGCTTTAGCCATCGAAACAACGAGATCAGGTTCACCGAGCTGCCATCCTTTTGGAAAGTCTGGCATTTGAGGAGCAGCAGCAGGATCCCCCTCTGGCTTTCCAGCTTCCAGCCAAAGACTGAATTTGGAGATTTCATCACTACTCAACCGTCTTACATCCTGAAAAGGAAGATGCTTGGGCGAGGCATGCCAGGGAGGCATGTAACCATCATCTACAACGCGCGCAATCGTCTTCGCTTTTCTTGAGACTTCCTCATAATTACTGAGCGAAAAGGGTGCGCTTTCGCCTTCGCGATGGCAACTGGTGCAATTCGCATAGACGATGGGGGCAATGTCCTTGTGGTAAGTGACTTCAGCAAAAGCGGAAAAGGGAGCGAGCAGGATGAGAAAAGCGAAGATTTTAGAGGGCATGTTGTAAGAAAAGACGGGGAAGTTGCTTGAATAGTTACAACTCATTTCCGCCGGGAAAGTTTCCGGAAATAATGTCGGCGATTACCGGCACTTGCGACCGGCTGAGGGCTTCAACTCCATCCGGCGGGAACTCCCAGGTGATGATCGGAATACCCGCCTCAGAAGCCCAAGACCCCATTGAGCCCGGGGTAGGGTAGCCAATATCCTGCACGAGCGACAACTTCGTGCGCTTTGCGATCCATTGTCCGAGAGGACTCTGGTTCGGATCATCAACACAGGCAAGCGGACCGTGCAGCGTCAAAATCTGCGCCGGCTTTAGTGCCTTAATCAACGAAATGATCGCTTTCGTTTCGGACTCGGAACCCGGCTCCTTACCGGTAAAAATCGGAATAGTTTCGTCTTCATCAGCGTGCCAGCGACAAGTCGAAGGATCCGGAGACCAGTTCGAAGCGGGGAAGTTTCGGTTGAGATCGA
This sequence comes from Verrucomicrobiales bacterium, assembly GCA_029210205.1. Lineage (GTDB taxonomy): Bacteria > Verrucomicrobiota > Verrucomicrobiia > Verrucomicrobiales > DEV007 > Arctic95D-9. The sequence goes on along the minus strand of JARGOD010000004.1, from coordinate 15,340 downwards.
CACCGTTCGCGTTCCCTCGCGTCCCGAGAATCACCCCGTCCGGGTTCGCGCAGAAGACTGCCGCTATCGAGGGGCTGATCACTAGCGGAGAAATAGAGCGAAAAGCACGCGAAAGTGAGATGACGCCGTCTGACTCTTCTCCATGGATCCCCGCCACGATGAGAAGTTCACAAGGGACTTCCGGTTTAAGGTAGTCCAGAGAGACACCGCGCTCTGACCTGCCGTAAGAAGTGAGGGAAAGCTCGAGTTCAGTGCGGCGAGACATTTTATGGATTCTCTCGCTGCCATGGGATTTTCCCGGCATGATTGTGATGCATCATGAGTGCATTGTAGAGTTCGTCATATTTCCTGGGAGCCTTGTTCCGTTCTACCGGCGTTTCTTCGCCGGAATCTCTGTCGAGTTGGAACATTTGGTAAGGTTCGTAAGGTGTGTTGCGAAGAATTTTCCATTCTCCAATTCTCGCGGCGTGATAGGGCAAACCGCCGTATCTTGGGTTTCCTTCGAGACGAACCCAAAAGAGCGGTCGGGGCTGTTCTTCAAACACTTGCCCTTTGAGAACGGGAAGAAAGCTTCTTCCGTCGAGATGAAAATCAACGGGGACGCCGGCGATCTCAGCAAGAGTGGGGAAGATATCCATGGTGAGGGAAACGTGGTCGGACTGAATTGTTCCTGCTTCGATTGTGCCGGGCCATGTCACAGACGTACCGACGCGGATTCCACCTTCCCACATCTCCTGCTTTCCTCCGCGCCAGGGTTCGTTTCGAGCACCGACATTGGATTGCCCGCCGTTGTCGCTGGTGAAGATGGTGATGGTGTTCTCCCAGAGCCCTTCGTCCTTGAGCCCCTGCACGACTCGGCCGACGCCTTCATCGAGGTGCTCAATGAGAGCGACAAGCGCAGCCCGGTCATCGTCAATTCCCACCTCGCGGGCTTTCACCTTTTCAAGCCAGTCCTGTGGCGGCTGGATAGGGGTATGCGGCGCATTGTAGGCGAGGAAAATAAAGAAGGGATTCTCTTTATCTTTTCGCTCCTTCAGGTAATCCACAGTCCAGTCTGTGAAAAGATCAGTCGCGTGTCCCTCCGGATGGATCGCTTCCTCGTTGCGGCGCATGTAATGCTCGCCATGTCGAAGGTGATCATAATAGTCATCCATCATGTCACCGAGAAAGCCGTGGAAGAAATCAAAACCCACATCATTTGGGCGATCTGGTTTTTCCAGGCCCAAATGCCACTTACCGATCAGTGCAGTATCATAGCCAGCTGTACTCAGGTGGGTCGGGAGAGTTGTGACGTCGTTTCGCAAATTACCCCAACTGGTCGGTCGATCCGGGAGAGGCGTCCGAATGACACCGGGGACACCCGCCATGTCCGGATAGAGGCCGGTTAGGAAAGACGCTCGTGTTGGAGAACAAACGGGGCAGTTCGCGTAGAAGGCATCAAAGCGCATCCCGTCATTCATTAGCGCATCGATATGAGGTGACTTCAGATCGGGAGCGCCGTAGATCGAAAGATCGCCGTAGCCGAGGTCGTCCACCATGATGACCAGCATATTGGGCTTTTCAGCCGCCAAACCGAAACTTGAGAAAAGCGTCGCTAACGCGAAAAGGGAATAAAACAGTTTCATCTCACTAGTCTTGTCGCTTTTACTGGATCACGACAAGTCATGAGGCTCTTTTTTCTGATACCGATTCTCGCCACCTTTTTTTTGGCTCATTTGACACAGGGTGAAGAAACCCCTGTCATTGAAATGGGGAGCCGCGGGGTTTCCAACTTCATTGCGAAAATGGAGAAGGAGCGGAAGGCGCATGTCGCCTTTCTTGGCGGGTCGATCACACAGAAGGAAACTGGTCACAGCAAGAAAGTCGCAGACTGGCTTGAGAAAAATTGGTCAGATGTCGATTTCACCTTCACCAATGCCGGACTGAGTTCGACCTGCTCCATGACGGGATCGTTTCGATTGGATCGGGATGTTCTTTCGCAGGGCGAAGTGGACTTGCTCGTGCTGGAGTTTGCAGTGAATGACGATCAGGACGCGGGGCATGACCGCGAGACGGCAATTCGCGGGCTCGAGGGAATTGTGCGCCAGTATTTCGAAGCGAATCCGAAGGGCGACATCATTTCAGTGCAATATGTGAATCCCGAGATTCTAGAGAAAAAGCAAAACGGTGAGGAAGCGGTCAGCGTCGCGGCACACAAGACGGTCGCTCGCCACTACGATCTGCCGATCGTGGATGTGGGACAGGGCCTCGCCAATGAGATCGCCGCCGGAACGATGACCTGGAATGAGAACTACGGGGGCACTCACCCGAACGAAAGCGGCTACATCTTTTCCTCTGGCTTGATCACAAAAGTCATCGAAGAAACCATTTCCGGGGAAACTCCCCAGACCGTCGCGATCCCCGTGCCGCTAGATCCGCGCTCTTTCGCTTCGATCGAACTGGTAGACCCTCAGGCAATGAACTGGCTGGGGGGGTGGAAATGGGAGCCGGTTTCGGACGCTCTTATTCCACTGGGAGGAATCCGTGAGGACTACAAAAAATATCACGCCCTGCGATCTGACGAAGCGGGGGACTACTTTTATTACACTTTCTCAGGAAACATGCTCGGAGCGTTCGTCCTCGCCGGGCCGGATGCCGGGATCCTCGAAGTCAGCATCGACGGGGGAGAGTGGTCAGCAGTTGATTTGTATCACGAGAAATACAGCAAGGGTCTCAACTACCCGCGCAGCGTCCTCCTTGCCGATGGACTGAGCAATGCCTACCACACTGCTGCGATCCGCGTTTCAGCGGAGAAAAATGAGCAGAGCAAAGGCCATGCGGCCACGATTCTACACATCGCCGTAAATCGCTGAGAGGGCGTCAGGATTACCCACCGTTCCCGGTCGGACCTGCTCCCATTCCCGCTGTGTTCAAAACGTTGCAAATTTTGTTCACTTGATTGCGTGGGGGAGGTTCCCTTGGATTGAATTGTGCTTTTCGAGACTCTGTCTCATGTTAGACTGCACCCAACAGGGTTAGGTCATCGAGCCAACCCTGTTGAATCGACTTCCCATTTATGTCCTCTCCCGTCGACTCCATCCAGACCATCAAGGTTCCGAAGCCGGTGCCAGTCACCACGACCCGTTTTCGTCCGCCGAAGAAATACATTCCTCAGACGAAGATTGAGCGGGACAACTTTCTTGCCGCGATTCGTGACTACATCGAAAAAGAGAATCCGGTTCCACCGATGCCGCTCGAGGAGCTCGATGTCCACGCCCGTGTCATCCTCAAAGGCCTTGGCTACGAAGGCGACGAGACCTACCTTCATTACACCGCAGTCTGCCTCAACAATGAGATGTGGAGGGAAACGCTCGCGGAGATCCCTTACGAGCGCCGTCTTCTCCTCATGCCGAAGTGCTTGCGTGTCGAAGATAAATGTCCGGCGCCTTTCGACGAGTTTGGCCTGCTTTGCAAACAGTGTGGACTTTGCTCGATTCAAGACTTTCAGAACGAAGCTGAGCGTCTCGGTTACGCCGTTCTCGTTGCGGAAGGTTCAGCGATTGTCATGTCGCTTATTCAAACCGGACAGATTGAAGCAATCGTCGGCATCTCATGCCTTCCCGTTCTTGAGAGAACATTTCCCTATGTCGAAGCAGCCGCGATTCCATCGATCGCCGTGCCTCTTCTTCAGGATGACTGCATCAACACGACTGTCGATATCGACTGGGTCTGGGAATACATCCACCTCACGAGTGATGACAAGACCCGCCGTCTCGATCTCAATGCTCTCCACGAAGAGGTGAAGGAATGGTTCACCGCTGAGTCAATTGAAACGATCATGGGGCCTGCAGAGGGTCGCCAGGAAGAGATCGCGCGTGAGTGGCTTGCCCGTGACGGGAAGCGCTGGCGTCCTTTCCTCACCGCTGCAGCCTTCGAAGCGCTGCGTGAAGATCGGGGGGAACCAATCCCTGAGGATCTTAAAAAGATCGCCGTCGCAACCGAGCTCTTTCACAAAGCGTCATTGATCCACGACGACATCGAAGACGAAGACCACGGACGCTACGATCAGCCTACTTTGCATGTTGAGCACAGTATTCCTGTGGCGCTAAATGCCGGAGATTTGCTCATCGGGGAAGGCTACCGCCTCATCGGTGAAAGCGAAGTCTCCGATGCTCAGAAGACGGAGATGCTTCTCGTTTCCTCACGGGGACAACGAGAACTCTGCCGCGGTCAGGGCGCTGAACTGGTATGGGCACAAGATCCTAAGCCATTGAAATCCAAGCAGGTGCTCGAGATTTTCCGACAAAAGACAGCGCCCGCCTTCGAGGTCGCCCTGAAGCTGGGTGCGAGCTACGCCGGGAAGCTCGATGAGGTCGGCGAAGTCCTTGAGAAGTATTCGGAGAATCTTGGAATCGCTTATCAGATCCGTGACGACATGGATGACCTTGGCGAAGATGCCGGTGACAATGAACTGGAAAAAATGCGCCCCAGTGTTCTTCTCGCGCTTGCGAGAGAGCGGGCCAAGGGGGATGACAAGGCGCTCATGGAGTCGCTTTGGAGCCACGAAGATCTTCAGGACATCGCTATTCACAAAATCCGTACTCTCGCTCACGAAGTCGAGGCGGATGAGAAGTGCCTCCTTCTCCTTGAGACCTACAAGGACGCCGCGGTTCGAAATCTCGCCGAGCTCGAGAACGCGAATCTCAAAGGATTGCTTCGCCGCGTCATGGGAAAGATCTTCAACGATCTCGAAATCAAAGGCTGGTGCCGCGAATTTGAGGTGAAGAACGGAGTGAGGGAAGACGAAGCTGAAGCGGCCGAATAGGTTCGCGGCCGAAAGGTGTGAGCCTCCTTACTCTCGCACTCTTTGTGCCCTGACTTGGACAAAGTTACGTCCGAAAGTCGGACGGATCGAACTCAGGAGCAGGGATCTAAACACCCGCAAAAATAAGCCACCAGCCGAGTGCACAAGCGGCGCAAAACATAACGAGAAACTTGAAGCTTGTGCGATTGCGCTCGGCATTTTCACGGCGGCGCGCAGCCATCGTGACTTTCTTCCGGGCCTGACGGTGCTTGGAACGGTCGGGAGGAGGAAGAATGTTTTCCTGCTTCATCTTCAACCGCTGAACTTCAGCTTGATGATGCTTGGCAAGAAATCCTTCGATCGCACCGATCTGGGCGTGTAACTGATGAACCTTCTCTCTTGGATGAGCCGTCTTGGTCTTTCGAGCCGTGCGCGGTTTCGGCGGAGCGGTTGATTCATTAATCCAGGAACTATCGCTGCTTTTTTTGCTGCGACGACGCCGATTGGACGGAGAGGATGAAAACATTCCCATGGCTTTGTGTCTTAGAATTAGCCCGAGGTAAGGTGCGTAACTTTTGAGTGGTCAGCTTCAGAACGATGGTTTTCCTTAGAAAAAGAGAACGACAACGAGTGCGATCACCGCAAATCCAACAAGGGGAAGCGAAAAGGCCAAACCGCTCTTAAGCCAGTAGGCGAAATCCTGTTGTTGTGGCGCGCTCCCGGAACCAGAAGGACGGCGATGGTGGGCTTTCACCTGAAAGAGCCCCGAACTTTTTTTACCGAAACTGTTCACGAGAGTGGTGACATCTTCGAGCTCCTCCTCTGCTGCTTCAACATAACTGAGGGCGCGAGCGATTTCAGCCTTCCGATCAGCACGACTCCATGTTTCGGGACGCAGTGCGTTAATGTGTGAAAGATGACTCTCAAGTCGTTCGTGAGCGGATCCGCAGTCCTCTGCAAGACGTTGCGCTTCAGTCGCTTCTCCGTCGAGAATTGAAAGATATTTGGTGAGTTGCTCAGTAGCAGCAGCGCGGCCTTCTTTGAATTGCTCTTCTTTCTGAGTCAGCTCTTCAAGTTCTTCCGCTTGTCGGCGAATTTGCTCTTCCTGTTGCCGAAGCTGACGCAATTGGTCCTGCGCCTGCTGATACTCGTCATTGAGATCCTCGCTGTATGGAGTCACCGCTTCGAACTGCTTCGGATCGAACTGAATATCCAGATCGTTTCCACCATCTTCATCAAAAAACATCGGTTGGATTTCAGCTGCGGCAGACATGAGGGGAAATGATTGGTTAAATTTAGTTAACAAACCATTAATATTATAAAATGCTTATAATTTCCAGTCTTTTTAGCTTTTTTTGTGAAAAAAACAGAGGAACCACGCTTACCACAGTAGTTATGAACAGTGCTCCAGCGATGGCTAACTGGCTTCGAGGGTTATGAAGCCATTGTGAACTAATCTCATTGGATTGAAATACGTCCCACCGTGCCCATGCGAGAAGGAGGATAAACAGAAGAATGTAGATGAAACTCCCGATGAGACAGAGTGTCCCACCAAACCCGCTGACAATCTTTGCGGCATTCGATTCTTCAAGATTTGGGAAGATGACTCCGAGGCCCACCGCGAGAGCGTTTAACCCGATCGCGAGTAATCCAATCGCAAAAGCAAAAAAGAGGGAGTCCGCCCAGCCAAGCTGCAAGTTATAGCCACCAATAAGGAGAATGAGAACGATGATGACCCCACTGAAAATAGTGCTCGTGACAAACTTCTGAAAGACGAGCGATGACAGTTGAATTGGTGACATCGCCAGAATCCAGAGCTTTCGGCCCTCGAGGCTGAACTGTGGAAAAACGAAGCGCGTTGTCAATGTGGAGAGAGCAAGCGCACAGACCGCGAGATTCAGAAAGGCCACAAGATAGAGATCTTTAGGCATCTCAATGTTCCCGTTCATCTGCCTGAGGCCACTCGCGTAGATAGCAAGAAGCCCGAAAACAAGAGAGAACTGGACCCACTGCGCCGGATCACGAAAGAAAGTGAGGAAGTCTTTCCTGGAAATGGCAGCATGGGAGCGACCGATTATCGCCCGGAGAAAAGGATTGGTGGTCTCTTTATTAAAAGCTTTCTCGACGGAGACGCTGTTGTGATAGGATTCACGGCGGATCGCCGAAAATGCAGAATGCTGGAGAGAGCGGTTCCAAGATCGGTAGAACCAGGCCCCGCCAGCCTGATACACGAGCATTAAGCCCATGAGAGCATTGCTGTAGAGGAGGGTGGGGTAGAGAAGGCTGCCAAAATGCCTGTAGGGACGCGTCCAATCAACGATAGCGCTGGAGAGCCAGGTACTGGGAAGAGCGCGATTCACCGAGATATTAGTATGGTGAAGGACCCGCTGAAAGGTAAAGGCGGCGCTCAACTCTTCTTTCTGAATGACTTCCCGATTGATAAGAGCTGTCTGAATTGCTGAGTCAACGAGAATAAGCCCAACGAGTGCCGTAGCAGCAAGAATCTGTCGCCGAGAGAGAAAGCGCACCGCGGTCACGAGAATAATTGAGCCAAGTGTACTCGCAACAATGAGGAAGGGAATGATTACGATAATGACTTTCAGAAAAAAACTGATCGGGACATCGCGAATCTGCGCGAAGGCGAGAAGAAGGGGGAAGAGGATGAAGATCAAGCCCCAGCCTGAAAACATGGCCGACTCAAAGCATTTCCAGAGGAAAATAGTTCGGTGAGAAACGGGAAGCGTTAAAAGCCATCTCGTATCACGGTTTCGGTACAGTGAGATGTAGCTGGTGACTGCGACGGAGAAAACCAGCATCATCATGAAGCAGAAAAACATCACGAAGATGAGCCGGTCGCTGAGGAGAGCTCCAGCCCCGGGGAGTCGCGCCACGTATTCGAGACCTTCACTAAACAGCCAGTAGGCTGATACCGTGTAAGCGAGTAGAAAAAGGAGAATCGTGCCGGTCATGAGACGGGACTCCTTCACTGATTTCACCGCCTTCACTCCCGCCATGCGTGCATGAACCCGAAAAAGGAGAAGCCATTGAGAAGCGGTCGACATAGAGGCGAAAAGAATCTCCCTGAAGAGACTGGAAAATTCCTTTGGTATTTCGAGTTTATCTCTAAGTTAGCGACCATGGCAAGCATAGGAACTCCCTTCACCCCTGAAGCCACCCGCGTAATGCTTTGCGGATCCGGCGAACTCGGTAAAGAGGTCGTGATCGAACTCCAACGTTACGGCGTTGAAGTGATCGCGGTGGATGCCTATAAGAATGCTCCGGCAATGCAGGTTGCTGATCGTTCTCATGTCATCTCTATGCTCGACGGCGAGGCTCTCAAAACTGTTATTGAGAATGAGAAACCACATCTCGTCGTTCCAGAGGTCGAGGCAATAGCGACAGACACCCTCGCTGAGCTGGAAGCCGATGGTATCACGACTGTGATTCCGACAGCGAGGGCGACGCAGTTGACCATGAATCGAGAGGGAATTCGAAGACTCGCGGCAGAAGATCTCGGCCTCACGACTTCTCCCTATCGTTTTGCAGGCACTGAAGAAGAATACAGAGAAGCGGTCGAAGCGATCGGTATCCCTTTTGTGATCAAGCCAATCATGAGCTCGTCCGGTAAAGGACAAAGTACCGTCCGCAATGCGGACGAGGTAGAGGCCGCCTGGAAGTATGCGCAGGACGGAGGGCGTGCCGGAAAGGGAAAAGTCATCGTCGAAGGCTTTGTCGATTTCGATTATGAAATCACTCTCCTGACAGCCCGCCACGTCGGCGGCACCTCCTACTGCGAACCGATCGGACATATTCAGGTCGATGGCGACTACCGCGAAAGCTGGCAGCCCCAGCCGATGAGCGCAGCGGCGAAAGCCGAAGCGCAGCGCTATGCCAAAGCGATCACTGATGAATTAGGTGGTCGAGGCATCTTCGGCGTCGAACTGTTTGTGAAGGGAGACGAGGTCATCTTTTCAGAAGTCTCACCAAGACCTCACGACACCGGCATGGTCACGATGATTTCTCAGGATCTCTCTCAGTTTGCGGTTCATGCCCGTGCAATTCTTGGCTTGCCTGTTCCCAACATTCAGCAACACGGCCCGTCGGCTTCAGCAGTGCTGCTTGTCGAAGGGGAGTCTCAAAAGGTTTCGTATCAGAACCTCGAGTCGGCGCTTGTTGAGCCGGACACTCAGATTCGACTTTTCGGAAAACCGCAGGTCTCTGGAAAACGCCGAATGGGAGTCGCGATTGCCCGGGGCTCCTCCATCGACGAGGCCCGCGAAAAAGCACGCAACGCGAGCGCTGCAATCAACGTTTCTCTTTAAAACTGCTTTTCATGTCGACCATCAACCAACAAGCTCACCCGTGGCTCGATAGTCTCGTTGCCTACGATCCCGGTAAACCAATCGAGGAGACCGCTCGGGAACTCGGCCTCAAGCCCGAAGACATTATTAAAGTGGCTTCAAACGAGAATCCACTCGGTCCATCGCCAAAAGCGATCGAAGCGATGAAAGAAGCGGCTGAAGGTGTGCACATCTATCCGGATGGTGGCGGTTACAAACTTCGCAATGCGATTGCCGAAAAATTCGGAATAGGCCGGGAAAACATCATTCTCGGAAACGGTTCGAATGAAATCATCGAACTCATCGGGCACGGCTTTTTGAATCCGGGTGACAATGTCATCGCGGCAGAGCATGCGTTTGTCGTCTACAAACTGATGGCGACTCTTTTCGGCGCCGAAACCATCGAAGTTCCCGATCCAGGTTTTGTTCATGACCTCGATGCCATGGCGGCTGCGATCACTCCGAGGACGAGAAAAGTTTTCATCGCGAATCCTAACAATCCGACCGGCACTATGGTCGGGCAGGAAGAAATTGATCGCTTCATGGAAAAAGTGCCTGAGCACGTCATGGTCATTTTCGACGAGGCCTACCACGAATTTCTTCACGATGCCCCCGATACGCTCAAATACGTGCGCGAGGGGAGAAATGTTGTCATCATGCGGACCTTTTCGAAGATCCAGGGACTCGCCGGACTTCGGATCGGCTATGGCATCACGACTCCCGAGATAGCAACAGTCCTTCAGAAGTGCCGCCAACCTTTCAATACGAACATGATTGCTCAGGCTGGCGCGATCGCAGGACTCGCGGATGAGGAACACCAACAGCGCACCCGTGATCTCAACGATGAGGGACTTCCTTTTCTCCACTCCGCCTTTGATGAAATGGGCCTCGAGTATGTTCCCAGTGTCGCCAACTTCGTCCTTGTGAGAGTCGGAGATGGAGATGCTGTTTTCAAAGCGATGCTCCAGAAGGGCGTCATCATTCGAACGATGAGTGGCTATAAGCTCCCTGAGTGGGTTCGCATTTCGATCGGGACGATGGATCAGAACCATCGCTGCATAGAAACTCTCAAAGAAGTACTCGCGACGTCATGACCAAGCACGAATGGCGTGACCGCGCCGAAGACGGAGAGCAAGTGTTCTATCGCGCTCAGCACCATGCCGGCCGTTGGGAGTTTTTCTACACCCGCAAATCTGATCCGGAGTGGGAGCAGAAGGAGATACTCTCACTCGAAGAAATGGAACAGTTTCGCGAAGTGCTCTGGAATAAGCATCTTCGTCGACGTGCCCCTTTGAAACATGTCGATCAGATCGATAAGATGATTGAGGAGCTTCGCGACCGCGAAGTTGAGGAAACAGGTTGAGCGAGATCACCAGCACAGAGCGTCACCCTAATCCTTTTCCGGCAGTGTTCGCGGAACTGGGATTCGTTGACAGCAGGATGGCAGTCGGGCAGCTTGCTGTATCTTTATGAGCAATTTCGACGACACAGGCAGTATTCTGGGCTCAGCCGATGAGAGGGTGGCTTCTCAGCAAGAGCGCTTTGAAAAAATACGAACATTAGTTTGTCCGGATTCCTCCGTAGCGAGCCTGAAGCTGGCCAAAGAAGTCGCTGCGCTGATCCTTGAACGGCAGGCTAATGGACAAACTTTCGTTCTAGGCCTCGCAACGGGATCAACACCCGTTCCTTTCTATCGTGAGTTGATTCGCCTGCATCAAAATGAAAATCTGAGCTTCAAAAACGTCGTGACTTTTAACCTCGACGAATACTATGGGCTGAAGCGGGATCACCCTGAAAGCTATTTCCGCTTCATGCATGACCAGCTCTTTGACCACGTTGATATACCGACTGAGCAAATTCATATACCAGACGGCACCATTCCAATGGAGTCCGTCTATGACTACTGTCTCTCGTATGAGAAGCAGATCGAAGAAGCAGGCGGACTCGACCTGCAAATTCTAGGCATTGGTCGTACAGGACATATTGGCTTCAACGAACCCGGCTCTGCAATGGAGTCGACAACACGAATGATCACTCTGGATCGTGTCACGCGACAGGATGCTGCAGCCGATTTTATGGGCGTCGCCAATGTGCCCCGATCAGCGATCACGATGGGTGTCGGCACTATTTTAAAGGCGAAAAACCTTGTTCTTATGGCGTGGGGGAGCAACAAAGCTGACATCGTCAAAGAGGCCTCCGAAGGCGAAATAACCGATCGGGTCTCCGCAAGCTTCCTTCAAACTCATCACAGTGCCGTCTTTTTGATCGATTCGGCGGCTAGCTCACGTCTCACTCGTTTCCGTCATCCCTGGTTGGTGGGAGCGGTGAACTGGGACGCATCGATGAAAAAGCGAGCGGTCACCTGGCTTTCAAGCCAGCTCAATAAGCCTATTCTGAAGCTGGTCGATGAAGACTACAACGAAAAGGGTACGGGCGAACTCCTCGCCTCTACTTCCGAGGCGGCCTATGAGGTGAATATCGACTGCTTTAACCGGGTGCAACACACCATTACGGGATGGCCCGGTGGAAAACCCAATGCTGATGATTCCTACCGCCCCGAAAGGGCGAACCCATTTCCCAAAAGGGTCCTCGTTCTCAGCCCGGAACCGATGGATGCATTTATCGGAATGGGAGGAACTCTAAACCGACTCAAAGAGCAAGGGCATGAAATAAGCCTTCTCTTTCAAACTTCAGGAAATCTGAGGGTCGCTGATGTCGCGGCATTGAACTTTGCCAGAGTGACCCTTGAGATGGCAGAGGCCATTGCAGAATCCGGCTGGGAAGATCAAAAGCGATATGCACAATCAATTATCAACGCATTGGATGAAAAAGGCGAGTTTGGCGTTGACAACCAACTAGTTAGAAGACTTAAGGGATTGATCCTCAGAGGAGAAGTTCGCGACGCCGCTTCAGTTTGCGGCCTCGAACCGGGAGCCGTCAGGTTTTTAGATCTACCCTTCTACGAAGAGGGAAGATACAGACGTTTTCAAAGAACAGAGAGTGATGTCGAAATAATGCAGGCCGTGCTGGAAGATCTAAAACCTGATATGATTTTTGTCACTGGCAATTCCGGAGATCCCAGTTCTAACCAGGCGATCGCGTTTAATTGTTTTGCTGAGGCCTGGAGCAATTTCTCCGATGAGTCCTGGTCTTCGAACTGCCGAGTCTGGTCCTACCGGGGGCGCGATGGCGGGTTTGAGACACATGAAATTGAAATGGCGGTCCCAATGAGCCCTGATCAATTGGAACAGAAAGCCGAGGCGATCCGTAAATTCATGTCAACCAGTGACGATGACCTCAGTACTCCGACGCGGAACCGCGAAATTGCAGCCCTCTACGATGCTCTGGGCATGGCTGAATACGAGGCGATCGAAGCATTCTGCCGCTGGAAAGGGTAGACCGCACTTTTTTACAGGCCGAAGAGAGGAGCAGGGACGAGGAAGGCATGCTGCTCCAATAGACTGTAAGTTCCGTGCCAGCTTACATACTGGGATAACCAGACGAAGAATACATAGGTGGCGACAACTGGAACGGCTGCGATACCTGCAGCCCAGCGAGACAGCCACTTGCGCGGTGCCTCCGCATGCGTTGCCCGATAAAGTGACCACCCCAGGACTATTCGCGCAGGAAGCATGAAGAGGACGAAGATGACATTCGGCAACCAGGCAACTTCATTCGGCGTGAGTTCAATCTTGAGCAAATAGAGAGGGAGCGCGAAGAGCAGCGTTACGGAGATGGCGACCCAAAAAGCAATCGGGGCGCGCCTGAAGAGGCTCCCCAACTCTGAAAGAACGAAAAAATCCCGGAATCGATGACTCATTGCGTATCGAGCCTGAAGAAAGGGAATCACAAGCGCTGCACCACCCAGCAGAAGTGCACCGACAGCGGAACCAAGGAAAGCTACTCCGTTTTGGCTCGCCCCGGAAGACGCAAACAGGATTCCCAGTGGCATCGCCAACCAGACCACAGCTCCGAGGAAACCAAAGAGCCCAAGCCTACCAAGAGATAATAGGCGCCTCATATATCGAAGTAACATTGCGTGAAAGCCATTGAAACCTGGAAAGGGGGATTTGCCTGAGATCCAGCGCACCCATAGAAAGGGTGCCGGAATAAGAAAATATCGAAGCTTCCCACCCCGAAGAAGAGCTCCAACTAGATGCAGAGCGATCAAGACAATGAGGAGAGCGAGGGAAACACGAAGACCCTCCGCCTGCTTGCTCCCAGCCTGAATCAGCTCGGCATCTCTCCAAAAACTGTGGAGCAACCTCACCGGGACGAGCCAGAGCCAGAAGCCGAGGACTATGATTCCGAAGCGGGCAAAGCAGTTCAGACCAATGAACCCATCGCGCAGCCTACCGCTTGCGGCTACTCGCGAAGAAGCTTCGAGAAGAAAGCCAAGGCTGAGAAGATTGATAACAGGTATGGCAGAGATGACCGCAAGGATCAATGTCAGGGAGACAAAACCAATCGCATTGGTAAATTGGCGGGCTACAAATCCGCTGACCCTATTAACCATACTCATCGACCCATGGGGTTGCGTGTTGCCAGTTGCGTCTTCCTCTGCAAAGGCGATTTCTGATCTGACCGACATAGATAACCCGGAAAGACGACACGAAGTTGCACCCGGTTACGAAGAGTGAGCAGTCAAAACCACAAAGATAAAAACAGAGGCTAGGAAGAGCTCGCGGCATCCATGCCTTCTTCTTCGCCGGCCACTTCCAAATCCTCTTCGACGACCTCCCGCTTCACGAACTTCACTTCCTGCACCGTACGGTCATCGGCGCTGAGGATTTCGGCGAGATAGTTTTCGATTTCAAGGTTCTCTCCGACATCGGGAATTCTTCCAAGCTGACTTGTGATGTAACCTCCGATTGTGCTGACGTCCGGATCGTCGAGAGAAAGCTCATCGACATGGTCAGCAAGCTCATGCAAAGGCAGAGTGCCTTCGACAACAAACTCGCCCTCAGCGACTTCCTTAAAGCCCGGCTCTTCGACCTCGTCAAATTCGTCATAAATCTCTCCAACGACCTGATCGAGAACGTCATCGAGCATAACAAGACCTCCCGAGCCCCCGAACTCGTCGACGACGAGAGCAATATGAGCTCGCTTCGAGAGAAACAGCTTCAATAACTCATCGAGTGGAAGCATCTCAGACACGCGCAACATATCCCGCTTCGCAGCGAAGAGGTTCGAGGAATCTTTCTGCATTTCTCTTAGCAGGTCCTTGATGTGGATCAGACCGAGCGTTTTATCCAAGTGACCGTCGACGAGAGGAAAGCGCGTGTGTTTAGATTCAAGCGCGATATCCAAGTTCTCCCGGAACGTCCTGTGCACATCAAGAACGATCACTTCATTTCGTGGGGTAAGAATATCGCGAACACAAAGTTCGTTCAGCTCGAGGGCATTCCTCAGGATTTCCTGCTCAGTCTCGGTGACCTCCTGCGCTCGTCCCGTTTCTTCAACGAGATGGCGCAGTTGATCGGCCGTATGACTCATTTGACGGCTATCGACCGGCTCAAGACGAAAGACGACTCGAAGGATGACCCTGGCGACTTTTTCAATCAGCCAGACAGGGCCCGCAACGAAAAAGTAAAAGATGCGAAGAGGAGCGGCGGTAACCAAAGCAGTCTTTACCGTTCGACGAAAACCGAATGCACGCGGCACTTGCTCAGCAAGAATGGCCTGGAAAACGGTGAGGGCGGATACAGCAATAAAGAAAGAAATACTCCTGACTGCAGTTTCTCCGATCGAAAGCGCACTGAACAAGGGCGAAATAAGACTCGAAATGAAAGGCTCTCCCATTGCTCCAATGATGAGAGTCGAAGCTGTGATTCCAATTTGGCACGCCGCAAGGTAGGCATCGACCCGGCCCTGGAGTCGAATGGCTCTTCTCGCTCCTTTCAGGCCTTCCTCGGCAGCATCTTCAAGTTGGCTCGTATGAACACGAATGTGTGCAGTTTCAGAGGCAACCAGGAATGCGTTGAAAAAGATCAGGACCAATAGAATGATCGACCAGAGGAGCGGGTATTGAGAAAACAGCCCCGACGTGGCCAATAAAGCGGAATCGGGAAGGTTAGCGGCGAGAAGTAAAAACAACGGGCTTGTCATCTAAAGTCCTGGATCACAGGATCCCAGAAACAGGGCTCTCAAAAAGTGACGAGGCAGCGCCTATACTAAGAGTGAAGTCTCCATAGGACAATCAACTTTTAGCCAATGA
>JARGOD010000120.1 GCA_029210205.1 Verrucomicrobiales bacterium | reverse complement strand
AGACCCCGAGTTGCTTGGCTGGCGGGTCTACGGGGAAACCGCTAAGCCCTCCCCTACTCCCACTTTTGCCTGGAAAGCTTGCGGCACCTTCTCCAGTGCGTGGCTTATCCAGATGCAGGCACGCGAAGAGGATTGGCCTGTCACTTCCGTCGAGGTCCTGCCCGACGGAGAAGCCGGCGACCTCCGCTTTGCTGTCCACCGAAAGGATGGCGGGATCGACCATGTCATTCGCAGGTTCCCCGGGGACGCGGCGGTCACTTTTGACTCGACAGAGGTCAAAGGAGACTTGGCAATCATTACTCGAGATTCGGAGAATCGACTCAAACCCGGCCTTGAGTTGAATGATGGCCTTGATTCAGTCGCCAAACGGCTCCTGAAATAGCGTGATCCGGAAATCCGACGAATAGACTTCCGCGAATTGCTGAATCATCTTTATTATTCATATTTCACCATCTGAAATCCCCATGAACAAATCCACCTCCCGAAGAAACTTCCTTGGCAAAGCAGCGGCCGTCATTGGCGCTCCGACGATCATTCCGGCATCGGTCCTTGGTCAGAATGCCCCGAGCAATCGCGTCAACATGGGCTTCATCGGTCTCGGAAACCGCGGCATCGGGGTAATGGAAGCTTTTCTGAAAAATGAAGCAGTCCAGGGCGTCGCCGTCGCCGATGTGGAAGACCACCATATTCTCGCGCGGAACGAAAAGACGAGTCGCCCCTATGGCCGGACGCCCGGCAAGGAGGCGATGGAAAAGCATTACACGAAAGCGACCGGCAAGCCGTGGAAAGGTTGCGACGCCTATGAGGACTTTCGCGAGATCACGCAGCGGGAAGACATCGACTGTGTCATGGTCGCGACGCCGGACCACTGGCACGGCATCATCACGATGGATGCGGTTCAGCATGGGAAGGACGTCTATTGCGAGAAGCCGGTCACACACAAGTTTGCCGAGGGTCAGGCAATCTATCAGGAGGTCGCGAAACGAAACTGCGTTTTTCAGGTGGGTTCGCAGCAACGCTCGACAAAGGAATTTCAACAGGCCGTCGAGATCGTCAGAAACGGTCACCTTGGAAAGATCAGTCGGGTTGAAGTCGGAATGTCCAAAGGCCTCAATGAACCGGAGGGAGATGCCACCGTGAAGTCCCCGCCTTCTGACCTCAATTATGACCTCTGGTGCGGTCCTGCTGAGAAGCTGCCTTATATGGAGGCTCGCAATCACTGGTCCTGGCGCTGGGCTCTCACTTATGGGGGCGGAAAACTCATGGACTGGATCGGCCACCACAATGACATCGCGCACTGGGGACTCGACATGGACAAAAGCGGCCCGATTTCAGTCGAAGCCCGCAACTGGACTTTCCCTGAGACAGATGTGTATGACTCCCCCGTCGACTATGACGTCCTTTCAAAGTATGAGGGCGACATCGAAGTTGCGATGGGAAGCAATTACTCCGGCGGAACAAAGTGGATTGGTGAGAACGGATGGGTTCACGTCACCCGCGGCAAACTAACGGCCTCAAATCCCGAGTGGGTTGCGGACGGTTTCGATGCCGGTGAATGGAAGACGATGAAGAATCCGGGACACCAAAGGGATTTCATCAATGCTGTCATCTCTCGCTCCGACACCATCGCAAACGCGGAAACAGCACACCGGTCAATCACACCAGGCCACCTTGCCTATGTATCGCAAGAACTCGGAACAGCACTGAAGTGGGACCCGAAAGCGGAAAAAATCATCGGGAACGATGAGGCGCAGAAAAAGCTGATAGATCTCCCCTACCGTGGCGATTGGAAACTCGGCGCCTAGTTCGCCCACATTCTCTTTAGCAAACAGAGCCTTCCGGTCTCGCAGGCCGGGAGGTTTCTAGCTTCAGGGAACGACCTTCTCAATGTCGTCCGACTCATGTTCGAGTCGAATCCCCTTCTCCTCTTCGCTGAGATCGAGGCGAAGCGCTTGAAGTTCAGCTTCTGTTCGTTTCACTTCCATCTCCGCATCCTGCGTTTGCATGTGCCCCTTCCGCCAGACGAAGTAACCGCAGCCTAGCCCCATCAGAGCAAAAAACATGGCACAAACGGCATAATAGACCAGGCCGCCGTCTCCACCTGCGACGGCCAAATTAAGAAGCGGAAGTTCGTCGCTAAAAGACATTCAAGGAAATCCTGAGAAACTCTAGTTCACGCTCTCTGCCACTGCGATAGGCGCGGCAACGAGATCAACACGACGAGCGCGCCAGTTATTGAATTTTCGATCCTGCCCCGAACTTTTTACCTCAATTTTTGACTGAGGGACCCCTCGCTCCAGAAGGCGTTCACGCACGGCATCAGCTCGACGGGCACTGAGAGCCTCAGTCAGGTCTGGAGTTCCCTCAGCTCCGGCAAAACCAATCACGGTAACGGTGAGCTTTGTAGAGCGGCGAACAAGGCGGGCAAATTCATCAATCTTACTAATCTCTTTCTCCTGAAGGCCTGAACTCGATTCATCGAAATAGATGGTGTTCGCATCATCGTCAGCCTCTGATTGAGCGTGATGAGCTTCAGTGGAAATCTCACGTTTTTGTTGGAGCGAGTCCTGATCCAGTTGATCCAGAGAGGTACCTCCGCTTTTAGCTTCCTCATCAACAAGCGATTGCTGAAGGGCAGCTTCGAGATCCTTAACTGACGGAGGCGTTGCCATCATTGATGTTGAAGAATTGGTCGTTAGCTCGCGGGCCCTTATAAGCTCACGCTCTACCTTGCGAAGCTTCTCTTTCAACATCGAAACCTCGTTCTCGCGTGCACTTCGTTGCATCATGATTTTGCTGACTTCATTTTGAAGATCCCGAATTGCATGACCACGCTTCTCTACCTTCTTCTTGAGTTCGTGGATTCCCTGAACGCTTCCATCCTGGCCCGACAGTTGAGCTTGCAGCATTTCAATCTCGGCTTTCACAGAAGTGAGTTCACTGTCTTTCGAATCAATCGAGGTTGAAAGTGAAAGAACACGGTTGTCGCTGGATTTCAGGGCCTCCTCCAGCTCTTCGATTGCAACCTGAGTGTGATGGCGATTTTCCCGGGCTTCCTCCATTTCGACATTCAGTTTCGCGAGTTGGCGCTCTAGAGATTCTGAATGACTTTGGCCGGTTCGCCATTCCTGCTCAATCGAAGCAACATGCTCCTCGCGTTCCCGCGTTGCCTCCTCAAGCTCCTCGACCCGGCGAGTGGCCTGTTCAAGCTCACGGATAGTATCATCTTTCTCCCGAGAAAGAGATTGGAGCGAGGATTGAAGATCAAGGACGGACTGCTCCGACTCCGTAAGACGACCAGTCAGTTCATCAATCTGGAGGCGTGCTTTTCCAACCTCTTCCTCCGCATTGGCTACCCTTGCATCCGATGCCTTAAACTCTTCTTCCCTCCGCTTTAATTCGGCCTCGAACCGCTCGGCTCGAGACTCATGATACTTCGCATCCTTTGTCTCGTCGTCAAAATTAGAGCGAACTGAATTCAGCTCAGCGTATCGCTCCGCTAAGGCCGATTCGAGATCAGAAATACGCCGTGCTTGCTCCTCAAGAAAAGATTCTTTTCCGTTGAGAGTTGCCGTGAAACTCGAGGCTTCCTCGTTGATTGCTTCGAGTTCCCCCTCTGTCTCCGCGAGGGTATTCTTCAACAAGCGGAGTTCGTCGCGTTTCTGACGAAGTTCAGAAGAGAGGTCATTTACTTCGGCGCCACGATCTTCGATGATCGCTTCAAGTTCATCCATTTCCGCGGTCTTCCTCTCCAGTTCAGCGACTTTTTCATTGAAGGCAATGCGGACGTCGCTGAGCTCATGACGGGTGTCGGTCAACTCCAGTTCCAAGGCTTTATGGGCTTCCTCTATCGGGTCGAGCTCATCGATTCTGGCTTCGAGCATCTCAATTTCATCGAGTCTCTGATTCAGGGCGTTTCGAACGTCATACATCTCGTGGCATGCATCGTTGAGATCAAGCTGCAGAAGAGACCTGCGATGTTCAACGACATCAAGCTTGGCGAGTTGATCTTCAATTTCCCCAATCTTTTTCTCACGGGACGAGACTTCCAAGCGGAGACCTGCAATGTCTGAATCGCGATCCGCGATTTTAATTTGCGCCGCAGCAAGAGATTTTGATGCCGCCTCGAGTTCGACTCGCATTGATTCGAATTCATCTTGATGAGCTCCATTAGAAAGCTCGGCCTGCAATTCTTCATTTCGCTTTTTCAGCGTAAGGATTTCGTTCCTGAAGTTCAGCAAATCCTGACTCTTAAGAGCGACTAGAGCCTCCAACTGCGAGGCTTTCTTTGCCTCTGTCGAAGGTGCCGAGCGATTTGCTCCACCTTGAATTCTTGACTCCAGCACTTCCACCAATTCGACTTGCATCAGATAGTCGTTCCGCACTTGATGAAGCTCATCGTGGGTATCGATGAGATCTTTTTCAAGATCAGAGATCTTGGTTTCCAGTTCACTTCCTCCACTTGCCGCAGGAACAGAGGCCAATAGAGATACTGGCTGGACAGGACTCGCCAGCTCGGATTTCAGTTTCTGATTTGCCTCTTCATGATGCCGGACCTCTGATTTGAGCCTCTCAATCTCTTCTACCAGCTTCGAGTTGAACTCAATTTCTGCCGGGATCTCCTTGCCAGAGCCGCTGAGTTGACTGGTTAGTTGAACAATGCGGGCATCTTTCTGAGCAACCAGTGTTTCCGTCTCGACGAGGCGGGCTTCCCAAACATCCCGGTCGGATTGCCAGCGGGCACGAAGCTTCTTGAACAGATCTCGCTGCGAAGAGCCAAGAGCATTCCACTGACTTGCTAGATTGAGGTTTTCTTCGACGGCGAAAGCCAGTCGCTGCGACCATCGCCCCCAGATAAATTTGGCGAAAAGAAGTCCGATCAGAAAAAAAGTAATCGAAGCAACTCCGACAGGTAGCCAGTTTTTCAGAAGAAACAGGGTGAAGTCGTGCATGGTGTTTGTGTGCGGATGTGAACGGTGTTTCGGAAAACTTTAGTCATCGGAGTTGGAGAGCTCTGCTTTGATTTTGGACATTTCATCACTCGTCCTTTCATAGTCAGCAAAAGCGTCCCGATTTCCGTTTTCTATAGTTTCAGTAAATCTACGGGTATTCTTCCAAATTATCCAGCCCACAACTAGGCCAATGAGAGCACAAATCAGGCCACTAATTGCCATAGTCAGTCCCCAATCAGTCAGGAAATTCTCAGAAGAAGGTGGAAGATCAAGGTTCATGGATAGCGGTGGAACAAATTCACTCAGTATTGTTATTATCAGTTTCGGTGCCACCAGCGAGTGAAATCTCGACACGCCGTGCTTTCCATCTTTCGCTTCGAGACAGTCCCGAAACGTCTTCCCCCCTACTTTCTGTCGTGAAGCTCTCTTTCGGAACTTCGAGGGAGGCAAGGGCCTCAATGACAGCCCCTGCCCGTCGCAAACTCAGTTGGCGATTGTATTCTGCGTTACCGACGTTGTCAGCAAAACCAGTGGCGACCAGTTCCACGTCAGCTCCTGCTTCTTTCAGCAATTCCGCAATAGCCTTGACCTTCTCGCGCCCTGATTCATTCACAATCTCACTGTTGGAGTCGAAGTAGACGGGAAACTGCTTTAGCGACTCTGCGAGTTTGGCTCTTGCTTCAGGGAGCAGTTCCGGGGTTGGGAATGGTTCATCCGGATGAATTAGCTGGTTCTCTACAGTGTAGCCCGATGGCACCGAGTTGATCGCTACATTCTGAAGGATTGCTTTGTCGGTAATCTTCTTGGTCGTCCCCTCGAGCCTGATCTCAGAGTCGGAAAAGTGAAACTTACCTTCTTCGACCCGCGGTATGGCTTCGCTGAGAAAAACCGCAAGATTTTCAATCCATCTCGACGGTGCGGCATCCGCCATCACTTCAAGCGAGTTTTTGACAAGTAAATCAGAGACAACCGGCTCCATGGCTACCTCAAGGTCAGAGACGAATGTGTCATCATCTACGATCCCCTCAAGTGTCAGAAGCCCTTCAACGTAGGTAATCGAAAGCGAGGAGGCTGGACCGCTGCTTTCAGAAGGATTGGCGAGCGTTAGATCAGCGAGGATCTCAATGTCCGGACTCTCCGTTAGAATCGGCTGAATCGCTGCGAGAATTTCCTCACGATTTTCGCGACTTTCGGTGACTCCGGTAATGCGAATCTGCTCCTCCCCAAATTCAATTGTCATTTCACCGCGGAGATGCTCAATCAATGAAGGGAGAGTTGTCTTTATATGTGATTCCCAGATACCGGCAACACGATCTTCAGAAACCGTACGGCGATCATTGATGACGAGACCTCGAGAAGCCTCCATCAAAATCGCCGGAACTTTGACTCCGTCGCCAGCGGCCGCTTGAATTCCTCCAAGCGTGATGCCGAAACGGTTTCGGGTGAGAGTGAGAGTCGATTTTCTGAGAAAAGACTTCGGGTCGACAACCGAAATTTCATCGCTGATCTGTTCCACCTTCAACATCGAAGCCAGTTCCAAAATGCCCTCTTTTATCCCATCATTCGGCACGGTCCCGCTCAGGGTCAGTGATTCTTCGGAAAACGAAACAGCTGCTGTCGCAGAATGACGAATTAGCTCCGCCGTCACTGCGGCGAATTCCGTTGCCACGGCAAGAGGAAGACGCTTCGCATTGAAAGTGATGTCGTTTTCAACAGTGCCGCCGGCAATTGAGAGAAGGCGAGCACCCAGAAGCGCTCTGACCCCTTCACCATCATCACCGAGAACCCCCGATACCTTGATCAGCTCTCCATTCGAAGATGACTCCACCCGGAGTTCTGGCGGGATCGTCGGACGAATCGCGATCTGTGAAATCTCGATCTCCGGAAGACGTGCCACCGGCACTGCCTTCTGAACAATATCTCGGGCCGTTTCGACATCCTGCTCGCTATCAACGAGGCCACTGAGAGTGGCTTCATGGTGGTCGAAGTCTACGAGAACGCTTTCAAATCCTCCAGATTTGAGCGCAGCAGCAGCTTGCCGTTCAAACTCGGTCTCGACGCTACCCTGGTAGACGACCTTCGCGATAAGAGTAAAAACGACAACTGCGGAAATGAAAAGGATAGCGGCGAGCAGGAACCTCATCGGAAACAGAACCAATTAAGCTCACACAATAGTCAAACTTTACAAAATTCTCAACGCTGATCTCTTATTTTTGAAAAAATATCGGCGGTATTTTGTTCCTAGCCGCCATTCTGCAAAAATTCAGTGTTTCAGAGTAATCGACAAAGAACTATTTCAATAGCCCAGCATCGTCGCGATATCCTGCCAGCTTCCCACCCCTGGAATCTGAAAGCCCCGCATTTTCGCGGCACTGGCAAGCGCGAGATCCTGATGTGGCTGATTCGGAGCTTTGGCGACCATTGAAGCAAGAGCCTCGTAGTTCGATGACTCAACTTCCTTCCGGAGATGGCGGATCAGACTACCATTCGAAAAGTAGAGGCGCTGCTCCACCAGTGAGTCAACAGTTTCGCTCTCACCATTGGCCATAGTCTTTCCGGTGAAACGCCAACTGTTCTGGGCGACATAGATGAAAAAGAGCTGACCATTGTAATAGTAATAGGTCTCGTCCGCACCTCCATGATCCCCTTCGCCAAACACGAAGTTAGCCTTCACTAATTGCCCATTCTGAAAATATTTGGTGACCTTGCCGTATGAAGGATCATCATCCGGAGCGAACTCGATCACCTGCGTCTCCAATGAAGCGCTCTCGATCGCGTTGTATTTCGCTCTGATATCCTGAACGGCGTCCTCGACCGGGTCAGCGAGAGCACAAGATAATGGTAGTGAAACGAGTATCGGAATGAGCAGTCTGCGGAGATTCATGGCGGAAGTTACACTCACTGAACGCGGATTCCGACAATGCTGCAAGTCTCTTCATGCAACAAACTGGAACGAAAAAAGCCCGCCCGGAAATCCGGAGCGGGCTTTTCGAAATGAGAATCAGTGATTCCGGCTGGATTAGCCTTCAGAGAGCTCAGCGGAGGCTTCCTCGCCTCGCTCAGCCATGGCAACTTTGCGGCTGAGCTTAACGCGTCCGCGCTCGTCGATGCCGATACACTTGGCCGCGACAATGTCACCTACCTTGACGACGTCCTCTACTTTCTCAACGCGAAAATCTGCGAGTTCCGAGATGTGAATCATGCCGTCCTTACCGGGAAGAACCTCAACGAATGCCCCGAAATTAGTCGTACTAACAACTTTGCCTTCGTAAGTCTTGCCGACTTCAATCTCCGCGCTGACGCGCTCGACGAGCTCGATGGCACGGGCAAGCGCCTCAGGATTCGCGGCGTAGATCGAAACCACTCCACTGTCGTCGATGTTAACGTCAGCACCGGTCTCGGCCTGAATCCCTTTGATGTTCTTACCACCAGGCCCAATGAGTTCACCAATCTTCTTCGGATCAATCTTGAGGCTTTCAATGCGAGGCGCGAAATCGCTGAGTGCTTTCGGCTCGGCGATGACACCATTCATGATGTCGAGGACGGTGTGACGTCCTGCCGCCGCTTTATCAACGCCTTCGCAGAAGAGGTCGAGTGGGATGCCGGGAAGCTTGAGGTCGAGCTGGAAACCAGTGACGCCTTCGCTTGTTCCACAGAGTTTAAAATCCATGTCACCGTTGAAGTCTTCGTTACCGATGATGTCGATCATCGTCTTGTAACGCTTCATCTCAGTTCCTTCGAACTCAGTGACAAGACCGCAGGAAATGCCAGCGACAGGTCGCTTGATTGGGACACCGGCGTCGAGGAGAGCCATCGTGCCGGAGCAAACCGAAGCCATCGAGGTGGAACCGTTCGATTCCATCACTTCGCTGGAAATACGGATCGCGTAAGGGAAATCCTCTTCGCTCGGGATCACGGGAGCGATCGACTTTTCAGCGAGCGCGCCGTGACCGATTTCACGACGGTTCATGCCACCCATACGGCCGGTTTCACCGACGGAGAAAGGCGGAAAGTTGTAGTGAAGGATGAAACGCTTCGTGTCTTCACCACCGGCATAGTTGTCGAGATACTGCTTCTCATCCGCAGGGGCGAGTGTTGCGATCGCCAGGGCCTGGGTCTCTCCGCGAGCGAAGAGCGCAGATCCGTGAGTGCGCGGCATGAGCTTCGTTTCGCAGGAAATCGGACGGATCGTCTCGACGTCACGGCCATCACAGCGAACACCCTTATCAAGGATGCTGACGCGGAACGCTTTCTTCTGGAGGTAATCGAAAGCCTGGCCCATCGCGAAGCTGTCTGCTTCAGGGTATTTCGCAAGAATTGCTGCATCGACTTCTTTGCGGAGGCCGCCCACAGCAGCGCCACGCTCAACTTTGCTTGGCTGGTTGATCGCATCTTCGATGCGGTCACCGGCAACCTCATAAGCGATCTCGAGAAGCTCGTCCTGAACTTCCATAAGTGCGACTTCGCGCTTGGGCTTACCAACGCGGCGCGCAAGTTCTTCCTGGGCATCGAGAATCGGCTGAATTGCTTCGTGAGCGAAGTAGAGAGCCTTTTTGAAGACGTCGTCAGGAACTTCATCTCCCCCACCCTCAATCATGATGACACCGTCACGAAGACCAGCGTAAACGAGATCCAGGGTGCTGTTCTCGCGTTCGTCAAAAGTCGGGTTTGCGACAAACTCACCGTTTACGTATCCAACACGAACCGCAGCGATAGGGCCCGCAAACGGGATGTCAGAAATAGCGAGCGCAGCAGAAGCGCCGTTCATGCTGAGAATATCGGAATCGTTGACTCCGTCAGCACTGAGAAGAAGAGTCACGACCTGTGTGTCGTAGAAGTAACCTTTCGGGAAAAGCGGACGCAGAGGACGGTCGGTCATCCGGCAGGTGAGGATTTCCTTCTCAGTAGGACGACCTTCACGCTTGAAGTATCCACCGGGGAAACGACCGGCAGCAGCTGCCTTCTCTTTGTATTCGACGGAGAGCGGGAACCAGTCCTGACCTTCGCGAACGCTAGTTTGGGACACGGCGGTAACCATGACGACTGTGTCGCCGACCTGAACGGTGACGGCTCCATCGGCAAGCTTACCCATCTTGCCGGTCTCGATTTTCATTTCTGACGCACCAACCTGGCACGTGATATTTTCAATACTCATATTTTCTTTTTCTTATGAAGGGTTTTCAGCGAGGGAAGCATTGCATCCCGATGCTTACTTCGGTTCCGGAGCGCTGCCTCTATGATTTGCTGAGACTTGTCCCTCACTGCGAACGGCAGAGAGGTTTTGACCGGAAGCCAAAACGAAAAAGCGCCGACCGTGGTCGACGCTTTCTACAAATGTTATCGGCGAAGGCCGAGTGATTCGATGACCTTGGCGTAGCGGTCCTGCTGGGTCCGCGCAAGGTAATCGAGGAGCTTACGGCGACGAGCCACTAAGCGAAGGAGCCCGCGACGTGAGGAAAGATCCTTCTTGTTGCGACCCATATGGTCAGTAAGTTGGGTGATCCGCTCAGTGAGACGCGCGATCTGCACGTCGGCACTGCCGGTGTCGGTCCCATGAAGCTTGAGCTCCGTTGCTGTATCTTTTGATTCACTCATTTGAGGCAGTAAAGACGTCACCTTGACGCCGGTAAGGGTTCTTCCTGTAAGGGGCCGGACTTAATCACAAATCCCCTCTCTTGCAATTGAAAAGATGCCATAGAAGTCAGTTTTTCAGTAAAAAATCGCAGA
>JARGOD010000119.1 GCA_029210205.1 Verrucomicrobiales bacterium | reverse complement strand
GGGCTCCCCGTCGCGATGACTTCTCCGCCCTCTTCTCCGCCGCCCGGGCCCATGTCGATGATCCAGTCAGCGCATTTGATGACGTCGAGATTGTGCTCGATGACGATGAGCGTATTCCCCTGATCGCGAAGCCGATAGAAGACTTCGAGCAAGGTTGCGATGTCAGCGAAGTGCAGGCCAGTGGTGGGTTCATCGAGTAGGTAGACGGTGTTTCCCGTCGCCGTTTTTCCAAGCTCAGCAGCGAGCTTGATGCGTTGCGCTTCTCCTCCGGATAAAGTGGTGGCGGACTGCCCGAGTCGAACGTAGCCAAGCCCAACATCACGAAGGGCGCGAAGTTGCTGACTGATCTTTGGGATCTTTTGGAAAAAGGTCACCGCCTCTTCGACGGTCATTTCGAGGACGTCGGCAATGCTCTTGCCGCGGTAGGTAACGTCCAGTGTTTCACGATTGTAGCGCCTGCCGTTGCAGGATTCGCAGGACACGTAAACATCGCTGAGAAAGTGCATGTCGATTTTGATCATGCCGTCACCCTGACAGGCTTCGCATCGTCCGCCGGTGACGTTAAAACTGAATCGTCCCGGCTCATATCCTCGAGCACGTGAGGCAGGGAGTTGGGAAAACAGATCTCTTATCGGTCCGAAGACACCAATATAGGTCGCCGGGTTCGAGCGGGGACTGCGCCCGATCGGTGCCTGGTCGATAACGATGACTTTGTCGACGTGCTCAATGCCTACGATGGAGTCATGTTCGCCCGGCTTCTCTTTACTCTGGTGAAAATGACGGAACAGAGCGCGGCGCAAAATGTCATCGACGAGAGTGGATTTACCGCTTCCGGAGAGGCCGGTGACGCAGACAAACTGGCCGATCGGAAAGCTAACATCAATGTTCTTGAGATTGTGCTCCCGCGCTCCCCGAACAATGAGTTCTCGCGGTTCCGCCTCAAGAAGTGCAGGTGGCTGTGGCTCGATGGATTCTTTTCCGGAGAGATAGGCACCGGTGATCGAATCGGGGTGGGCGATGACTTCTTCGGGGGTTCCCTGGGCAAGCAGACGGCCACCATTTTCACCAGCTTCGGGCCCAAGGTCGAGGAGATGATCTGCGGCACGGATCGTGTCTTCATCGTGCTCGACGACAATGACAGTATTACCAACGTCGCGGAGGTTCTTCAGCGTTTCGATGAGCTTCTCGTTGTCGGCCTGATGCAGGCCGATGCTCGGTTCATCAAGGACATAGAGGACCCCGGCGAGACCGGCACCGAGTTGCGTTGCCAGTCGAATGCGCTGACTCTCGCCGCCTGACAAAGTTCCACTCTGCCGGTCGAGAGATAGGTAGCCGAGACCGACGGTGTTGAGAAAGGTGAGGCGCTTCCGGACTTCACTGAGGACTTCAACAGCATAGGATTCCTGTGTTTTTGTCAGGACGACATCGTCGAGCCAGTCGAGCGCCTGCGCGATCCCGAGAGAGGTGAGCCCTTCAATCGAGAGAGGTGTGAGATGATGATTCAGCGTGATCGAAAGGATATCGTCTTTGAGGCGTTTCCCTTCGCAAGTGGGGCAGGGTTTGGAACTCATGAAGCGACGGACATTTCGCTTTGTCACTTCGCTCTTGCTGGTCTCAAGAAGCCGCGTTGCCTGCGTCGCGAGCCCTTCGAAGTCATCGTCGCCGTAGAGGAGAGCCTTTTTAAAGTCGTGAGGCAGATCCTTGATCGGCAGATCGAGGTCAGCGTCGTAGGTCTTCGCGATTCCTTCGATGGCCCGCTGATGATATCCCTTTCGGGATTTCGAGCCGGTCCACCAGGTTTTGATCCCGCCGTCGCGGATGCTTTTCTCGGGGTTCGGGACCATCAGTTCTCCATCGGGCACGAGTCGGCTCCCGAGGCCGTGGCAGGCAGGGCAGGCGCCGAGGTGGCTGTTAAAAGAGAAATGCTTCGGTGTTAGTTTCGGGAGGCTGAAACCTGTTTCCGGGTTGGTGTAGTTGAAGGTGAAATCATGTTGCTCCCAGCTATCATTCTCTGGCGACTGCACGAGTGCGGAAATATGGTTCTCAGAAAGTTTCTGGGCAATCTCCAGTGAGTCGGCAAGACGACTCCGGATGTCCTCTCGGATGACGAGACGGTCGATCACAATCTCCGCCTTTTTTGCTTTTGGCTTGTCTCCGACATCTTCGATTTCGACAACCTCGCCATTGAGACGGGCGCGGAGGAAGCCCTGAGCACGGTAGCGTTCGAGGACGTCTTTGAGCGTTTCGCCCTTTTCTACTTTAAACGGGGCGAGAAGAATGATCTTCGTCCTTTCCACATGAGTCGTGAGCGCATCGACAATATCTTTGACGGTGTGACGGATGAGTGGAGCGCCGGTTTCGGGATCGTGCGGTTGGCCGAGGGCGGCATAGAGAATGCGCAGATAGTCGTAAATCTCCGTTGCGGTCGCAATCGTTGATCGTGGGTTTGGCTGTGAACTTCGCTGCTCAATCGCAATCGCCGGAGTGAGCCCCTCGATGAAATCCACCTCCGGTTTCTCTAATTGATCGAGAAATTGACGTGCGTAGGCAGAGAGTGATTCTACATATCGGCGCTGCCCCTCGGCGTAGAGCGTGTCGAAGGCGAGCGACGATTTCCCTGACCCCGAGACGCCCGTGATGACCACGAACCGGTTTCTCGGGATTTCCAAATTCAGGTTTTTCAGGTTATGCTGTCGAGCTCCCTGAATTTTGATCACAGCATTATCGCCCATATGGAAGGTCGGTCAGAACGGAAATGGAAAACATTAAGGCATATTGGCTCCCCGCAAGAGGAGTCTGAGATTGCTATTGTTGACACGAACCTCGATGAGATTGACGGCGTCGGCGTGGAGGTGGCCCCTGAATTGAAGGGTGAGGTTGAAGCGGCGCTCGAAGAAGTCGAAAAGAAGGCTGGCGTAGTCGATGGTATCGTCGCACTTCCTGCGGAGGAAGACAGTTCTGAACGGGTATTGGTTGTTTTGCCAAAAGCTTCAACAACCCGCTTGATCCGCGAAACGCTGAAGAACTTTACGGCTGCGGAAGTGGTGACGACATCAGATCCGCTGAGAGGATTTGAGCTGGCGTTACAAAGACCGTATCGAATTTTTGTTTTCGGAATGCAGTTTGAGACCTTGAGCGGGCCATTGCTCTACGAACTGATTTCGAAGGCCTATGGCAATGAGCACGGTCCGAAACGTCTTGCTCCCGGCGTGGTTTTCGTCCGTGAAGAAAAGGACCCGAAGCTCCCTGAAGAATTGAACAAAGACGTTCGAATCAAGGATGTTATAAGTAAACCGATACGAATTGACCGACTTCTCAAGGCGGTGAGCAGTGCGGTGGAAGTGCTCGATCCAACTGCAGGGTAGGGACTAACAGTGTTTCCCGATTTTCGAGAAAACGATTTCCGCTCCGGCGGCTTTGGTGTGGTAAACGAATTCCATTAGTTCTCCGAGACGTCCGTCAGGAAATCCATTTTGTCGATCAACGAACCAATGAAGATATTCGTAGGGAAGTGTGTGTAGATGCCGATTTTGATATCGACCGAACGGCATTCGATAGACTTCGAGATCGGTGAGATTTTCAGCGAGCTCACGCTTCATTGCTTCGGCTGGATCAATTTCCTCACTCATCAAACTGATAGCAGTAGTCCGGGTTGATCGAGCCGTTTTCCTGAAACACAACGCCCTCGTTTTCGAGGAGACGGCGCTTTCGGCGAATCGGTTCTCCATCGCTCTGACCGCTGAAACCGCCGATCCTGAGATCGGAACTAACGACTCGGTGACAGGGGGTATCGGGAGCAAACGGATTACGCTTCAATGCCTGTCCAATGGCACGCGGAGAAGCGCAATCGATGTATTTTCCCAATAAGCCATAGGTGGTGACTTTGCCTTTCGGAATCAGTTGAAGGGCGTCGTAAACCTTCGTTTCGAAGCTGGTCGGCGGCCGATGTGTCTCCATGAGCTTACAAGTTAGCGAAAACCCTGACTTTCCGCAATTGCTGACTTGGTTTCGTGAATGCGACCGGTATAGAATGTTGTGATCATTGATCTCCTCCAACCACTGATTCCGGGCGTGAATTTGTCTGTCATCACGATTTACATCATTCTCGTGTTGGTGATCGTCGCCTTTTTCAGGGAATGGGGATCGCCAGATATTGTCGCTCTCTCCGCGATGGGAGCTGTCCTCCTTGCCGGCATCCTGCCACTGACCGACGTTATCAAAAATGGTGTCATCCTTGAGCGTGGTCTTCTCACCGTTTTCAGTAATGGCGCTCCTATCACGATTGCCTGCATGTTTGTTCTCAGTGCGGGCCTTGAACGAACCGGGGTCATCGATGCGATGGGAAAATTTTTCTCGAAAGTCGCGGGCACAAGCGAGCTGCGGGTTCTTCTCGTCATGATGACAATGGTAGCGGTGCTTTCAGCGTTCGTTAACAACACTCCGATTGTGGTCGTCTTTCTTCCCATCGTTCTTGCGCATGCGCGTGCGGTCGGATTACGGGCCTCCCGGTTGCTGATCCCGCTTTCTTTTGCCTCGATCCTTGGTGGTACTTGCACTTTGACCGGGTCGTCGACGAATTTGATTATCGACGGAGTCTCTCAGGAATACGGGCAGATGGCCTTCGGGATGTTTGAACTGACAAAGCTCGGGATCATCTACGCGGTGGTCGGTTTTCTCTATTTGATCATTGTGGGAAGAAAGTTGCTGCCAAATCGGAGTCTTCTTTCCGAATTGATCGACAGTGAAGTGACGCGTGAAGTGCTGACGCAATTTCAGGTTGAGCCGGGCTCTCCGCTAGTCGGTAAAACGCTTGTCGAAACACTGCTTAAGAGCTACCCGAAAGCGCAAGTGCTAGAGGTCCGCCGACGGGGACGGTCTTTGCCGACCGATCTTGATGAGCTGATTGTCAATGAGAAGGATCGTCTCCTCATCACTGTTCATGGTCAGGCTTTTAAGGAACTGAAGGAAAAGGGAGGTGTTAGTTTTGAGGGGCAGGATCCGCTGAATTTGACGGAGTTGGAAACTCGTGAACTGAAAATGATCGAAGGGATCATCGGTCCGAGATCGAGTATGGTCGGGAAGACGCTGAAGCAGATCGGTTTTCGGCGGAATTACGGAATCAACGTCCTTGCGATCCATCGTCAGGGCGTGAATTTGAAGGCTGACTTTAACACGGTCCGCCTTGCTTTTGGTGACACTCTCTTCATGGAAGGAGCGCCTGATGCCCTGAGCCGCCTCCAGAGTCAAAAAGACTTCGTAAGTATTTCCGACACCCCTGAGCTAAAGGTCGATAAGAAGAAGGTCTGGATCGGAGTTGGCATCGCGATGGCTTTTGTCCTTGGCGCTTCATTTAAGGTGCTGGGGATTCCGGCATTAGCTATCCTTGCTGCGATCGGGATGATTATTTCGCGCTGCCTCACGGCTCAGCAGGCTTATGAAGCGGTGCAGTGGAACATCGTTTTTCTTATTTTTGGCATGTTAGCGCTGGGACTCGCGATGGATCAAAGCGGCGCGGCGCAGGTTCTGGTGAATGGAATTATGTCAATCTTCGGGGATTTCTCCCCGTTTGTGATCCTGGCCGTGGTGTATTTGCTGAGCTCGACTCTTACCGAGCTGATCAGTAATAACGCGGTAGCGGCTCTCCTCACGCCGATCGTGATCGGTATCGCTTCGAAAGTTGTCTATGAAGGAGAGATGGGCGTCGATCCACGCCCCTTTATTGTCGCGATGATGTTCGGTTGTAGCGCTAGTTTTGCGACTCCGATCGGTTATCAGACAAACACCTACGTTTACGGGGCTGGAGGCTACAAATTTACCGATTTTCCAAAGGTAGGAGTGCCTCTGAATCTCATCCTCTGGGGCGTCGCATCGCTGCTCGTTCCAGTGTTTTGGCCTTTCCGCTAAGTGCCCCCGGTCGACGACCTATTTATTCTTCGGGGCATTGAATTATTAAGATTAAAAATCTATTTGCATTTCTGTAATTTATTATGATATTTATGGTAATAATTGAAATTGGTAATGAATTACACAAATTTTGCGTTAATTTGGGTGACCATGACGGTCACTCTCGGATCTCTACCAACTTCGGCCAAGTCTCAGACTTTGCGTGAAGCGGTTTGTCACATGCTGGAGTTTGAGCCGGAACTTAATGCAGCTGAGTATGACACGTTGAGCAGCCGTGAAGATCAGAAATTAAGCCGGTCGGGCCTCTTCCCAAGACTATCGCTTAATTCTTCAGCTGGAGTGACTGAGCGAGACCGCTCAACAGATGGACTCTTCGAATCAGGAGAGAGTCTTTTTCAGCGCCAGGTAGGACTTTCGATCCGCCAATTGCTTTACGACGGCGGAACTACCGTGAATCAGGCGCGCTCTTCGCGAAATGCGTTTCTAGCTCAGCAGTACCTTGAGAAAAGCATGATCGAAGAACGAGTCGTCGATCTTGCTGAAGTTTATCTCGAAGTCATTCGAACCGAGCGCCAGATTGATTTGGCTGAGCTGAATGTTCGAAATCATGAGCGTATGCGCGACATGCTGGAAGAGCGCGCTCGAGCAGGCGGAGCTCGGTCTGATCTCTCTCTTGTTCAGGGACGCCTCGGGCTTGCCACTAATACGCTGGCCACTTCGAAGCTCGCACTTCGGCTGGCACGCAACCGCTTCGAGCGCCTCACGGGAGTGATTCCCCGAAATCTTACCGTTCCGGAGATCCCGGGAGTTCCTTCGGTGATGGATTCCGTGGATCTCAGCAACAATTTTAGCTACCTTGCTTCCGCGGAAGCACTTGAGGCTGCTCAGTTTCGTGCGCGCGCCTCTGAAGGTCTGGATCGCCCCCGCATTTATCTTGATGGTGGTGCCTCAGTCGGGCGGGACCTCGGAGGTGTTCGAGGAGAAGATAATGAGGTCAGCGGTTTAGTTGTCGCAAGCTGGGATTTATTCTCCGGGGGATACAATAAGGCCGCTAAAGAGAAGGAACATTATCAGGTTGGCAAATATGAGGAACTGCTCAGAACCGCTGATCTGGAACGCCATTACAATCTTGGAGTTCTCTGGCAGGAAAGAGAGGGGTCTCTGGCCTCTGTTGATGCGTTGGGGGTCTACGCAAGAGAGCTGAATATGGTCACAGATGACTATCGTGAGCAGTTCAAAGTAGGCCGCCAGGAGTTGCTGAACATTCTCGATGTTCAGTCCGAGTATTATACGGCAAAGTCCCGACTTCTTGATGCCAACTTTGATCTCGATACCTCATCCTACCGAATTCTCGGTGTTCAAGGTCTAGCGACCTCGTTCATTCTCGGCGGTGATGGATGCGAGGGGTGCGGATTGGACGATAAGTCTGTCGTCGATCCAAAGTCTGAAACAGCTACCTTCACCTACTCTGATCCGGACGCGCGGGTTCCTCTGACTCAGGGGCATCTCATGAATGGTCGATTTGATACTGCCGGACCTGAGGCCGATTACGCTTCACTTGAGCAAGAGTATTATGTCGAACAAAATCAACTCCCTGTTCAGCCGTCCGCTGATGCCAAACCTAAGGGAGGCGTTTTTAAGTTCTTCCGGATGACGCCTCCGCAGAACTCTCGAATCCGAATTTTCAAGTGATCGCATTCACTGACTTAAAACGCTTTGTTTCATGAATTATTTTTTGCAAATCACTGACTCCAAAGGAGAGAAAAGTCTCGTTCCAATTGGCAAGGTGATGAATGTCGAGGTTAATCCCGGTGATGACATCGTTGTCATGGACGAATCCGGGAATCCTGTCGATGTCAGTCTTCGTCCGGAGAACGAAGATCTGGCGATCCTTTTCGAAAATGGATCAAAAGCAATCCTGGAAGATTTCTATGCTCAAGAAGAGGGGGCGGAGCCGATTACGATCAGCCTTAACCCGATTGAGCCTGAGTCGGAGGCGTATGAATTCAATAGCCAGACTGGAAATCTTCCAAACGCAAAATCGTTCACTTTGATGCGGTTTTCGAACACTGAGTATATCGAGTTTGTCGAGCAACTCGACGAACTTAGCCGCGATGTCTTGCCGATTGGAAATCAGGCGCCGGCTTCCACAGGAGGAGGTGGCGGCAATGAGCAGGAAGTCGCTGAACAAACAATTATTCAAACGACCAACGGAAGCGGACCCTTACCGTCTGCCATATCAGATTCCGGCAACGGCATCGATGGTGGGCCGGCTATCGCCATTAATCTTATCGCCAATGATAATGATCCAGTGGGTGGAGGTCTGACTTTGCAGGCAATTGCCGGTGTCGGCGTTTCGCCTGGAGACCGAGTTACTCTGCCCAGTGGCACAGTAGTTGTCGTCGGCGCTTCAGGAAATGTCTCGGTCGAGCCGGGATCTAGGTTTCAAAGCTTGCGTGTTGGACAGTCAGAAACAGAGTCTTTTCAGTATTCGATCGTTGATACCAACGGCAATGTCGCTACTTCGCAGGTGGTCATAAATGTATCCGGGGTTAACGATCCTCCAACTGCTGTTGCTGATGAGTTTAAGGTTGGCGAGGACGCGCCCGTTACCGTCGACGTTCTTGCTAACGACAGTGATCCTGATGTTGGGGATACTCTAACCGTGACTGGGATTTCAACTCCCGCCTCGGGTGTCGCCACTCTGAATGGCGACAACAGTATCACGTTTGATCCCAATGGGGGCTTCGAAAATCTAGCGGTTGGTGAGACTGCAACCGTCGTCGTCGCTTATACCTTGTCCGACGATGCAGGCGCGACATCTAACAGTACCGTAACTTTTGTTGTCGAAGGAAGAAATGACGCGCCCGAAGCCGACAATGACTTCAGTTCGACGGACCAGAATAGTCAGTTAGTGGTCAACACCCTCCTGAATGACACTGATCCAGATGGAAGCGATACATTGACGATCACCGGAGTTACCCAGCCTTCGTCCGGACTGGTGCTTCATAATGAGGGGAATGTGACGTTCGACCCTAACGGTGACTTTGATGCGCTGGGCGTTGGGCAGACAGAACTGGTCACTTTCCAATACGATATCTCGGACGGGAATGGAGGGACTGACACGGCAACGGTGACGGTAACGGTGACCGGGGTCGACGACGCAACGGAAACGAATCCCGACTTTGGCTCCACGAACGAGGAAACAGCCGTCACTATCGACGTGCTTTCGAACGATTCTGACATTGATGCTAACGATGCTCTCAGCATCGATTCCGTAGGGCAACCCGCTAACGCGAATGATGGTGTCGTGGTGAACAATGGCAACAACTTGACGTTCACTCCGGGATCGAACTTTGATTCTCTCGCCTTTGGTGAAAGTGCCACGACGACGTTCGAATACACGGCCATTGCTGCAGGTAGCGGAGAGACTGCGATTGAGACCGTGACCGTCACCATTCATGGAGTAAATGACAATCCAGAGGCAAGAGATGATACCACTAGAACAGATCAGGATGCACCAATTACGATCGATGTGCTCACCAACGATACCGATGTCGACACCAGTGACTTCCTGATCGTTACCGGGGTCGACCAACCATCGAAAGGAAGTGCAACGGTGAACAGTGAAAACCGTATTGTCTTCGATCCGGGAAATGATTTCGACTCGCTCGATGATGGAGTCGAAGAGACCGTGACGTTCGACTACTTCATTTCAGACGGGAATGGAGGCACAGATGTGGCTACCGTGACCGTCACGGTTACCGGGGTGGAAGATCCCACGAACACCGCACCCGACGAGGGCGAAACGGATGAGGCGACTGCCATTGTTCTGAATGTTCTCGATAATGACACTGATCCGGATGCCGGCGAAGTTCTTGCTATCAATTCCGTATCAACTCCGGCGAAAGGGAGCACGTCTACCAACGGGACAACCATTACCTTCAATCCGAATGGTGATTTCGAGGACCTCGCGGTGGGCGAGACCGAACTCGTTACCTTCCAATACACCCTGACAACAGGTGAGGTCGAAACTGTCACGGTCACGGTGAATGGCCTGAATGACGGGCCAGTCGCAGTCAACGATGCCGAGACGACCAATGAGGATTCAGTGGTGAACATCGATCTGCTTGGCGCTGACGATTCTGTTGCGGCTGACAGTGATGTGGACGGAGATACTCTGATGGTTACAGAGATCAATGGCGTCACCGCGGGCGGAACGATCACTCTGGCGAGTGGAGCTCTGGTTACGGTTAACGCGAACGGAACAGTAGATTACGACCCCAACGGGAAGTTCGAGAATCTCGACGGAGGTGATCAGGTTACCGACTCATTCACTTACACCATTTCCGATGGGAACGGAGGAACGGCTACGGCCACTGCGACCGTGACGATCAACGGAGCAGATGATGCTATGGTCACTAATCCGGACTCCGCCTCCACATTGGAGGGGACACCTGTGACGATCGATGTGCTGAACAATGATAGCGATCCAGATGTCGATGATAATCCTCTCGAGATTGCATCCATATCCCAACCCGCTGATACCGATGACGGAGTGGCTACCATTGTCGGAACCAATGTGACTTTCACTCCGGGAACTAATTTTGAAAGCCTCGCGGTCGGTGAGTCCGCCGTGACGACTTTTGAATACACGGCGCGTGCGCCGGGAAGTAATGAGACGCAAACGGAAACGGTGACCGTGACCGTGATCGGTCAAAACGATGGACCGGTGGCCGTGAACGATTCCGGAGCAGTCGATGAAGATGCGACGACGAACGTAGATGCTGCCAGTGGAGTCTTAAGTAACGACACCGACCTCGATCTCAGTGATGGACTTACCGTGACTGAAGTTCGCACGGGCACGGAGACTGGAACCGGGACAGGTGCTCTTGTTGGCAACAGTCTTGTTGGCACCTATGGAACTCTCACGCTGGATGCTGATGGAAGCTACACCTATACGGCAGACCAGGATGTGACGGATGCTCTCCCGGTGGGAGATACCGTCAACGATATCTTTACCTACACGGTGA